>JAIXPM010000236.1 GCA_027486275.1 Sphingomonadales bacterium | reverse complement strand
TGATCGCCATCGAAAAGGTGCGCGGCACACTGCAGGCGATGCCGGCGCTGGCGCTGGCAACGCTGGCTTCCGCCCTCGCGCTCGCCCCCTTGGCGGCAAGTGGCGTGTTCTGGCCGCAGAATTGGACCCCGGTGCTGGGCCTCGCCATCGGCAGTCAGGTGGTGGGCCAGGGTCTGATCGTTTATGCCGTGCGCCACCTGTCGCCGCTGGTTGTGGGTCTGTCGCTGCTGGTGCAGCCGGCCATCAGCGCGATGATCGGGGCATGGCGCTTTGGTGAAGTGCCGGGGTCGCTGGAAATGGTGGGCGCGCTGATGGTGGTGGCCGCGCTGGTGATCGCACGGCTGCCCAGCAGGGGCTAGAATTTCGGCTGCGCTGTCCAACCCGGTTTCTGCCAGCGGTTGGCGACGGCGAGCCCAACGCGCCACGCCGCCTCGGCTTCCTGCGCGGCGGCTTCGAACGTGAAGCCCTTGCCCACCTCGTCGCAGGGCTGGTGATAACAGCGCTGGTTGTAATCATCGATCAACGCCTGCCCGGCCGTCACGCCGCCGGCCACGAGATCGCGCCCGGCACGGAAGGCCAGCGCCGGCACACCCAGACGCGCAAAGGGGAAATGGTCGGACCGGAAATACCAGCCGGCCTCCGGGTTGGGCTCGGGCACCACCACCAGGCCCATGGCTTTCGCCGCATCGCCGAGATCGCCTTCCAGCGTGGTGCGGCCGCCGCCGATCAGTTCCAGGCTGCGGGTGCGCGGCAGTTGCACGTGGGGATCGAGATTGATCACGGCGACCGTGCTGGCCAGCGGCACCAGCGGATTGGCAGCATAATGTTCGGCACCAAGCAGGCCCTTCTCCTCCGCCGTCCACGCTGCAAATACCAGCGTGCGCGCCGGGCGCGGGCCGGCGGTAAAGGCGCGGGCGACCTCGATCAGTTCGGCGGTGCCGGTGGCATTGTCGATGGCGCCGTTGCGGATGGCGTCGCCCTTCGCGTCGGCCACACCCTGCCCGTTGGCATCCCAGTGCGCGCCGAACAGAACGGTCTCGCCGGCCTGGGTCGTGCCGGGCAGCTTGCCCACGACGTTGTAACTGGTGAACGGCGTCGCGGTCAGCTGGCCGCTCGCGCTGGCGGTAACGGGCAGCGGCAGGGCGCGGAAATCGGCTTTGCGAGCGGCGGCCTTGGCGCGGGCCAGATCCAGGCCCGCGGCGGCCAGCAGTCGCTGGCCCAGCCCGCCTTCGATCCAGCTGGCAAAGCGGAAAGCGCCGCCAAATGTCGTCGCGCCCGGCACCATCTGCGCCACGCGTTCGGTGCCGACCAGTTGCGCCAGCGGATAGGAGGCGGCGAAATCCTCATGCAGCACGATGGCGCCCACGGCGCCGGCCTTGGCGGCGGCTGCCATCTTGATGCCGACGCGGCCAGCATAAGTAAGGCGGCGGCCTTCGAAGCCCAGATCGGCCCCGGCTTCACCATCAGGATCGCCGGCGAGCAGCAGCACCACCTTGCCGGCCACATCCACCCCGGCATAGGGATCATGGCCGTTCGCCACCACGCCGAACCCGGCAAAGACCATCGGCGCGGCGCTGATCGCCATGTCGCCGGGCAAGCGCAGCGCCAGCGTGGCGTTCTCGCCCAATCGAATCGGCAGCGCCGTGCCGTTCGTCTGCACCGACAGTGCGGCGCCGGGCGCGCGGTCCAGGCGGATCAGCGGCACCGGTTGCAGCCAGCTGCCCTGTGGCCCGGCCGGTTCCAGCCCGGCGGCCTGGAAGCGGGCGGCGAGGAAGGCCAGCGTTTGCGCCTCGCCCACCTCGCCTGGCCCCCGCCCGGCAAAGGCGTCTGATGCCAGTGTTTTCACGTCATCCCCGATTCGGGCGGCGGAGAAACTGAAGGGTGCAGCCGCTACCGGCGCGGTGAGGAGAAGGGCGGAGAGGAGAAGGGTGCGCATGGCGACAACCTTGGCCCTTTGCCCGCCTGCTCGCAAGCTCTGGCGAGATGGCGCGGCTGCGGCTATGTTCATGGCTCGTTCCTGTTTTTCTGCTGGATTTGCCCGTGACCGAAGCCATCATTGCTGTTGTCGCCCTGATTGCCGGCCTGATTGGGGGCTGGGTGCTTGGAAACCGGCCTGTGGCGGCACTGAAGGCCGAGCGTGACGAGGCCAGGCGCGAAGCCGATGAGCGCCGCACCAGGATCGCCGAAACGGCGGTGGAGATCGCTGCCCTGCAGGCCCAGCGCGACGAGCGCGAGCAATCGCACGCCCGCCAGTTGGAGGAACTGAACACCCGCTTCGAGGCGCTGGCCGGGCGCGTGCTGGAACAGGCGCAGAGCCAGCTGATCACGCGTGCCGAACAGCGTTTTGCCGAAGCCGAAACCAAGAATCAGGCGAATCTGAAAGCCGTCCTCGGCCCGGTCGCCGAAACGCTGGCCAAATATGAAACCCGGCTGGGCGAGGTGGAAAAGGTGCGCGCCGAAAGCTATGGCGCGCTCACCCAGGCGCTGGAACAGGTAACCCAGGGCCAGGTCCGCGTGTCGGACGAGGCGGCGCGGCTGGTGACGGCTCTGCGGAGCAGCGGCAAGACATCAGGCAGCTGGGGCGAACAGCAGCTGGCCAACACGCTGGAAATGGCCGGCTTGCGCGCTGGCATTGATTTCACCCTGCAAACCCATATGGCCGGCGATGGCGGCGGCAAGCGGCCCGATGCCATCATCAAGCTGCCGGGTGATCGCCAGTTGATCGTCGATTCCAAGTGCAGCCTGAATGATTATCTGGCCGCGCTGGAGGCCGGCAACGATGGTGATCGGCTGGCCGCGATGAAGCGCCACGCCGCCGCCGTGCGCCTCCACGCCCGCGGCTTGTCGGAAAAGGCCTATTGGACCGAGTTTGGCGCGGCCGCCGATTTCGTCATCATGTTCATCCCCGGCGAAAATTTCCTGTCGGCCGCGATGGAGCATGATCTGGCGCTGCTCAGTTGGGCGTTCGAGCAACGCATCCTGCTGGCCGGGCCGATCAACCTGCTCGCCATCGCCAAGACGGTGGCCCTGAACTGGCGGCAGGACAAATTGGCCGATGAAGCCCGCGAGATCGGCAAGCTGGGCGCCGATATCTATAGCGCGATTGCGGTGATGGCCGATCACCTGGCGCGGATGCGCAAGAATCTCAGCGAGACCGTGGGCAATTACAATGATTTCGTCGGCTCACTGGAACGCAATGTGTTGCCCAAGGCGCGGCGCTTTGCCGATATGGGCGTTGAACAGGGCAAGAAGCCGGTGCCGCAACTCGCCGCCATCGATGTGCCGGTGCGCACCGAACAGGCG
>JAIXPM010000032.1 GCA_027486275.1 Sphingomonadales bacterium | reverse complement strand
GCGCGGCGGGCGGCGCACTCACCGGCCATGCGGATGGCGGCGATCATGGCGCTGGGGGTGGCCAGCCCCTTGCCGGCGATATCGAAGGCGGTGCCATGATCGGGCGAGGTGCGCACGATCGGCAGGCCAAGCGTGACGTTGACGCCATCATCGAAATGCAGCGCCTTCAACGGGATCAGCGCCTGATCATGATACATGCACAGCGCCACGTCGTAACGGGCGCGGGCATGGGCGTGGAACATGGTATCGGCGGGCAGGGGCCCGATCACGTCGATGCCTTCGGCGCGCAGGGCCTCGATGGCCGGGCGGATGATCTCCACCTCCTCGCGGCCCAGCGTGCCCTGTTCGCCGGCATGCGGGTTGAGGCCGGCGATGGCCAGCCGCGGGTTTTCGATGCCGTAATCGCGGATCAGCGCCCGGGCGGTGATGCGGGCGCGAGTGATGATCAGATCGGCGGTGACCAGTCGGGGCACCTCGGCCAGCGGCACGTGCACGGTGAGCGGAACGGTCCGCAGGGACGGCCCGGCCAGCATCATCACCGCATTGGCCGGCGCGATGCCGCAACGTTCGGCGACGAATTCGGTCTGTCCCGGATAGGTGAAGCCGATGGCGAACAATTGCGCCTTGGACACTGGCCCGGTGACCAGCGCCGATGCCATGCCCTGGCGGGTGATGCCGGCGGCCAGTTCCAGACTGTCCAGCGCGCAGCGGGCGCCGGCCAGATTGGGTTCGCCGGGCACGATCTCGCCGGGATCATCAACCTGAATCAGTGGCAGCGCGCCATCGAAGGCAGCGGCCGCAGAAGCCGGATCAGACAGCACGGCAATCGGCCCATCCCACACGGCGCGGATCGAACGTGCGTCACCAATGGCAAGGAATGGCGGCAGCCCGGCCGCAATCCGTTGTTCCCAGGCGCCGGCGATAATTTCCGGGCCAATGCCGGCCGGATCGCCGATCGAAACGGCCAATGGCGCCGGGATTGGTGCCATCAACGATAGTCGACGATGGCGTCGCGCCGCAGATCGCGCAGGTAACGGCGGGCGCGCATGTTCACGCGCTCATCGTTCATCTGGGCGTAGATTTCCTCGAAATTGGGTGCCTTGGCCTGCACCTGGCTGTCGTCGCGCCCGCACAGCACCAACACGCGCAGGCCTTCTTCGGCCGAACCGAAGGCCGGGGTGGCTTCACCGATCGACATGCGGCCCAAAATGGCCTGCAACTGCGCCGGCAGATCCTTCATGCGCACCGCATCGTTGACAGCGACTTCGCCGCCCACCTTCTGCGCCAGCGCCTCGACACCGCCACAACCGCCCATGTTCTGGCTGAGCCTGCCGATTTCCTCCACCTTGGCGCGGGCCTGGGCTTCAGTGGTATCGGCCTTCAACGGGATGGTGAGCTGTTTCAGGCTGAGCTGCGCCATCAACGGATCGGCAGCCAGCACCTGGCGCTTTTCGATCAGCGCCATGATGGCAACACCGCCCGTTACCGGGATGGCATCGGTCACCTGGCCCGGCTCCAGCGCTGCCACGGCGGTCGAAACGGCGCTGTTCAGCTGCTCGCCGCGCACCCAGCCCAGATCGCCGCCAAGGCCGGCCGAGGAGGCTTCGGAAAACTGGCGGGCATAGGCGACGAAGCTGGCCCCGCCGCGCACCTGGCCAACGATGCGCGAGGCATCCTGCATCACCGCATCAAGCGTTTCCGGCGTGGCCGACAGGAAAATTTCGCCAACATGAAATTCGTCTTTGCCCTTGGCGGCGTTCAGCTTGTCGATCACCTGCTGGACTTCATCGTCACCGACATTGACCATCGGCTCGACCTTGCGGCGCAGCACCCGGCTCCACGCCATTTCGGCGCGGATCTGGGCCTTCAGGCTGTTTGACGAAGAGCTGTTGCCTTTCAGGTAGATTTCGAATTGGGCCGGCGTGCGCTTGAAATTCTGGGCAATGCGCTCGAACGAGCGGGTGACTTCCGCTTCATTGATGCGGATGTCGTTTTCGGCGGCTTCCTGAAGTTGCAGTTTTTCATCGATCAGGTTGCGGATGATCTGCAGGCGCAGGCGCTGCTTTTCTTCATCAGCAACGCGGCCGCCATTGGCTGCCAGCACCAGACCGAGGCGCTGATCGATATCCGTGTCGGTGATCACATCGCCATTGACGATGGCCTGGGCCTTGCGCAGCGTCGGATCGACATCGCCCAGGACCACCATTTCGGGCAGATCATTGGCTGAAAACGTGCGGGGCGCGGCCTGGGCCAGCAGGCTGGCGTCGCCCGCGGGCACCACCATGGCCCCAGCCACGGCAAACCCCAGCAGTCCGTTCAGAAATTTGACCTTCATTCACATGCTCCGAAGCGCCGCAGCGCATCCCCGAGCTTTGCCCTTAGCGCAAGGGCAGCGATCGGGGAAAGCGCTTGTTTGGGCCAGACCGGGCCGCAATGGCGACCGCCGCCTGAACGGCCGCTGAAAACATCATTGACCCAGCGTCTTGAAGGCGATGCTGATCTGGAAATTGTTGCCGGGGCGGAAATCGCGGTCACCTACATAATCGCGGCGCCAGCCGATGCCGAAGCGGAAACATTCATCCTCATACTGGATGCCAACCCGGTGGCGGATACCGCGGAAGCCATCGCCATTGGCCAGCGGGTTTTCCGCCTTGGTGGTGAGATCGATGATGGCATTGCCAAACAGCGCCCAATAACGCGCGATGGCCACGCGCCCGGCGATACGCAGCTCCTGCCGGTCTTCCAGATCTTCCAGCGTGACGTTGCGGTTGAGGCGGATATACGCCGCCGACACATAGGAACGCCGGCCGCCGAGCGTGAGATCGATTTCATTGCGGCGAACGGCAAAATTATCCTTGTCGAGCCGAAAGCGGTGGGTCAGTTCCACCAGCCGGCCGATCTTCAGGCTGGTGCGGCCCACCACGTCGGAGACGCGGCCGCGAAAGCCGGTGCCATCGGCAAATTCGCTGCCATCACCGTTCAAGCGCAGCGACTGGCCGATTTCGGCCCGCAGCTGCCAGCCGGGCCGATCAAGCGTATACTCGGCGCCATAGGTGAGGCGGCTGCCGCTTTCAACGCGATCAAGGCCCGGCGTGCGGTTCAGATCGAACAGCGACACGTCTTCCAGTTCAAAGGCGCGGGCATCTTCGTTGGCAAAGCCATTGTTGGCGATGCGCGGCGCCGCCACCAGTTGCACCCGCGGGCTGATCACCTGCTCGCCGCCAAAGGCCGGGCCGGCAAACGGCCAGCTGACATCAACCGCCGCCAGCGCCACAGCGCGCCCGCGCCAGCCATCACGGCCGGCATATTCGGGGAAGGTGGCCAGTTCCGAATTGCGCACATCATAAAGATCACCGCGCACCAGGCCGGTGAAACCGATGCGCTGGCCCATCGGCGTGTAGAAGTTGCGATCCCAGCGGCCCCAGCTGACGGCGCGAAACATGTCTTGCCCGCTGTTGCGGGTGAGCAGCAGCGAATTGGCGCCCAGCCGCACCTTGCCGCCGGCCACATTCCAATCGGGCCGCCAGTCATAATCGATCAACGGCAGCGCCAGCGGGATCTCGCCGCCGCGATCGGTGGCGCGCAGGCCCTGGAAATACCAGGCTGAAATCGACAGCCAGCTTTCATCGGTGACGCGTTCCAGCGCATAGGACGAGCGCAGCGTATCATCGAAACCCAGGCCATAACGGCGGTTGAACGTGTCATCCGTCGTCAGGCGAACCGAGAACACTGATCGCCATTTGCTGTCGTGCTGCAACCGGCCCTTCACGCCCAGATAGCCGCGGAAGCGTTCGCCCTGGTCCACTTCCGTCACGCCATCGGCAGCCAGATCAAAGCGGCGCGAGAAGGTGAACATGCCATCGACCTGGATTGGGCCGTCCTTCAGCAGCCGCCGCGCCTGAAAGGCCAGCGCCGGATTGGTGGCGGTATAAAGCCAGGGGGTGATGGTGAAATCCTGATCCGGCCCGGTGGCGAAGTGGATCGGCGCCGAAACGCCCAGGCCCAGCTGCCGCTGGATTTCGACTGCCGGCACCAGCACTCCGCCGGCGCGCGGGGAATCACCATCAGGATGCGACAGTGTGGGCAGGAACAGCACCGGCACGCCGAACATTTCCAGGCTGGCATTCTTATAGGAGATACGGTGGCGATTTTCGTCATAGACGATGCGCACCGCCTTGATCTTCCACACCGGCGCCTGCGGGCAGCCTTCGCTGTCCACCACGGCGCAGGGGGAATAGACGGCGCGGTCCATCGTGTAGCGGCGGTCGCTGCGCGTTGCGGCCTTTGCTCCCAGCCGGCCGCCGTCGTTCAGCACCAGCAGCATGTTGGCGATGGCGCCATCCTTCAGGCTGTCGGAAAGCGTAATGCGGTCACCCAGCGCCTGGTTGCCGGACGGATCGGTGATCTGCACATTGCCGATGGCCACCACCTCGCCGGCCTTGCTGTCTGACCCGCGGGCATATTCCACGCGGTCGGCCAGCAGCGCATAGCCATCGCGCGACACCTTCACCCGGCCGCTGGCAACCACCAGCTGGCGTTCTTCATTATAACTCAGCTGATCGGCTTCGAAATCCACCACATCGCCGGGTGCCGGGAGGTTGGCGCGGCGCGGCGGCGCATCGGGATCGCGGTTGACTGGATCCTTGTTGCCCAACAAGGCCGGAGACATGCGCTGCGCCAGCGCCGGGGCCGGCAGCAGCGCAAGGCCAGCCGTCGCCAGCAACAGGCTGGCGCGCAGGGTTGGCAGGGAAGCGGAAGCGGGCACATCCGGTCGATAGCCGGGCCATGCCGGGCCTGCAACCATCTGCTTGGCGAAGGCGTGAGGCGCGCCTAATCAGAACGCCTGTTCGAATCGAAAGGGATTTTCATGCTCGCCATTTCCTATCTGGCCACCGTGGCCGAACCGGTCGCCGCGCTCGTGGTGTTTGCCGGCCCGGATGGCGCGCTCAGCGCTGGGGCCAAGGCGGCCGATGCCGCTGCCAACGGCGCGGTGCAGTCGGCGGTCAAGGCCGCGCGGTTTGAAGGCGGGGTGGGGGAGATTGTCGAGTTGCTGGCCCCGGCCGGTCTGTCGCATGGCCGCCTGCTGCTGGTGGGCACTGGCCCCGCTGACAAGATCGATGCCGGCGTCGCTGAACGCATCGGCGGTGCCATCGCCGCCCGCCTGCTGCTGAGCGGCGAGACAACCGTGAGCGTGGACGTTGTCGGCGTGCTGGCCGGCGATCTGGCGGCGCACTTGGCCCACGGCGCCGTGCTGCGTTCGTGGCGCTTTGATCAATACCGCACCACGCAGAAGGACAAGCAGAAGCCGACGCTGACCAGCCTGGCCATCATCGGCGC
>JAIXPM010000244.1 GCA_027486275.1 Sphingomonadales bacterium | reverse complement strand
CGAACCCTTCGTCAGATTGACGGCGAACGTGGTGCGAGGGAGAGTTTGATGCCGGTGCGTTCAATGCTTTCGGTGCGACTGGGTGAGCGCCGCTTGAAGATCACCGAACTGGCCCGCCAGACTGGAATCAGCCGCGGCACCCTGACCCGCCTGTATCATGACGAAGCGGATCGCGTGGATCTGGATGTGCTGTCGCGCCTGTGTGCCGCGCTGGGCTGCACGGTAGCTGATCTGCTGGAGTATCGCGTGGAGGCCTAGGCCTTATTTTTCCCGGAAAGCGCTGCTCGTGATTTGCGTCAGCGGGCTGAGCAGGTACGAGAGGACCGACCGATTCGGTCCCAGCAGGCTGACATCGGCCAACATGCCCGGCCCGAGCGGCAGACAGCCGGCATTTTCGGTGGGGAAGCAATTGCCGGGCAGGGCGATGCGCACCAGGAAATGCACTTCGCCAGTGCGTTCATCCACCACGGCATCAGGCGCCACATTCTGCACAACACCATCGAGCGCGCCGTAGATGCTGTAATCATAGGCCGAAACTCGCACGCGGGCCTTCTGGCCATTGGCCACGAAACCGATGTCCGCAGGTGACACCTTGGCTTCCACCAGCAATTTGTCGCCGGCTGGCACCAGTTCAATCAACGGTTCGCCGGGGCCAACAGCCGATCCCGGCGTGGTGACACGCAGCCGGCCGATGATGCCCGCCACCGGCGCCCGCACGTCGGTGCGGGCGAGGCGATCGGCCAGCGCCGGTTGCTGCCCACTGCGGCCGGCCAATTCGGCCTGGGTGACGGCCAGCGCCTCGGCGGCGCGGTTCCGGAACTTCATGTCCACCGACCAGACGCCGCGGCGCGCTTCGGCCACGGCGGCACGGGCGCGGCGCAGATTTTCATCGGCGGCGCGCACGCCGGATTCAGCCTGCACACGCTGGCTGGTGACACGGTCCAAGGTCAGCCCCGGTTCGGCGCCCTGTTCAACCAACGGGCGCATCACGGCTTCTTCGCGCTGTGCCAAGCGCAGTGCTTCCTGCTTTTGCCGCAACGTGGCGTCGGCCTCGGCGGCGGCCCGGCTGGCCTGTTCCTGGCGGGCCATCGCCATTGACCGTTCGGTGCCCAGCGCCGCGCTGTCACTGCGCGCCAGCGCCTGTTCCGTCGCAACAGCTGCGGGATCGACACCCGGCATGTCGAAGCTGGGCCGCTGCCCGCGCGCTTCGGCGGCAAGCCGGGTCGCACGCACCGACAGCGCGTCAACGCTGGCCTGGCCCACGGCCGCATCGGATGCCCGCAGCACGGGATCAAGCTGCATCAGCAATTGCCCGGCGGTCACTTTCTGCCCTGGCTTCACCACAATGCGGGACAGCGTACCCCCTTCAAGGTTGGACAGGATCTGCAGCTGTGAAGCCGGAATGACGCGCCCGGTCCCGGCGATCACCACCTCCAGCCGCGCCAGCGCCGCCCACAGCAGCGCCGCCGTCGTCAACGCCACGATGCTCCAAAGCAGCAGGCTGGGGAAATCCCGTTCTTTCAGGCCCAGAGCGAGCACGCGATCGGAAAGGCGGCTCATACCGGGGCTCCGCCGGCAAGGCTTTTCAGCACAGCGTCGCGCGGGCCATCAGCCACGATCTTGCCGCCAGCGATCACCACCACGCGGTTGACCAGTTTCAGCATGGCCTGGCGATGGGTGACGAGCAGGAAGGTGCGGCCCTTGAGCTCGGGTTCCAGACGGGCCACCATCTGGGCTTCGTTCTGATTGTCCATGGCGCTGCTGGGTTCATCGAAGATCAAGATCGGCGGTTTGCCGGCCAGCGCGCGGGCGATGGCGATGCCCTGTTTCTGACCGCCCGATAGCCCTTCGCCGCGATCGGCGAGCGTCAGATCAAAGCCGTTTTCCAGTGCGCCGACCACATCGTAGGTGCCCGACAATTTGGAGACGCGGATCAGTTCCTCGTCTCCCAGCGTTGGATCGGTGAGGGTGATGTTGTCGCGGATCGAGCCGGAAAACAGCGTCACATCCTGCAAAACGGCGCCAATGTTGATGCGCAGATCATCAGGGTGCAACTGGCGGATATCGGCGCCGTCGATCAGCACCTGGCCGCTATCCGGCTGATAAAGGCCAAGTACCAGCCGGGCGATGGAGGATTTGCCCGAACCGACGCGGCCGACGATGGCCACCCGTTCCCCCGGTTCGATGCGCAGCGACACGCCGGAAAGCGCCGTCTGGCCCTTGCCGGGATATTTGAAGGTCACATCGCGCAGTTCGATGGCGCCCTTCAGCCAGGTGCGGCGCACGCTGGTGGTGGTGCCGGCTTCCAGCGGATTGGACATGAACTGATCGAGGCGGCTGATCGCCGCGCGTGTGGCCGAAAGCCGGGTGAGCAGGCCGGCGACCTGGCCCAGCGGGGCAACCACCCGGCCCGACAGGATCGAGGCGGCAATGAGTGCACCCGAGGAGAGTTCGCCGGCGGTTATCAGGAACACGCCGTGGATGAGTGTGCCGACATAGGCGACCGTCTGCGCCGAAGCCGCAACGTTAATGGCCACGGCCGACAGCAACCGGCTGGAGAGCGCGCTGCCGGCATTGTCGGTCATGGCGCGGTTCCAGCGGGCTTCCAGCATTGGGCCGGCGCGGCCGGCCTTCACGGTTTCGAGGCCGGCGACGGTTTCCACCACCACGCCCTGCTTGGAAAAGCCCTGACCCAGATTCTCGCGCGCCAGCCGATCGAGCGCGGGCTGGACGGCAAGGCTGGTCAGCACCACCACCGGGATCATCAGCAGCGGCACCAGCACCAGTTGCCCGCCGATCGCGGCGATCACGGCCAGAAACAAAAGAGTGAACGGCAGATCCACCAGCGCGATCAGCGTGGTGCTGGCCAGCGTTTCGCGGATGGTTTCCAACTCGCGCAGCAGGCCGGAAAAGGCACCGGCCGAACCCTGGCGATCCGCCAGTCGCAGGCCCAGCAGCCGGGCAAACATCTGGTTGCCCAAGGCTGCATCAACATCGCGCCCGGCAACATCGACAAACCAGCCGCGCAACACGCGCAAAATGAAATCGAACACCAGCACCACGGCCATGCCAACCGACAGCGCCAGCAACGAGGCGGTGGCGCCCGATGGCACGATGCGGTTGTACACCACCATCGAGAACAGCGAGGAGGCCAGCGCGAAGATGTTGGTGAACACCGCTGCCAGCGCAGCCCGGCCATAGGTGCTGCGGTGCGCCAACAGGGCATCGGCCAGCCAGGCAGGCAGATATTTCAACAGGAAATCGTTCACGGTTGCAGCTCGCGGTTCTGGCCATCAACCAGTTGCAATATGGTACCGCGCCGGGCCAGCAGTAGCCAGCGCGCCATATCAAGCCTGATTTCGGCATCCACCAGGCCCAGCCCGGCATCCAGCGCTTCGCGTTCGGCGGCGAGCAGGTCGAACAAGGTGCCCCGCGCCGCGTTGAAGCGCAGGCCGAACAGTTCGCGCGCCCGCATCGCCGAAACGACGGCGCGCTTCTGGGCCGGCAAGGCGGCGGTACGGGTGCGCAACTCGGCTTCGGCCTCTTCCAGTTCGCGGGCGGTTTCCGCGCTGATGCGGGCGGCGGCCAGATCGGCTCTGCGGGCAGCGGCCGAAAGTTCCGACACGCGGGCGGCTTCTGCACCGCCGGTGGAGAAACGTGTGGTGACCGAAACAGTGGCGCGCACGTCATAATCAGGGCGACCATCGCGCGCGATATCGAAGGCCGAGCCGGATACCCGGGCCTCCACACGGGGCAGACGATCGGCCTTGGCGGCGCGAGCGGTGGCCTTGCGGGCTTCGGCATCGGCCTTGGCGGCCCGCACATCGGGCGTATCAACAACGCCCGGGTCTTCGGGCGGCGGCAATGCCCGCGCCGGCTGATCGGGCAGCTTGCCCCACAATTCGGTGATCCGCGCGCTTGCGGCCGCATCGCGGCGCTGGGCGTCGGCCAGCCTGGTCTGCGCCTGTGCAGCGGCTGTATCGGCCCGCGCTTTGTCGGCCGCGCTTTCGGCACCGGCGTCGGCGCGCTTGCCCACCATCATCGCCAGCCGCTCCAGCCGCTTGGCGTGGCCCTTGATCAGTTGCAAGCTTGCGCGGGCGGCGATGGCTTCGTGCCATGCACCCAGCAGTGCCACCAAGGCGTCGGTGCGGGCCAGATCATAATTGGCGCGAGCGCCGGTTTCGGCAGCCTGGCCGGCCCGGATTCGGGCCGAGGTTGCGCCCCAATCGACCAGCAGCTGGTTGACCGAGCCGATGGCATCGGTGCGCCGGCGCGGCACCAGGCTTTCGAATTGGGTGCTCTGGCGCCGGAAATCGCGGGCGATGGTATCGGCGGTGTTCACATCCACGCCGAGCGTGGGAAACAGCCGGCTGCGGGCCTGCTGGGTCTGGGCGTCGGCAATGTTAACGCCTTCACGACCCTCGCCAACAGCCGGAAGGGCATCGGCCGCCGCGCGCAGCCGCATCGGCAGATCGACCACTGGCCTGGCTGCCAGCGCGTTCAGCCAGGCCTGATCGGCGGCCGCCAACGGTGCTGCGGCGCGGGTTGGCGGGGCAGATTTGACCTGAACCGGCGCTGCCTTGGCCGGCGGCGCAGCGGCCGCTTTGGCCGGTGCGCCGCCGGTTGCCTGGGCGGCAGCAAAGATCAGCAATGCAGCGCATCGGGCTGCACCCGGGGTCGGTTTTCTGGGCTCAGTCGGTTCCATAGTTATTTTCTTTTCGATAACCGTCATAAGCGATTCATTTACCGCGTGTAGCCCACGTTGAAGACCAATCGCAACCGCGGTGAAGCCGATTCCTGGCCAGAGACCGGTTGCCTGTACTCGGAGGCGAAATATGTCGACGGCGCGTTTCCAGCTTTCAACGGGTGACTTCACGCAGGATTGGAGCACGGCTGCTGGCCTGCTCAGCGCCGACAATTGGGATCTGTTGCCCAGCATCGTCGGCTATCGCGGGGACGATCTGGTTGGCGGAACCGGTGCTGATCCGCGCACCATCACCAGTGCCGCATCGTCGGAAGGCGTGGTCGATTATTTCAGCTCGGCCAGCGGCAATCCGTCTGCAGGCGGGGTGCTGTTGGCGACGCTCACCAATCCCACCATCGCGCTGAACGGCTCCGGCACGGCTGACGCGCCGTCGATCGCGCTCTATTTTGACTCCGTCGGCCGGCAGGATATCCGGTTCCGGGCCAACATCCGTGACATCGATGCCTCCGCCGACAATGCCATCCAGCAGGTGGCGGTACAGTGGCGCGTTGCCGGCGCCAGCTGGAACAATGTCGCCTATGTCGCCGATGCCACCACCGCAGGCGCTGACACGCTGGTGAATGCGATCGACGTGACCCTGCCCGCCGGCGCCAACGACAGCGGCACGCTGGAAATCCGCGTCATCACCACCAACGCCGCCGGCAACGACGAAGCCGTCGGCATTGACGACATCATCGTGTCATCCGTGGCGCTGGCCGGGGGCGATACCACGGCGCCAACGCTGGTGGGCAGCAACCCCACCGATCCAGACGATGGCGCCACCGCCGTGCCGCTGGCCAGCGACATCGTGCTGCGCTTCAGCGAGAACGTGCAGGCCGGCACCGGCAGCTTTACCCTGTCCAACGGCAGCGACGTGCGGGTGATCCCGATTGGCGATGGCCAGGTGACGATCAGCGGCAGCACCGTCACCATCAACCCGACCACCGATCTGGTGGCCGGCACCACCTACACGCTCACGGCGCCTGCCGGCATCCTCGAAGACGCCGCCGGCAATGATTTTGGCGGCATTGCCGCCGGCGTGCTGGATTTCACCACGCTGCAGCCGCTGCTGCTGCGCACCATTGGCGAAATTCAGGGCCTTGGGCACACCAGCGCCTTTGTTGGACAGGTGGTGCAGACCGAAGGCGTGGTGACCGCCGTTGATACCAACGGCTATTATATCCAATCGGCGCTGGGCACCGCGGACGGCAGTGCTGCCACCTCCGATGGCATTTTCGTGTTCACCAGCAGCGCGCCGGCCGTGACGCTGGGCAGCCTGCTGCGCGTGACGGCGACGGTTTCGGAATTCCGCCCCGGGGGCGACACGCGAAACCTGACCATCACCCAACTCACCAGCCCGTCGGCGCTCAACCTCGGCACGGCCGTGGCGGAAAGCGTCACCATCGGCACGGGTGGCCGGTTGCCGCCCACCCAGATCATCGACAATGATGGCTTTGGCACCTACGACCCCGATCAGGACGGCATCGATTTCTGGGAAGCGCTGGAAGGGATGCTCATCACGATCGACACGCCGATCGCGATTTCCAACACCAATAGCTTTGGCGAAACCTATGTCGTCGCCTCGGGCGGTGCCGGTTCCACCGGCCAGTCGGCGGGCGGCGGACTGACTCTGGCGGCCGATGATTTCAACCCGGAACGCATCCAGCTCGACAACGACAACGGTCTGTTTGCCGGCTTCAGCAACCAGTTCACCATCGGCGATCGCCTGTCGAGCGTGACTGGCGTCGTCTCCTACAGTTTCCAGGCCTTTGAAGTACTGGTAACGCAGGCGGTTACCACCACCACCGACGTGACCGCCACCAAGGAAGTTGCCACGCTCGCCGAAGCCGCCGACAAGCTTTCGGTCGCCAGCTACAACGTTGCCAACCTGTCGGCCAACGACAGCCCGGCCAAGATCGCCAGCCTGGCCAGCGACATCGTCACCAGCCTGAAATCGCCGGACATCATTGGCGTGCAGGAAATCCAGGATGCCGATGGCGCCGGCAATGGTGCCGATCTGTCGGGCGCGGCCACGGCGGCGGTGTTGATCGCCGCCATCCAGGCGGCGGGCGGCCCGACCTATGCCTATGCTGAAATCGCCCCGTCGGCGCCGGGCACCACCGGCGGGGAACCCGGCGGCAACATCCGCAACGGCTTCCTCTATGATCCGGCGCGCGTGTCGCTGGTGCCGAATTCGCTGGAGCTCATCGACGGCCCGGCCTTCACCGGCAGCCGCCGGCCGCTGGCAGCCACGTTCGAATTCAACGGCGAAGCCATCACGCTGGTCAATGTCCACTTCACCTCACGCGGCGGTTCCGACGGGCTGTGGGGGGCGATCCAGCCGCCGGCCAACGCCGCTGATGCCACGCGGACGGCGCAGGGCGAAGCGGTGCGGGCGTGGATCGATGCGCGCGGCGCGAGTGACTTTCCCAATATTGCCGTGCTCGGCGATTTCAACGGCTTCACCTGGGAAGGCGGCATCGGCGCGCTGACCCGCGGCGGGCTGATGAGCAATCTTTCTGATCTGCTGCTGGCGGCCGAGCGTTATTCCTACCAGTTCGACGGCAACAATCAGCAACTGGATCACATCATCGCCACCGGCAGCCTGGCTGCTCGGGCCGAATTTGACGCGGTACAGATCAACAGCCAGCTGACCGCGGGCGCCCAGGTGTCAAGCGACCATGATGGCATGCTGGCGCTGTTCACCATTCCGGTGCGCATCACCGGCACGGCCGCTGGCGAAACCATCCCGGGCACGGCGGCAGCGGAAATCATTGCGGCGCTGGGCGGCAATGATCGCGTGTTTGCCGGTGGCGGCAACGACACGGTGTTCGGCGGCGACGGTGCCGATACCATCCGCGGCGGCACCGGCACCAACCGCCTTTTCGGCGAGGCTGGCAACGACATCTTTGGCGGCGATCTCGAATTCGGCGTGCACATCATCGATGGCGGCGCCGGCGCCGATACGTTCCTGGCCTCCTCGGCCGGGGAGAAGGTGACCATCGATCTCAATGCCGGCACGGTTGTCGGCGGTTACAGCAATGGCTCCACGCTCACCTCGATCGAGGCGGCCAATGCCGGCTATGCCAATTTCGAAGTGGAATTCATCGGTTCGGCACGGGCCGAAACACTGCGCGGTGGTAATCTCGCCGACGTGCTGTCGGGCGGCGGCGGCAATGATCGCATCCTGGGCGGCCGCGGTGGCGACGTGATGCGCGGCGACGCCGGCAACGACACGTTCGTGTTTGTGCGCGGCGATGTCGAAGGCGATCTGATCCTCGATTTCGAGGGCGCTGGCATCGCCGGCGGCGACGTGCTGGTGTTCACCGGCTTTGGCCCGGGCGCGACGCTGAGCAATGCCGGCGAGATCTGGACCATCACCTATGGTGCGGGGCTCAGCGAGACATTCGAGCTCGCTGGCATCACCAACCTCGGCCCGGGTGACGTGATCTTCGGCTGAATCTTCGGCCAACCGGGCAGCGCGGGTGGCGGCCTGGTCAGGCCGCCACAACCGTCTGCTCGATGGCGCCAAAAATGCTGTGGTGCCTTTCGTCCAGCATCTCGATGCGCACCACGTCGCCGGGGCTGAGCCAGGGCGTTTTCGGTGCGCCCGACAGGATGGTTTCGATCATGCGCTGTTCGGCAATGCAGGCATAGCCATGGCCACCGTGCGCGCAGGGCTTGCCAGGGCCGCCATCGGCATCGCGGTTGGAAACCGTGCCCGAACCGATGATGCTGCCGGCACCAATGGCCCGCGTCTTGGCGAGGTGGGCGATCAGCGTGCCGAAATCGAAGGTCATGTCGATATGGGTTTCGACACGGCCGAACGGCTGGCCATTAAGATCAACGCTGAGCGTGCCGATCAGCTTGCCATCCTGCCAGCGTTCACCCAGCGCCGCCGGCGTCACCAGCACAGGCGACAAGGCCGAAGCGGGCTTGGACTGGACGAAGCCGAAGCCCTTGGCCAGTTCATCGGGGATCAGGCCACGCAGTGAAATATCGTTGACCAGACCGACCAGGCGAATGGCCTCCAGCGCTTCCTCGCGGCTGGCGCCCTGGCGCACGTCACCGGTGACGACCACGACTTCGGCTTCGAGATCGAGGCCCCATGCGGCATCATGGAAAGCGATGGGTTCGCGCGGGCACAGGAACTGGTCGCTGCCGCCCTGATACATCAACGGATCCTGCCAGAAACTGGCCGGCAGTTCGGCACCGCGCGCCCGGCGGACCAGTTCGACATGGTTCACATAGGCCGATCCGTCGGCCCATTGGAACGCGCGTGGCAAGGGTGCCGCGGCGGCGCGTTCGTGGAACCGCGCATGTGGAACGGCATCGTG
>JAIXPM010000198.1 GCA_027486275.1 Sphingomonadales bacterium | reverse complement strand
CCGACGGTGGACGAATTGATGCCGAGATCCGACGGTTTCGATCGCCACCTGCCCGATCATGTCTCGCCGCTGGTCGTCTATCTCGCCTCGCCGCTCAACCGCTTCACCGGCCGCATCTTCGGCGTCGAAGGGCCCGACGTGGCGCTTTACCAGCCCTGGAGCGCCGACTGGCTGGCCAGCGGCGATGGCCATTGGGAGGTGCCGGCGCTCGCCGAGGCGCTGGCCGCCCTGCCCGAACAGGCCCCCATCCGCGCCTTCTACCCCGGTGGCCGCATCGACACAGTGATTCCGCCAAACCGCACGCTGAAGGCGCTGCGCGGGTGACACCCATCGTCAGCGTCTTCGCCGCCTCTCCCGATCGCGGGCGCGGACTGGCGCGGGACATGGCGGTGCGTTGGGCGCTGGCCGAAGTGGGGCAAGATCACCGATTGCGGCTGCTGTCGTTCTCCGATCTGAAGACGCCAGAGCACAAGGCGCGCCAGCCCTTCGGGCAGATCCCCACCTATGAAACCGATGGCCTAACCTTGTTCGAATCCGGCGCCATCGTGCTGCATATTGCCGAAACGGCAGAGGGATTGGGGGCAGGCCTACTGCCCACCAATCCGGCCGCCCGTGCCCGCACCATTGCCTGGATGTTTGCTGCCGTCAGCACGATCGAACCAGTGATCGTCGAGCGCGAGGTGGCCGTGCTGCTGGAAGGCGACAAGCCGTGGACGCGGGAGCGCCTGCCGATGCTGGAAGCGCGGCTGCGCCAGCGGCTGGACGATCTGGCGGCGTGGCTGGTGGGCAAGGACTGGCTGGAAGGCAGCTTCAGCGCCGGTGACATCATGATGGTCTGCGTGCTGCGCCGCCCGGCCAGCGCCATGCTGCTGGGCGATTATCCGGTGTTGGCCGCCTATGTCGCCCGGGCTGAAGCGCGCCCGGCATTCCAGACCGCCTTTGCGGAACAGAAGGCCCGTTCCGACGCCGCGCACGGCTGAGGTGGCGCTGCGCGGCTGGCAAAATTCCGCATTGCGCTGCTGCCCGCAGCCGGCAACAGTCGCCACACTCAAGCTCAAGGCCCTGCCCGATGTTCCTCACCTTCCTCGAAGAATTGCGCGCCGCGAAAATCCCGGCCTCCATGAAGGAGCATCTGATGATGCTGGAGGCGTTGCAGGGCGACGTGATCGATTATTCGATCACCGATTTCTATTATCTGGCGCGCGCCACCTATGTGAAGGACGAAGGCCTGCTCGACCGCTTCGATCAGGTGTTCGCCAAGGTGTTCAAGGGGATAGAGCCGACGCTGGAATCCGAAACCGAGATTCCGGAAGACTGGCTGCGCGCCTTGGCCGAAATGAATCTGAGCGAGGAAGAGCGGGCCGAGCTGGAAAAAATGGGCTGGGACAAGCTGATGGAAACCCTCCAGAAGCGGCTGGAGGAACAGAAAAAGCGCCACGAAGGCGGCAACAAGTGGATCGGCACCGCCGGCAAATCCCCCTTCGGCGCGCAGGGCGACAATCCCGAAGGCGTGCGCATCGGCCAGAAGGATGGGCGCAAGCAAAGCGCCGTGAAAGTGTGGGACAAGCGCGAGTTCAAGAATCTCGATTCAACCGTTGAACTGGGCACCCGCAACATCAAGGTGGCCCTGCGCCGCCTGCGCCGCTTCGCCCGTGAAGGCGCGGCCGATGAGCTTGATCTTGATTCCACCATCCGCGGCACCGCAAAGCAGGGCTGGCTCGATATCGTCATGCGCCCGGAACGGCACAACGCAGTGAAATTGCTGCTGATGCTGGATATCGGCGGCTCGATGGATCCGCACATCAAGCTGTGCGAGGAATTGTTCTCGGCCGCCAAATCCGAATTCAAGCACATGGAATTCTTCTATTTCCACAACTGCCCCTATGAGGCGGTGTGGAAAGACAACAAGCGCCGCTGGACCGAGCGGACGCCGATGATGGAAATCCTCCACAAATTCCCGCATGATTACAAACTGGTGTTCGTTGGCGACGCCTCGATGAGCCCGTACGAAATCACCTATGCCGGCGGCAGCACCGAACATTGGAACGAGGAACCCGGCGAGGCCTGGCTGCGACGGATGACCGATGTGTATCAATCATCGGTGTGGCTGAACCCGATCCCGGAGAAACATTGGGAAAACGGCCAATCGATCCGCATGATCAAGGAGATCATGCATGACCGCATGTATCCGCTGACACTGGACGGCCTCGATCGCGGCATGCGGGAGTTGAGCCGGAAGAAGTGAGGAGCTGCAGATCCTCCCCTTCCAGGGGAGGTGCCGAGCGAAGCGAGGCGGAGGAGTGTCGGGGCAGCGCACAATAGCGCCGGGCGCCACCCCTCCGTCGCCCTGTGGGCGCCACCTCCCCTTGCAGGGGAGGAGCATTGATGTCCCTATTTCCCTGCTGTCGTTGCCTCCCGCGCGGCCAGTTTCTTCGCCTGCTCACCCACATAGGCGCGCACCGCTTCCAGTTGTGCCGGTGTGTACCAGCGGCTGAAGGCGACCATG
>JAIXPM010000363.1 GCA_027486275.1 Sphingomonadales bacterium | reverse complement strand
CCAAACACGGCGCAAACGCCGATTCTCGTTCCTGTACGCTGATGGGGTGGGAGCCGGGAACGACCCAGACCGGAATCGTTGCGGCTGCTTCCTTCCGGACCTGACCGGGTTGGCGAGCGGCCTGTCCGCCCGGCTCCCACGGCGCATATGGCGGCTGTGGCGCCGAAGTGCAAGCCCGGCTTCAAAGCCTGCGTGACGCGCCAGCCCGGCCCGGCTAGAACAGGACAACATGTCAGACGAATCCGATATCGCCTTTCCGGGCCTTGAACTGCCGGCCGCAGTGCCCGCACCAGCTTACCGTGTGCTGGCACGCAAATATCGCCCGGCGACCTTTGATTCGCTGCTCGGGCAAGCGGCGATGGTGCAGACGCTGGGCAACGCCATCGCGCGCGGCCGGCTGGCGCAGGCCTGGTTGCTGACCGGCGTACGCGGGGTGGGCAAGACCAGCACGGCGCGGATCATTGCGAAAGCGCTGAACTGCATCGGCGCCGATGGCCAGGGCGGCCCGACGATCAGCCCGTGCGGGGTGTGCGAGCCCTGCACAGCCATCGCCGCCGGCCGCCATATGGACGTTGTGGAAATGGACGCCGCGTCCAACACCGGTGTCGATGATGTGCGCGAGATCATCGAGGGCGTGCGCTATGCCGCCGTATCGGCCCGTTACAAGATCCACATTATCGACGAAGTCCACATGCTGTCGAAGGCGGCGTTCAACGCGCTGTTGAAAACGCTGGAGGAACCGCCGCCGGGCGTGAAGTTCATCATGGCCACCACCGAAGTGAACAAGGTGCCGGCCACGATCCTGTCGCGTTGCCAGCGGTTCGATCTGAAGCGCGTGCCGGCCGAGATGTTGGCCGACCATTTCGCCCGCATCCTGGAGCAGGAGCAGGTGCAGTTTGAAACTGACGCGCTGGCGCTGGTGGCCCGCGCCGCCGAAGGCAGCGTGCGCGACGGTCTTTCCATCCTTGATCAGGCCATCGCCCACAGCGGCGAGACGATCACGGCAGATGCCGTTCGCGACATGCTGGGCCTGGCCGATCGTGGCGCCGTGCGCGCCCTGTTCGGCCATGTACTGGAAGGTCGGGTCGGCGAGGTGATGGCCGCCGTCGCCCGCCAATATGATCTGGGGCAAGACCCGGCGCAGCTGATGCGCGAACTGCTGGGTCTGGTCCACGGCATCACCCGCCAGCGCCTCGCCCCGCGCCGGGATCCGCTGCTCTCGGCGGAAGAACAGGCGGCGCTGGATGGCTGGGCGCAGGCGCTCACCTTCCCGCGATTGTCGATGCTGTGGCAGATGCTGCTCAAGGGCCTGGAAGAAGTGCAGGCGGCGCCAGTGCCGCTGCAGGCCGCCGAAATGGCGCTGCTGCGGCTGTGCCATGCCGCCGATCTGCCCGATCCCGGCGCGCTGGTGAAACAGTTGCAACAGCAGGGCGCGACGACCACGGCCCCGTCTGCTCCAGCCCCTGCCCCATCGGGTGCACCCGCCGCTGCACTGCCCGCCGCACCGCCCGTCAGCGCGCCGCCGGCTGGCGAAATGCCGGACAGTTTCGAAGCGATGGTGGCGCTGTTCCGCCGCCAGAGCGAGGCGCGGCTGGCGCATTACCTGACCGACGATGTGCGGCTGCTAAGCTGGGCCCCACCCCGGCTGGCGCTGGCCGCTGCCGGCCTGCCCAAGGATGTGCCGCTGGCGATCGCGCGCAGCCTGGAGGAATGGACCGGCCAGAAATGGCAGATTGAATGGCAGACCGAAGGCGGCCAACCCACATTGCGCGAGACCGAGCTTGCCCGCCTGGCCGCGCTGGAAGCCCAGATGCGCGCCGATCCCACCGTGGCCGCGTTGATGGCGGCCTTTCCCGACGCCGAACTTTCCCCCCTCAAACAAACGGCCTGAGAAGAACCATGCCCAGCCTTGAAGAACTGATGAACGCCGCCCGCAACGTGCAGGAGCAGATGGCCCGCGCCCAGGCCGAGCTCGACAATATCGAGGTTGAAGGCGCATCTGGTGGGGGCCTGGTGACCGTGCGCGCCACCGCCCGCGGCGCCGTGCGCGGCCTGACCATCGACCCGTCGCTGCTGAATGCTGACAGCAAGGAAATGTTGGAAGACCTGATCGTCGCGGCCTTCAACGACGCCAAGACCAAGGCCGATCAGGCCGGCAGCGCCGAGATGGGCAAGCTGACCGCCGGCATGCAACTGCCGCCAGGCTTCAAGTTGCCGGATTTCTGATTTCAACCGAAGGACCAAAGTCCCATGCGCCAGATCCAATCGACCATCACCTCTGCCGGTGAACTCATCCTCGCGCTGGCCGACGTGCCGGAACCTGAGGCTGGGACTGGCGAGATCAAGATCCGCATCGAAGCCGCCCCGATCAATCCGTCGGATATCGGCCTGCTCACGGGCGCGGCCGACATGACGACGGCGCGCGGCGAACCTGGCGCCATTCGCGCCGCCGTGCCACCGGCGCTGATGCGGGCGATGGCGGCGCGCGCCGATCAGGCGATGCCGTGCGGCAATGAAGGCGCCGGCACCGTGGTCGCGGCCGGCGCTGGCGCAGAGCATCTGCTGGGCCGCAAGGTCGCCATCATCGGCGGCGCGACGTACGCGGATTTTCGCGTGGTGAAGGCCGAAGAAGCATTGCTGCTGCCGGAGGGCGCGACGGCTGAACAGGGCGCCTCCTGCTTCGTCAACCCGCTGACCGCGCTGGGTTTTGTCGAGACGATGCGCGCTGAAGGCCACAGCGCCATCATCCACACCGCCGCTGCGTCCAACCTCGGGCAGATGCTGGTAAAGATCTGCAAGGCCGATGGCGTGCCGCTGGTCAACATCGTGCGCTCGGCGGAACAGGTGGCGATATTGAAGGGCATCGGCGCCACTCACGTGATCGATTCCACCGCGCCGGATTTCATGGCGCAACTGGTGGCGGCCTGCACCGAAACCGGCGCGACTCTGGCCTTTGATGCCATCGGCGGCGGGCAACTGGCCGGGCAGATCCTGACCGCGATGGAAGCGGCGATCAATGCGCGCGCCGGTGGCTACAGCCGCTATGGCTCGGAAGTGCTGAAGCAGGTCTATATCTATGGCGGGCTCGACATGGCGCCGACAACGTTCGGGCGCGGGTTCGGCATGGCCTGGGCAGTGGGCGGCTGGCTGCTGTTCCCGCGCATGCGCACCTTCGGCCCCGGCACCTATGCCCGCCTGAAGCAGCGCGTTGCCGACGAATTGACCACCACTTTCGCCAGCCATTACAGCCATAAGGTCAGCCTTGCTGGCATGCTGGAACCCGAAGCCGTGGCCGGCTGGTATCGCCGGGCGACGGGGCAGAAATATCTCGTGGTGCCGGACTGAGCCCTAATTCCACAGGCAGGTATCAATCCCCTCGTCGCGCACGACCTTCACCCGCCGTTCGATGCGGCGGGCGTAGCGGCGCACGCTTTTCGATGGCTTGGCCACGCTGCGCTTGATCGGCTGCGGCAGGATGGCGGTCAGCCGGGCGGCCTGCTTGGGACTGAGGCGATCGACGGTGGTGCCGAAATAATGTTTCGAGGCCGCCGGCATGCCATAGATGCCCGGGCCCATCTCGACGATGTTGAGATAGACTTCCATGATGCGCGGCTTGCCCCAGAAAATCTCGATGAGGCCGGTGAAATACGCTTCCAGGCCCTTCCGCACATAGGATCGGCCCGGCCACAGAAAGGCGTTCTTGGCGGTCTGCTGGCTGATGGTGGAACCGCCGCGCAGCTTGCGACCCTGGTAATTGGCCTGCGCCGCCGCCTTTACGGCTTCGAAATCAATGCCGTGGTGATAGCAGAAATTGGCATCTTCTGCCCCGATCACGGCGCGCGGCAAGCTGCGTGACATGGCGGTGAGGGGCACCCACGTATATTGCACCTTCCGGCCATCCACGGAATCGCGCGCCATCAGCCAGGTCATTGGCGGCGGCAGGAAGCGATAGGCAATCACCCAGATCAGGCTGAGCACGAAAACAGCGCCGAGCACCCGGAAGAACCAGCTGACAAGAAATCCGATGGCGCGCCCGATCATGGCTGCATCTGCCGCGCCGCCAGCGTTCCCGTCAATATCTTACACCTGCTCGGGCAGCAGGCGCTGTTCGGTCGCGGCTTCCTGCATCGCCTTGGCGAGCTTTTCAAAGGCGCGCACCTCGATCTGGCGCACGCGCTCGCGGCTGATGCTGTACCGCTGGCTCAACTCCTCCAGCGTTT
>JAIXPM010000437.1 GCA_027486275.1 Sphingomonadales bacterium | reverse complement strand
TGCTCGTGGCGGCGCTGCTGACCATCCAGATCAGCCTGATCCTGCCGCCGTGGCGCGGCCTGGCCCTTGTGCCCGATGCCCGCGCTGATCTGGCCCGCCATGGCCTGCTGGCCAGCCTGATGCTTTATTGGTGGCGCTGGCGGGCCAGCGAAGACCCGGCGCCGTGTTCATCTTCCCTCTCGGCCCAGGCCAGTGCCGAACTGGTGGTGGTGGTGCAATGCGAAAGCTTTGCCGATCCGTCCGAACTGTTCGGCGATCCGGCGCTGACTCTGCCATTCCTGGCCACGGCACGGAGCGATGCCTGGGTGCAAGGCCGGCTGCTGGTGTCGGGCTTTGGCGCCTATACCAACCGCACCGAATATGGCGTTATCTTCGGCCGGGACGAGGATGTGCTGGGCTTTCGCCGCTATGATCCCTTCCTCACCGCCCTGGGCGAGGCCAGCCATGCCCTGCCCGCCCGCTTGGGCTCCGCCGGCTGGCGCAGCCTGTTCGTCCACCCGCATGATCTGGGCTTTTATAGCCGCGATACCATCATGCCGGCGGCCGGCTTTGCCGAAATGGTCGGGCCAGACGCCTTTACGATGCCGGCCAAGGGTGAACATCGCTATGTCACCGATGCCGCCATTGCCGATGTGATCATGGACCGTGCCCGCAGCGCCGCCGGTCCGACGTTCATCCATGCGGTTACCATCGAAAACCATGGCCCATGGCAGGCCGACAGCAATGGCCATCGGTCCAGCGCCTATCTGCGGCTGGTGGCCAAGGGCGATGCCATGCTGGCCCGGCTGACCAGCGAGATCGCCGCCCTGCGCAAACCGGCGATCCTGCTGTTCTATGGCGATCACCGCCCCAGCATTGCCGGCCTGGTCGATCCCGGCGGCGATCGGGACACGCCCTATGTGCTGCTGCGCTTTGGCGCCGATGGCGCGCTGCTCCGCGGTTCTGGCCAACCGCGCGATCTCAGCCCGGCGCAGCTGCACCATTTGTTGACTGACACGATCACGGCCTGAGTCACGGCTTGAGCCGGCGCAGCAGGGCATCGCGGGCAACGCCGGGCAACGCCCGGTCCAGCAGCCGCAGCAAGGCAAAGCGGCGCGGGATGATGGCATGGCCAACCCCGGCATCGAACGCGGCCAGGATGCGGCGGGCGGCTTCTTCCAGCGGCAACAGCAGGGCCCGCGGCACCGGGCGCCCACCGCCCGCCCAATCAATGAAGCCGGGCGATACCAGCGTGATGGTCACGCCATGCGGGGCGACCGCCAATCGCAGCGCATCGGCAAAGCGGGCCAGCCCGGCCTTGCTGGCGGCATAGGTGGGTGCGTGCGGCAGCGCGTGGAAGGCCGCTGCCGATCCCACCAGCAGGATGCGGCCCCGCCCGCGCGCCACCATGCGCGTGGCCAGCGCGGCCGCCAGCGCCGCCGGGCCGGCGAAATTCACTTGCCCCAGCCGCGCCACCTGTTCGGCCGGTTCAACAATCTGCCCTGGCGGTACCGAATCCCCCTGCCCGGCCACCAGCAGCGCTGAATCGATCCGGCCGGCAGAATCGTCAGCCGCGATCGCGGCCAGCGCGGCGGTGGTATCGGCCAAATCGATCTGGCGCAGTTCTACCGTGGCGCCGGCCGCGCGGCAGATGGTGGCGATCAGCGTCAGCCGCGCCATATCCCGGCCCCATAACAGCAAGTGCGTCCCCGGCGCCGCCAGCCGCCGCGCCAGTGCACCGCCAATGGCACCCGAAGCCCCGGTGATCAGGATGCGGCGAACGACGTGCGCCGTTTCGGACGTTGTTTCGGCAGGGAACGGCGTATCGGGAGTGTTACTCATGTCCGGTTCATAGATCAGCAGCCATCAGCTGGTAAGCCAAGGATTAGGGGGCAAGATGTTGCTTCGCAGCACTAATGGGCTTTTCACGAATTACCAAAATGTAACAAGCACTTGCCAGAACGTCGCAACTACTGCTCACTGCGTCGCTTGCACCTTGACAGTGACTGTGTCGTCCTGTTGAGACAGAAACCGATGGCGCCCTCCCACTCTCGAATCAGGCTGTTTGAGAACCGCTGGCTGGAAAAGCTGACGGTGATTGCAGTTCCCGGCTTTCTGGCTCTGTGGGCCGTGGGCTTGCCGTTGATTGCCTGGCGGGCGTGGAGCGTGACCGGAGCCGCCCCCGGCCTGGTCCAGCTGCTGGCGCTGGTGGCCGGCGGTTTGCTGCTGTGGACGCTCACCGAATATGTGCTGCACCGCTTCGTGTTCCATTGGCAGCCGGCTTCGGCGCTGATGGAACAGTTCGTGTTCATCATGCACGGCAATCACCATGCCGTGCCCAATGATCCGCTGCGCAACCTGATGCCACCGATGGTCAGCGTGCCGGTGGGCGGGCTGGTCTGGGCCGGGCTGGTGGCGATCGCCGGTCCGGCGGGCAACTGGCTGTTTCTGGGCTGGATGAGCGGCTATGTCGTTTATGATCTGGTGCATTATGCTTGCCACCAATGGCCGATGAAGGGCCGGCTGGCGCGGATGCTGAAAACCCACCACATGCACCATCACCATCTGCGTGAAGAGGGCAATTTTGCCATCACCGGCATGATGTGGGATCGCCTGTTCCGCACCCGCGTCGTCCGCGCACAGCAAGCCTAATCGATCAGTTGCGCCAGGCTGTGCAGCACCCGGGCATCGGGCGCAGCCGTGCGGGCGGCGGCGAAACCATAGCCCCAATCGACCAGTGCAACCGGCAATCCGGCGGCACGGGCCGTTGCCACATCGACGGGCGAATCCCCCACATACAGCGTGGTAGCCGGATCGGCGCCCAGCGCCGCCAGCGCCAGCTGCGCGCCATCGGGCGCCGGCTTGCGCGGCAGATCCGGCCGCGCGCCAACAATGCTGGTGAAATGGCGCGCGAGATCCAGATCGGCCAGGATCTTTTCACACAGTTGCTGCGGCTTGTTGGAACAGATGGCCATCGCAACGCCGCCCGCCGCCAGCGCCGCCAGCGCATCGGGCACGCCGGGAAAGGCCAGATCGGCCGGCGTGGCCACCACGGCATGGCGGGCGCGGAATTCAGCGATCTCTTGGCTGGGGTCGCGGCAATTCGGGCCCATCACGGCGGCGATCATCGCTTCACCGCCAATCGCATCCATCGCACGGGCCACCGCAGGATCGGCGCGAACCGTGATACCGCGTGCCGCCAGCATGGCATCGATAACTGCGCAGGTGATGCGCACACTATCTACCAACGTGCCATCAAGATCGAACAGGATATGGCGAGGGGTTTTACCGGTGAGCTGCG
>JAIXPM010000420.1 GCA_027486275.1 Sphingomonadales bacterium | reverse complement strand
TGCGTATGACCGGCGTGGATCAGGCGGCCGGCGATGATGCGCTCACCGATATGGGGGTCGCCGGGCACCGGATCGGCCGGTGCCGCCAGCAGTTTCAGCGGAAAGCGGCCGCGCAGACGAAAGCTGTGCAGCGGCGAGGCATAGAGCCGCGACGTCAGCCCCGCAGCCAGTTTTTCCGATAGCGACAGGCCGCGATCACCGCTGCCACGGCGCAGGCTGCCATCCTCATCTTCAAGTTCGGGCTGAGCCGTGGGAGATTGGGGCGGTTTTGCCATCAATGCCCCTTCAAGGCCGCGATGTTAGCGGCATACTGCGCTGCGCCGCCCTTGAAGCTGGCGGTGCCGGCGACCAGCACATCGGCCCCGGCGGCAATCACGGTGGCGGCATTGCCAGCATCCACGCCGCCATCCACTTCCAGATGGATCTGGCGCCCGCTGTCGTCGATCATCCGCCGCAGCCGTTCGATCTTCTTCAGTTGGCTGGTGATGAAGCTCTGCCCGCCGAAACCGGGGTTCACGCTCATCACCAGGATAAGGTCAATATCGCCCAGCACTTCGGCGACCAGTTCCACCGGGCTGGCCGGATTGAGCGATACGCCAGCCTTTTTCCCCAGCGCCTTGATGCGCTGGATGGTGCGATGCAGGTGCGGGCCGGATTCGGGGTGGACGGTGAGGATATCGGCGCCGGCCTCGGCAAAGGCTTCCAGATACAGATCAACCGGGCTGATCATCAGGTGCACATCGAATGGCAGGTCGCTGTGCGGGCGCAGCGCCTTCACCACGGCCGGGCCAATGGTGATATTGGGCACGAAATGCCCGTCCATCACGTCGACATGGATCCAGTCCGCCCCGGCGGCGCTGATCGCGCGCACCTCTTCACCCAAGCGGGCGAAATCCGCCGACAGGATCGATGGTGCGATGCGAACGGGAAAGGTCATGCCCGTTATCTAGCAGGGGCTTTGCGGCTGCGGTAGTGGCTGGCCACCACCCGCTGCAACCGACTGTGGATGGTTCGCGTCGGCCTGTCTCAGGCCTTCTGCTTGAGCAGCTTCGTTACCGTCTCGTCGAATTCGCGCTTCACCTTCTCGCTCAGCGCGCCCGTCGCTGGCCCGGCCCAGCCCACGTGCACTTCCTTCACCCGGCCATCGCGGCCGATGAAGATGGTGCTCGGCCACACCTTCACCGGCGCCAGATCGCCCAGAACCTTCTTGGTGTCCTCGTCGTTGGGTTGGCCGCCATAAACCATCGGGTAAGGCAGCTTGTAGCGGGTCTTGAAGCTGGTGATCTGGCGCATCGCACGGGCCTGATCGGTGCCATATTCGAACTGCAGGCCGATCATTTCCAGGCCTTCCTTTTGCCGGCGCGCCGCGTAGGGGCCCATGAAAATGGCTTCGTCGTGGCAATTGGGGCACCAGGCACCTCCCAGCGTGATCACCACCACCTTGCCCTTGTAGCGGGCGTCGTTCAGGCTGATCATCTGGCCTTCCGGGGTCGGCAGGCGGAACGACAGCCGCTCACCGCCGGGTGCCTCGACCAGCACGGCATTCATCGTCGCTTGGCGTTCCTTCTTCGCTTCCCACGGATTGCCGGCCGGCCGGCTGGTGGCCGCAAACGATGCGCCCTTCAGCGTGTCGCCGGCCAGCGTGCCCTGCCACAGGCTGGTGAAGCTGCCATCGAAGGTGGAAAGCTTGAGCTGGGTGCCGTTCAGTTCGCCCGACAGATAGCGCATGTCGCCCGTTGGCAGCTGCACCGTGCCCGAAACCTGGGAACCGACCTGCTTCAGCAGCACCAGGCCCTTCACCTTGTTGTCGCCATAGGTGAGGTTCCAGCGGCCCGTCACATTGCCGGCCGGCTTTACCGCCGTCGGCGTGAAGCGCCAGCTGCCGCGCTGGGCCCGGGCGGCGAGCGTGACTGTGCCGGTGGCGCGCAGCACGGTGGCGGTGCCGGACAACGTGTCGTTGCCGGCGGCCTTCAGCTCCAGCTTGCTGTTGTAGCTGGGGAAGATCAGCGTGATGCTGTCCCGCGTCACCTGCACCTGTTCGACCTTCAGCCGCTCCGGCGCGTTGACCAGCCAAGCCTGCGGCCCGGTCTTGCCCTCGCGCACATCCAGCGTGAACGGCAGCGGCCCACCGGGGTGGGTATCAAAGCTGACGCGCCATTGGCCATAAAGGCCGGCGGCCAGCGCCGGGGCTGCAGTCAGGCCGGCGATCAGGCCGGCGGCGAACAGGGTGCGAAATTTTGCCATCATGGTTCCCCAAAACGCGATTGCCGGTTATCGTTCAAGCCGGCTTTTCTTGTGCTTGCCAAAGCTGGGCTTTCTAACGTGCATCGCGTTCGGCGGCTTGGGCGCGCGCTGCATCTGCAGCCTGCAGCACCGCCCATGCCGCCTGCACGGCACGGAACCGCTCGGCCACCTCAGGGCTGGTGCCGGCCACGTCGGGGTGGCTGGCCTTGGCCGCCGTCCGCCATGCAGCCTTGACTGCATCGGCGCTGGCGTCGGCATCCAGCCCCAGCACCCTCAGCGCATCAAGTTCAGCGCGGCAGCGGCTGCCATCGCCTTCGCCGCCCCATTCCCAGTGGCTGGCGCGGCGATGATTGCGCTGCCTGTCTTCCGAAGCCGCGCGGGCGGCGGCCTCTTCTGGCGTCAGGCCGCGGAAATAATCCCAGCCGGCGTTATACTCGGCGGCATGTTCCTGGCAGAACATCCAGCGTTCCGGGCTGTTGGGCGCCTTGGGGGCAGGGCGGTCACCCACGTTGGTGCACCCGTCGCGATCGCACAGGCGCACGGTGGTGGCG
>JAIXPM010000097.1 GCA_027486275.1 Sphingomonadales bacterium | reverse complement strand
GCCGGCCGGATCGTGGGGCCAAGCCGACAGCGCCTCCCCCTTGCCCGCACCAAAGCGCGTCTGGCTGTACACGCACACCGGCACATCGGCGCCCAAAGGCTCGGCCAGCGCCGCCAGCCGGTCGAGTGGCCAGTTGAGGCCCCACAGCCGGTTCAGCAACCGCAGCGCGGCAGCCGCATCCGCCGAGCCGCCACCGAGCCCGGCCGCAACCGGAATCCGCTTTTCCAAGGTGACGGCAGCGCCCGGCACCACTCCGGCAGCCGCCGCCAGCGCCCGTCCAGCGCGCAGCACCAGATTGTCAGCGTCCGGACCCACTGCGCCAGCAGTTGGACCCGAAATCGTGAGCGAAAGCGTGTCGGCCGGCGCGGCGTGGAGCGTATCGCCGAAATCGGTGAAGGCGAAGATGCTCTCCAGATCATGATAGCCATCCGGCCGCCGCCGCCGCAGGTGCAGCGCCAGATTGATCTTGGCCGGGGCATGTTCGGTCAGCATCGTTGGCTGGCTGTGACGCGGGCCGGCAGGCGGCGCAAGTGCTTCTATTTCTGGGCCAGCATCGCTGGCGCCGCATCCAGGCCATAATCCAGCCGGGCCTGCAGCTTGCGCTTGTCCTCCGCCGGGGCTTCCAGCGCCAGTGCCTGGCGCCAGCGGAAGCGCGCTTCGATTCGGCGGCCCTGCTGCCACAGCGCATCGCCCAAGTGACTGATAATGTTGGAATCTTGCGGTTCCAGGCTGATGGCACGTTCCAGCGTGGCCACCGCCTTGTCCACCTCGCCCGTCTGCAATTGCACCCAGCCCAGGGAGTCGATGATGCCGCCATCACCGGGGCGCAACTGGGCGGCCTTTTCGATCAGGGCGCGTGCTTCGACCGGCGCGCCACCACGTTCAAGCAGGCCATAGCCGAGATAATTCAGCACCCCCGGTTCATCAGGGAACAGCGCCAGCGCGGCGCGGAAGTCGGCCTGCGCGCCCGGCCAATCGCCGGCGCGATCGCGCATCATGCCGCGCAGATAGTGCAGGTTCCACGCCGAAGCGCCCAACCCCTTGCCAAAACGATCAATTGCCATGCCATAGGCGCTGGCGGCTTCGGCAAAGCGACTGGCTCTGCTGTGCCAGCCGGCCAGCCCGCCCCAATCATCGGCCGATGCCTCCGGCGCCTCGGCGGCGCGTTGCAGCAACTGCCCGGCCGCGGTAGATTGGCCAGCGGCTTCAAGTACTTCGGCGCGGCGGGCGCGCACGGCCTCCTCCAGTCCCAGCCCGGCAGGCACCTTGTCCAGCGCGGCCAGCGCCGGCTGCGTCTGATCGGCCTTGCCCAGCATGTCGCCCACGGTCAGCCAGGTGATCGGCAATTCAGGCGCCAGGAAACTGGCCAGCCGGGCGAAATTCAACGCCATCGGTTCAGAACGTTCCCGTGCCAGATCAATCGCAAGCCGCGCCGCCGTCCACGCCAGCGCCTGCCGGGGTTCGGCCACCAGGGGGCCCAGGCGCTGGCCGGCCTGCAGCCGTTCACGTGCCACGGCCGTCGGCCGGTCGCCCGGGTAGAGCACGGCCAATGCCTCGTCTTTGCGGCCGGCCATCACCAGAGCATCGGCCTGACCTTGCCGCAGGAACAACAGCGCCGGGCCGCCGCCGGAGCGGGCCTGGCGATAGGCGGTGGCCGCTTCATCCCAGCGGCCCAGGCTGGCCAGCAGATGGGCGCGTTGTTCAGCAATATAGGCGCGCAGGAAGCCTTGGTGGCGCTGCGGATCGAGCAGATTGAGCGCTGCCCCGGCATCGCCGCGGGCCTGCGCCACCCAGGCATCGACCACCGGCCCAACGACAATCGGCCAGCCTTGCCCGCCCAGTTTCTGGCGCAAGGATGCGGCCAACGCCCAATCCTTGCGGATCACGGCTTCAGCAATGCGCGTCATGATCACATCGGGATCGCTGGCGCCATCGGCGGCCAGGCTGCGCGCCAATTGGAACGCCCGCGCCTGATCGCCGTTGGCCAGCGCTAGTTCCCAGCTGCGGCGCTTGATGCTGGCCGCAGCCGGATCGGCGGCACGCGCCTCCTCCATCAACCGGGCGGCCAGCCCGACCTCGTTATCCAGCACGGCATAGCGACCGATCACATAGGCGTGCAGCGCGGAATCGCTGGGTGGGGCAGCCGGCTTGGCGGCTTGGGCCGTTGGGGCGGAAAGCGCGATTAGGGCAGCGATGGTGAGACGGGTGCGCATGTGTGGCGAAGATGGCGGGGTGGGGGAGGAATGTCGAGGGGGGTGAGAGTCGCGGGGGATGGGTGCTGCTGGGTGCGGCCAGCGGCAGAGCCGCCGAGTCCGCTTCTGGGGATAGGGAAAAAGGAAGGAAGAGCGTGGCGGAGCCACGCCGTCGGACGAGTCAAAAAGGGCGGCCTGTTGGGCCGCCCTTTTCGCTCGCCGTCCGGACTTGCGCGAGTCCGTGTCCATCGCTGCGCAATGGTCACTGGCCGCGCTGCGTCACATATTCGGATAGTTCGGGCCCCCACCGCCTTCTGGCACGACCCAATTGATATTCTGCGTCATGTCCTTGATATCGCACGTCTTGCAATGCACGCAGTTCTGCGCGTTGATCTGCAGGCGCGGCGCGTTCTCTTCCACGCCAACAATCTCATACACGCCGGCCGGGCAATAACGCTGCGCCGGCTCGTCATAGAGCGCGAGATTGACCTCGACCGGCACCGAAGCATCCTTCAGCGTCAGGTGGCAGGGCTGGTCTTCCTCGTGGTTGGTGTTCGAAAGAAACACGCTTGAGAGACGGTCGAAGCTGATCACGCCATCCGGCTTGGGATAGACGATTTTCGGCGCGTCATCCTTGCGGCGCATATGGGTGTTGTCGGGGCTGAGCTTGAAGGTGAACGGCAGCTCGTAGCCCAGATATTCCATCCACATCATCACGCCGCCCATGGCGGTGCCCACCACATTGCCGAACTTTTCCACCGCCGGCAGCACGTTGCGGACGATCTTCAGCTCTTCATGCACCCAGCTCTTCTTGTAAGCGGCGTCATAGTCCTTGAGTTCGTCCCCACCGCGCTGGGCGGCGATGGCGGCAACGGCACATTCGGCGGCCATCATGCCGGACTTCATCGCGGTGTGGCTGCCCTTGATGCGCGGCACGTTCAGGAAGCCTGCAGCGCAACCAATCAAGGCGCCGCCGGGGAAGGCCAGTTTCGGTACCGCCTGCAAGCCACCATCATTGATGGCGCGTGCGCCATAGGAAACGCGGCGGCCGCCTTCCAGAATTTCGCGGATCGCCGGGTGGGTTTTCCAGCGCTGGAATTCCTCGAACGGCGACAGGTGCGGGTTGTCATAGTTGAGCCACACCGAGAAACCCAAGGCCACCTGGCCATTGGCTTGGTGATAGAGGAAGCCGCCGCCATTGGCATCGCTCAGCGGCCAGCCCTGGCTGTGGATCACCCGACCCGGCACATGCTTTTCGGCCGGGATGTCCCACAACTCCTTCAGGCCGATGCCGTAAATCTGCGGCTGGCTGTTCTTGCGCAGATCGAATCGGTTGATGATCTGCTTGGAAAGATGCCCGCGCGCGCCTTCGGCGAAGAAGGTGTACTTGGCGTGGATTTCCAGGCCGGGCGTCCAGCTGTCTTTCTTGGAGCCATCCTTGGCGATCCCCATGTCGCCAGTGGCGACGCCCTTCACACTGCCATCATCGCCCCACAGCACTTCGGCCGCAGCAAAGCCGGGGAAGATTTCCACGCCCAGGGCTTCAGCCTGGGTAGCCAGCCAACGGGTGAGATTGCCGAGGCTGACGGTATAACAGCCCTTGTTCTGCATGAACGGCGGCAACAGCGCGTGCGGGAATTCATATTTCTTGGTTTCCGTCAGTACCCAGTGATGGTTCTCCGTCACCGGCACGGTCAGCGGCGAATCCATCGTGCGCCACTCGGGCAGCAGCTCGTCCAGCGCGCGGGGATCAACCACTGCACCCGACAGGATATGCGCGCCGATTTCGCTGCCCTTTTCCAGGATGCACACCGAAAGCTCGACACCCAGCCGCTGCGCTTCCTGCTTGGCCCGGATCGCCGCGGACAGGCCGGCCGGCCCACCGCCCACGATCACCAGGTCATAGGGCATCGATTCCCGTTCGCTCACGTGCTTTCCCCATCCTCGCGGCGCCGCATCAGGCTGGCGCAGCCTTGCCATCATTCACCAGATAGCGGCACAGCAAAGGCTTGACCAGACGGGGCACACTGATGCTTTTGGTCGCTTGTGACGCTTACCCCAGACGCCTTTGCCATCCCTGTTGCTGCCGATCCTGCCGCTGCGCTGGCCTTTCTGGTGAGCGCCGGGGCCGATGTGGCGATTACAGAACAGCCGCGCCGCTGGCTCGATGCGCCGCCACCAAAGGCAACGCCCAGACCCGAACCGGCGCCCGCACCAACCGCTGCACCGCGCATGGCGGCCCCCGCACCCGCGCCGGCCGCCGATCACCCGGCCCGCGCCTGTGCCGATGTGCCGGCGCTGCTCGCCCTGCTTGGCCGCTTTCCCGATGCCCGCACGCGGCCACCACTGTTGTTCCAAGGTGCGCTGGAAACGCGCATCTGGGTGCTGATCGACCGGCCGGACACTGATCCCAGCCACCGTGAGACCATCGATCGCATGCTGGCCGCCATCGATCTTGATTGGAACCGGGCCGTGCTGGTCAGTCGCCTGCCCTGGCCAACGCCGGGCGATGGCGAGCCCACCGCCAGCGCGCTGGCCCGTTTCTCGCCGGTGGTGGAGCGGCTGGCCGAACTGGCACCGCCGACGCACGTGCTGGCACTGGGCCAGGTCGCGGCCGATCTGGCTGGCACGCAAGCCCGGTTGGGCAGCAGCCGCGGGCGCTGGTTCGATTGGCGCGGCGCGCAACTGCTGCCGTCGATCCACCCGCGTGCCATGGGCGGAAACAAGGAATTGAAGCGCCAGGCGTTTGAACATCTGAAACTGTTTCGGGCCGCAATCGGATGAGGCGCGCGACGGCTCTGATTGCCCTGGTTCTGGCTGCCCCGGCCGCCGCCATCACCGTGCCGCCGGCGCTGATGCCGCCAACACCGCCGCCGCTCACGACCCTGCCGCCCGCCGCTCAACCGATGCAAACAGTAACCGGCCTGCGCACCGGCATCACCCCGCGTCAACGCATGGTACCGCCGCAGCTGACCGAGGAAGAACGCGCCGCCTTCCGCCAGATCTTCCTTGATCTCGATGTCGGCCGCTTCACCGCGGCGGAAAAATCGCTCATCGCCCTGCCCGCCGGCCTGCTCAGCGAAACCGCCCGCGCGGCCCTAATCGTCGCGCGCGGCACCGGCAAGCTCACACGGGCTGACCTTGTCACCTGGCTCACGGCCAATCCCGATCTGCCGCTGTCGCCAAAGATTGCCCGGCTGGCCGATGCCCTGCCCGGCGGCGACAGTGCGCCGCTGCCGCTTCTACCGGAAGCCCGGCCGTTCCGCACCGCCAGTGGCACTGGCTTTCGGACTGAATCCGCACCCGCCGATGGTGAGCTTTCGGCCCGGCTGAAGCCGCTGCTCGCCGCTGATCGCAATGACGAGGCGGAGCGGCTGTGGTTGATGCAGGCTCAGGCACTGTCACCCTTCGCCCGCGCTGATCTTGCCGCCCGCATCGCCTGGAATCATTATCGCATGGGCGATGATCTCGCCGCCTGGCGCATGGGCCTCGAAGCCGCCGCGGGCTTGGGCCAAGGCG
>JAIXPM010000319.1 GCA_027486275.1 Sphingomonadales bacterium | reverse complement strand
GGAAGCGGTGCAGGATCTGGCGGCCAAGGGCGAGACGGCCGATCTGGTGCTGACCTGCTGCGGCGGTGGCGGGCTTTCGGGCGGGTTTGCGGCCGGCAGCCAGTTGCCGATCGTTGTGGTGGAACCGGAAGGCTATGATGACGTGTGCCGCAGCCTGGCGGCCGGGCGCATCCTGCCGGTGGAAAACCCCGGCCCCACCCGCTGCGACGCGCTGCAGACACTTGTGATGGCGGAGATCACCTTTGAAACCCTGCGCCACCATGGTGCTACCGGCGTATCGGTGAGCGAGGCCGAGGTGGCGCGTGCGGTGGCCTTTGCCTTCCGCGAACTGAAACTGGTGGTGGAGCCGGGGGGCTGCGTGACGCTGGCCGCGTTGCTGGCGGGAAAGGTGGACGTGCAGGGCACGACGGTGATTGCAACGCTTTCGGGCGGCAATATCGATGCGGAGGTGCTGGTTTCGTGCCTTCAGGAGGCCGGCGCGCTCTAGGCCACCAGCCGGCGATACAGGTGCCAGGTGGCGTGGCCCAACACCGGCAGCACCACCAGCAGGCCCAGAAAGGCTGGCAGCATGGCGAGGAACAGCGCGGCGGCGACCAGCACGGCCCAGCCCAGCAGGACCGCGCCATTGTCGCGCACGCTGGTGAGGCTGGCGATGACCGCCGTCATGAAATCGACGTCGCGATCAACCAGCATCGGCAGGCTGACCACGGTGACGGCATAGAAGCCCAGAGCCAACAACGCACCGATCGCACTGCCGAAGGCCAGCATTACGATGCCGGTGCTGGTGAGAAGGAAGGCCAGACTGTCGGTCCCGCTGTCGGCCTGGAAGATGGCAAAGATGGCGTGGGCGATCATCAGCCAGAAGCCGAACGCCACGAAGATGATGACGCCCATCGAAAGGATCTGATCGTCGCCGCGGCCCCTGAGCGCGCCGAGCACCCCGCCCCAGCGCAGCGGTTGCAGCGCTTCGCGGCAGCGGCTGACTTCATAGAGGCCAACGGCGCAGAAGGGCGCCAGCAGCGGAAACCCGGCGGCGGCCGGCACCAGCCACGCCACGGCGCTTTGCGTCGCCAGGGCCCAGGCCAGCGCCAGCCCGGCGGCCACGTAGATGCCGGCAAAGAACAGACCGAACAGCGGTGCGGCGCGATAATCGGCCCAGCCCGCAGCGAGCGCGGCGCTGAGATCGGACCACGCCAGCCGATTCCTGATCGTGACAGGCACGGCCTTCGCTTGCCCCGCCGACATCATCGCATCCCCCAAACTGCCGACGATAGGCGCCGGTCGTTTAAGGGGATGCTGCCCCAGCAGTGGATCAGCGGCAATTAGGGATCAATGCTGATCCCGTCGGCGTGGTCTGCAACGACAATGCAGCTGCGCCGGCAGTGGCAACAAACATTTGCTGCCATTGCCGGCGCGGCCAGCGTGATCTGCCGTCAGAGCGGCAGCTTGCTCAGGCGGCGGTAGCCGCTGCCCGGCGGCGCATGGTGGCACCCACCAGGCCAAAGCCGGTGAGCAGCATTGCCCAGGTGGCCGGTTCCGGAATCGCCCCACCCACTGCTTGCGAGTTGAGCGCGCCAACCAGCGACGTGGACGCAATGGTTTGGTTGTTGGTGAGGAAGCCCAGCCGCAGCGAGGAGACTGTGCCGCCACTGGCAATGCCGAATGTCGACAGATCGAGCCCGCAGGCATTGAGCTGGAAGCCAACCGCACTGAAGCCGGTACCGGCCGACTGGCATTGGCTGGAAATGCCATTGATCGTCACCAGCCAGCGATCGGGCGCGCCCAGTTCGAACAGAACGATATCATTGCCGGCGCCGTTGACCGCCACATTATCGGTGAAGCCCAGGTCGAGGAAGGCGCCCTGGCTGAAGGAAAAGGCGAAGGTGCCGGGATCGGTGTCGGTCACCACGGTGGACAGCGTGCCGCCCGAAACCGAGAAACTGCCCGACGAGCTGTTGAGTACGTCGACAAAGGCGTTGTTGTCGAAAGAGAAGCCACCCACCGAAACGGCAGCACTGGCCATTTGCGGTACCGCCAAAGCAGCGGCGGCACATAGAATTCGAATCAACTTGGACATGGTCATACCCTTTGATTGCCCATCCCGCTGATGAACAATAAGTTGATATACAATTAACATGCCATCCTGTGCAGTGAGAAAAAAGCGCGACAGATCAGGCCGATCACTTGGGCCACCTCTTTCGGCTCTTAATGAAGTGTAAAATATTCCGACAGAATAGAACGGCAATGCAATGCACCAGTCTAGCCGCATTCGCACCCGCTGCTCAGTGTGTCTGGCACATTGGAAAATGCTTGGCCGGCTGGTCGCTGCGCCAGCGCAATCCCGGTGGTTTCAGTCAACCCCGGGGCGGGCGAAACGGTGGCCAGCGGGTATTTCGCGGACATCGGCGGGGGTTTCGCCGAACCAGCGGGCAACCTCGGCTTGGGCGGCGCCATCAAGGTGCAAGCCCAGCTTGGTGCGGCGCCACAGCACGTCGGCGCTGGACTGCGCCCATTCATTG
>JAIXPM010000399.1 GCA_027486275.1 Sphingomonadales bacterium | reverse complement strand
CGCACGGTTTCATAGCCCATGTAGCCGACCAGGCAGGCCAGCGCCGCCGGAAGCTCCGCCGGCACATCGGCGCGGGCTTCGGCCACCAGCGCGCGCAGAGCGGTGAGCGTATCACCCGCCACGGGTTCAAACGCCGCCTGGTCGTGCCGCCAGTTGCGGTTGATTTCGCTGCTGTCGCCGCGTGCCCGCCACACCAGATCGGGATCAAGGCCGAGCAACGAGTATCGGGCGCGCACGCTGCCGCCTTCTACCGATTCCAGCAGGAACGCGCCCGATCCCTCGCGACCCAGCTTCAGCATCGCCGAGACCGGGGTTTCGGTATCGGCAACGATGCGCGTCCAGATCAGTTGCGGACGTCCGGCGGCCAGCGCGGCGCAGGCGCTGGCACGATCCGGGGCGATCCGCCGGTCAGATGCGGGGCTGGCCATCAGCCTTATTGCAAGCCGTCGCCCGACAGGCGGGTGCGCAGGGTCTTCAAGGTGGCATCGTTCTTGTCCACACCCACGGCGGCCATGCTGGCCTTGGCCAAGCCTTCGGCCATTTCACCGGGCAGGGCGCTGCCCACTTCACGGCGACTGGCCTCGATCAGGCCGGCCTGCGTCTTGGGATCGCCGGGGACGATGCGATCAACATGCACGATGATCCAGCCGCCCTGGCCGGCGAGCAGCTGCGTGCTGCCGGCGGCGCCGTTCAGGAAGGCGCGGGCGGCTTCGGGCACATTGGGTTGATTGATGATGTCGATGCGGCGGCCGTTCAGCGGACGCGGTGGGGCAAGGCCGGCATCGGCAAGGGCCTTGGCGAAATTCACGCCCTTCTTCGTCGCGGCCAGCACCGCATCGGCTTTGCCCTTGGCAGCCTTCATCGCCTTGTCCTGCGCGGCGCCGGCCATGGCGAGCGGCATCACTTCGGCAATTGGCGGCGGTGCGGCGGGCAGCACGGTGGCGGTTTCGATCACCACCAGGCGGCCACCGCCCAGATCTTCCACCACCGGGCCATCGGCCGGCTCATGCTTGAAGGCGCGCGCCGCGACGGTGGCGATTTCCCCGCTCAACGGCGGCTGGCCCTGGGCCAGACCCTTATCGGTCACCGGGGCCTGGTTCTGGATGCTGAGCGAGGCTTCCTTGGCGATATCGGCAAAGCTCTTGCCGGCTTCCACGCCATCCTCGATGCGGGCGACAACATCGGCCACGGCATCATCAACGGCGCGCTGCTTCAGTTCAGCCTCGACAGCGGGGCGGGCCTGCGCCGGCGTCTTGCCGGCGCTGCCCAATGCCGCCACGCGCACCACGTGCCAGCCCAGCTGGCTCTTGATCGGCGCACTGATTTTGCCCACTGGCAAGGCAAAGGCGGCCTTGGCGACCTCTGCGCTGGTGGCGCGGGCAAAGCCGGCCTCGGTCTGGTTGCCGAGCGCGATGTCGCTGGCACCGAAACCGGCAAGTTTCTGTGCGGCCGCGGCAAACCCATCGCTGGCGGCAGCGGCCACGATCGCCTTTGCCTTGGCTTCATCGGGCACCACCACCTGTTCCAGCACGCGGGTTGCGGCGGCGCCATATTTGGCCGGATCCTTGGCAAAGGCATCGGCAATGGCCTTCTCAGCCACCGTGACGCCGGCGGCGATTTTCGCGGCATCAATGAAAGCATAACGGAAACCGCGGCGTTCCGGGATGGTGAAGCGGGCGCTGTTGGCCTTGTACCAAGCCTGGGCTTCCGCGGCGGTGGGCGTGCCGGCCGGCGGGGCCGGGATGGTGGCGACGGCGCCTTCATGGCGGTCAACCAGCAGACGGGCATAAAGCTCGGCCACGCCATCGGGCACGGCCAGTGCGCCGGTGATCGGCTTGATCAATTGCTCGCGCACCAGATCGCGGGCGATAGACTGGCGCAGTTTCTTGTCGGTCAAACCCTGTTGTTGCAGGGCGCGATCATAGGCCGTCTGATCGAACTTGCCGCCGCTCTGGAAGGCGGGAATGCCGGTGATCACCACATCAACCGCGGTGTCAGAGGCGCCCAGCCCGGCGCCGGCACCCATTTCTTCCATCGCGGTCTGGCCGATCAACTGGGTGGCCATCAGCTCCACCACGCCCTGGCGAGCGGCTTCGGCCTGGGTGAGGTTGGGATCCCGCTGGCGCAGGTCGCGCACGGTGCGATCGATGGCCTGCAGCAGATCGGGCTCGCTGATGGTGCGCTCGCCCACCTTGGCCACCGAACCGGCCGGCGCGCTGCCGCCCAACGGATCATTCACGCCGGTGATGGCAAAGGCCACCAGGATCAACCCGAACAGGGCGAGCACGGGCCAGCTGGTAAGCGAACGGCGAAAAAATGCGAGCATCGAAAATCCGTGATGGCTTGAACGCGCCGCTTGTAACGACGCGTGCCGCTTGCCACAAGCGCCACCAGAACGTGGAGAAGCGACAATGCCTGCCCTTATCGTTGGCAACTGGAAGATGAATGGCTTGGGCGAGGATATCGCCGAGATCGCCGCCATGGCTGGCAGCAGCGCGCCCAAGGGACGTTCGGGTATCTGGATCGCGCCGCCTTTCACGTTGATCGATCGGGCGGTGATCGTTTCGGCCGGCGCGGTGAAGATCGGCGGCCAAGATTGCCACGGCAACGCGAAAGGCGCCCATACCGGCTGCGTGTCGGCCCCGATGCTGGCTGATCTGGGCGCGGGCTTCGTCATCGTTGGCCACAGCGAGCGGCGACGGG
>JAIXPM010000450.1 GCA_027486275.1 Sphingomonadales bacterium | reverse complement strand
GGGATGGTCACCGTTTCGCCGGCGGCATAGCGGCTGGTGAAGATGGATTGGCTGTTCACCACTTCGAGCCGGACTTCGCGGCAGACGAAGTTGAGGCCGGCGTTGCGCATCAGGGCGCCGGGCAGCAGACCGGTTTCGGTGAGGACCTGGAAGCCGTTGCAGATGCCCAGCACCGTGCGGCCTTCGCCGGCGGCCTGGACCACGGCCTGCATCACCGGCGAGCGCGCGGCCATCGCGCCGGAGCGCAGATAATCGCCGTAGGAGAAACCGCCGGGGATGCCGATGAAATCAAGGCCTTCGGGCAGGCTGGTTTCGGCGTGCCACACCATTTGGGGCGCGGTGCCGGTCACCTTGGTGATGGCATCGGCCAGATCCCGATCGCAGTTGGAACCGGGGAAGACGATGACCGCGGCCTTCACGGCATTTCGATCCGGAAATTCTCGATCACGGTGTTGGCGAGCAGCTGGCGGGCCATGGCTTCGACCGTTTCTCGGGCAGTGCCGTCGGCCAGTTCCAGCTCGATGATCTTGCCGGCGCGGACATCGCCCACCCCTTCGAAACCCAGCCCTTTCAGGGCCGATTCGATGGCCCGGCCCTGCGGGTCGAGCACGCCATTTTTCAGGGTGACGGTGACGGTGGCTTTCATGGGCGCGGCCATAGGCTGAACGCGCGCGGGGTGCAAGCGGTGGAGGCTGATTTCAGCTCAGCAAAACAGCCGCAGCTGCGCCCAGCCCGGCCGCCAGCAGCAGCCAGGGCGTCGACCAGCCGCCAACGCTCTTCTCCGGCAGCGGCGGCAGTGGCGCTTGCGGCGGGGCGGCGCCGGGCATGGGATTTTCGGCGACCCACTGGCGGAAGATGCGCGGCAACTGGCTGAGCGCGCGGGCGTTCAGCACCAGCCGGTCGGCGATCACCGCTTCCGGGCCCATCTCGTCGCGCACCCAGTTGCGAACGTAGGGTTCGGCCACTTCCCACATATTGACGTGCGGATCGATGGTGAGAGCGACGCCTTCCACCATCACCATGGTTTTCTGCAACAGCAACAGGTGCGGCTGCACCGGCATGTCGAAGCTGCGGGTGATGGAGAACAGGCCTTCGAGCAGATCGGTGATGGCGATGTCCTTCGCCTGGCGACCGCGGATCGGCTCGCCGACAGCGCGGAGCGCCGTGGCAAAGGCGGCTGGATTGTGGTGCGGCGGCACATAGCCGGCTTCGAAATGAATCTCGGCGACACGGGCATAATTGCCGGTGACGAGGCCGTGCAGGATTTCGGCCAGATACAGTCGCGCGCGGCGGTTGATCCGGCCCATGATGCCGAAATCGATGACACCGATGCGGGCGTGGTCCACACCGTTTCCCGGCGGGATGACGAACAGATTGCCCTGATGCAGATCGGCGTGGAAGAAGCCCTTGGCGATGGCCTGGGCGAGGAAGCCGTTGACCAGCACCCGCGCCAGCGCCGGCCGGTCGATATCGAGCGCGGCCAGTGCGGCCCGGTCCGACACCTTCACGCCGTCGATCCAGTCGATCACCAGCACGCGCCGGGTGGAGCGCTGCCAATCGATGCCGGGCACGACGTAATCGGGCTCGCCGGCCAGGATCTCGCCCAATTCCGACGCATTGGCGGCTTCGCGACGCAGATCGAGCTCGGCTTCGATCCAGCTCTTGAAGGTGGCAATCACGGCGCGCGGGCGCAGGCGGGCGAATTCGCCGCCCAGTGTTTCAATATGGCCGGCGCCCCATTCATAGGTGGCCAGCGCCGAAGACACTTCGGCCTCGATGCCGGGGCGCAGCAGCTTGATGGCAACGGTGCGGCCATCGCTGGTGATGCCCTTGTGGACCTGGGCGATGGAAGCGGCACCGACGGCTTCGGGTTCGATCGACTGGAACTGGGTTTTCCAGTCGCCGGCATAGATGGCATTCAGGATCGGCTCGATCGTGCTGAACGGGGCAGGGGGCACAGCGTCCTGCAGGCGGGCCAGATCGGTGGCGGCTTCCAGGCCAATCAGATCGGGGCGGGTGGCCAGCGCCTGGCCCAATTTGATCGCGGCGGGGCCAACGGCGGCCAGGCCGGCGGCGAAATCGGGGGTGGTGGGGGCGCCCGTACCGAAACGCGCGACTTTTGCCAGCAGCCGTACAGCAAACGGCAGCCGCCGGTCCTCAAACGGACGCAGCCCGCCACTGCGCGCCAGCCGCCGGCCCCATTTCAACAGCCGCCACAGGTGGACGATGGCGATCAAGTCAGACCTTCCATCCCGAATGGATGGCGACCGCGCCGCCCAGGATCGGCGTGTATTTGACCTGGGAGAAACCGGCCGCGCTGATCATCGCGGCGAATTCCGGCATCTTGGGAAAGCGCCGAATCGATTCGATCAGATAGCGGTAGCTCTCGCCATCCTTGGCCACCATTTCCCCAATGCGCGGCACCAGTTTTTCCGAATAGATATCATAGACTTCGGCGAAACCGGGCCAGGTCGTGCTGGAAAATTCCAGGCAGAAGAAGCGCCCGCCATAACGCAGCACGCGGTGCGCTTCCTTCAATGCAGCCGGGATATCGGTGACGTTACGGATGCCAAAGGCGATGGTGTAGGCATCAAAGCTAAGGCTCGGAAAACTCAGGGTTTCCGCATTTTCCTCGCGCCAGATCAGGCTGGTCAGGCCCTTTTCGGCGGCGCGCTCCATGCCCACTTCCAGCATGGCGGGGTTGATATCGGCCACCGTTACATTGGCGCCGGACTTTTCCATCCGGAACGCGATGTCCCCGGTGCCGCCAGCCATGTCGAGGATGTCCTCACCGGCGTGCGGGTTGACCCGGCGGACGAAATCATCCTTCCACACCCGGTGCATGCCGGCCGACATCAGATCATTCATGATGTCGTAACGCTTTGCCACAGAACGGAAAACGTCGCCCACGCGGCGGGTTTTCTCCTCCGGTGCAACCTCTTCATATCCAAAGCTGACGGTGTCTGTCATCGCCTGTCCTTTTCGCATCGGCGGCTTAGCCGAGGCTTGGCGGCCATGCAAACGCCGCCTATGTCGCGGCCATGCCCGAGCTTCCCGAAGTCGAAACCGTGATGCGCGGCCTGACCCCAGTGTGGGAAGGCCAACGCTTCACACGTGTCATTGCCAATCGGCCCGATCTGCGCCGGCCGTTGCCGGAGGCGCTGGGCCAACGACTGACCGGGGCTGTCGTCACCCGGCTGGACCGGCGCGCCAAATATGGCCTGGTGGAGACCGATCGCGGCGATACGCTGATTATCCATCTCGGCATGTCGGGGCGGATGCGGGTGGATCCGAAAGCCCTTGAAAAACATGATCATGTCGTGTTCGAAACCGGCAATGGCCGGGTGGTGGCGTTCAATGATGCCCGGCGCTTTGGCAGCCTTGATCTGGTGGCGACGGCAGACGCTGCGGCGCATCCGCTGCTCGCCAATATTGGTCCGGAGCCGCTGGGGCCAGACTATGGCCTGCCATTGCTCAAGCGCATCTTTGGCGACAGACTAGCCCCAGCCAAGGCGATCCTGCTCGATCAGCGGCTGATCGCAGGCCTGGGCAACATCTATGTGTGCGAGGCGCTTTATCGTGCCGGTATTCACCCCGAAACACCCGGTGGCGTTGTATCGGCCGCGCAGCTCAAACGGTTGGCGCCTGCCATCCCGCAGGTGTTGGCCGAAGCGATCGCGGCGGGCGGCTCCACCTTGCGCGATCATGCGGCGCCCGACGGCACGCTGGGCTATTTCCAGAAGGACTTTGCGGTCTATGGCCGCGAAGGGCAGGCTTGCGCTGCCTGTTCCACGCCGGTGGCCCGCATAGTGCAGTCCGGCCGCTCCAGCTTCCTCTGTCCGCAGTGCCAACCGCGCGACAAGACTTGACCGCAGGCCAGCCCTCGCTTAAGGCGCTCACCTTCCGGCGCGGCCCCTCAAAGGCTTGTGCCTGCCCACCATTGAACAGACTTGCAGGAAAACATGGCCAACACGCCCCAGGCTGAAAAGCGCATCCGCCGCAACGACCGCCGCGCCGCAATCAACAAGGCACGCGTCAGCCGCATCCGCACCTTCGTGAAGAAGGTCGAATCGAGCCTTGCTGCCGGTGATGCCGCTGCTGCCTCGGAAGCGCTCAAGGCTGCCCAGCCTGAAATGATGCGCGGCGTCGCCAAGGGCGTGCTGCACAAGAACACCGTTTCTCGCAAGATCAGCCGTCTCGCCGCCCGCGTGAAGGGTCTGGCGACCGCCTGATATCCATGGGCGCTCCACGCGCCGAGCAGTCATTCCAGGACGGGGCGTTGCCAAGTGGCGGCGCCCCGTTTTTGTGTCAAAAATCGTTGATCGCTGGTGTCCGCCTGCCCGGCAGTGATTCGCGGCCGATGCCTGCGAGTCGTGACCGGAACAGCCGATTCGCGGTGCTTGCCCGCCGGTATTGGTGCCGAAAGTGGATTAAGTTGTGATCTGTTGCGTCGCACAAGCGAATTGTTGCGCTGCAACGCGCCTTGCGACGCAGTCTGCGGCGTCATCAAAGCGTCATTGGTTTGACACAAAAAATCCAAGCGCTTAGCCCTCATCGCTGCCTGATCGTGTCCACACGCGACAATGATTCGGCATGTAAATCCAAAGAGTTGCGGCGCTCTCCAAGGTAAGTCTCCGGATGGGCTGTCAACAGCTTTATTTACCTGTGGATGGAAATTGGTCGCTTGCAGCACTGCGCCCGCCCTGCTTATTTGCGGCATGGTTTGGGGCGGCCGGCGTGATGAACGCCAAACGACCCGATCACGCAACACGCGATGCTGGCTGTGCCCTGCTTCAGGCGCAGTGGGGCAATTGTGTCTGGCTGAAACGGCCGGCTGGTATCGTGCGTTCTGGACGGAAATGTGCCTCTGCTGAGGGGGCTTGTGTCAATTGCCGAGGTGCGGCGGAAGGAAGGGGTGCGTGTCGACGGCTGTTGCATCAGTTATGCCTTCTGGCCTTCAGCCAGTGCCGCAGGGGGGCTCGATCGACTTTTCCGTCAACGATCGTGACGTGTGGACGCGTGTCCGCGCCGCCCTGAAAGCTGATGCCGGCGATCACAGCTATGAAGCCTGGTTGGCGCCTTTGGCGCTCATCGGCTGCGACGGTGAGACGTTGCGTCTGGCCGCGCCGTCGGCCTTTGCCGCTGATTGGGTCACCAGCAACTATGCCGATCTGCTGCGCCGCCATTGGTCACAGCACCAGCCGTCGCTCCGCCGTGTGGCCGTGCAGCAGGGCCAGGCCATGGTGGCGACCCCGTCGGCCACAAAGGCGGCAGCTCCGGCCGCCGCCCAGTCGCTTCCGGTCGATGCACGCTACAGCTTTGACAATTTCATCGTCGGCAAGTCCAACGAATTGGCCTACAACGCAGCGTTGGCCATGGCCGAGCCGGGCGCGCCGGGCTTCAACCCGCTGTTCCTGCATGGCACCACCGGGCTGGGCAAGACCCACCTGATGCACGCCATCGGCAATGCCTATCTGGCGCACCACCCGAACGCCCGAGTCGCCTATCTGTCAGCCGAGAAATTCATGGTCGAGTTCATGGCAGCCATGCGGGCCAAAGACACGATCAGCTTCAAGCAGCGGCTGCGCTCGGTCGATCTGTTGATGATCGACGACGTGCAGTTCATTGCTGGCAAGGAATCGACCCAGGAAGAGTTTTTCCACACCATGAACGAGATCATCGGGGCCGGAAAACGCCTGGTGATTACCGCCGATCGCAGCCCACAGAATCTGGAAGGCATTCAGGAACGCATCCTGTCGCGTATGGCCTGGGGTCTTGTCGCCGATATCAATCCGGCCGACTACGAACTGCGGTTGAACATCCTGCATGCCAAGGTCGCCACGCTGGGCAACCGCTGCGCTGTGCCGGATGACGTGATCGAGTTCCTCGCCCGCAAGATCACCGCCAACGTGCGTGAACTGGAAGGCGCATTGAACCGCGTCACGGCCTTCGCCCTGCTGGTCAACAAGCCGGTAAGCCTTGAATTCACCCGTGAAACGCTGGCCGATCTTCTGCGCGCCCACGAGAAGAAACTGACCATTGACGAGATCCAGCGCAAGGTTGCCGATTATTACGGTCTCAAGGTTGCCGATCTCCTGTCCGAACGCCGGGCCCGAGAAGTCGCGCGGCCGCGCCAGATCGCTATGTATCTGGCCAAGAAAATGACGCCGCGTTCGCTGCCGGAGATCGGCCGCCGGTTCGGCAAGCGGGATCACACCACGGTGATGCACGCGGTCAAGCGCGTGGAACAATTGCGCGCTGACGATCGCGAAATCGATACTGATGTCGCAACACTGACCCGACTGCTGGACGGCTGAGGCTTCCCAGTCTGCTGCCAAGCGCCTAACTGCAATGTTGTGCAGCGCCTAAAAAATTCCGGCCCGTTCTGGTTCATCCTCTCCTGCTTCGCCTTTGCGTCGATGTGGGTGATGATCCGCTTCGCAGCGCAACACCTGCATAGCTTCGAGATTGTTTTCTTCCGCAATTTCATCGGATTGCTGTTCCTGGTGCCGATGATGCTCGGCACGCCCGGCCTGATCCGGCGAGACCGGATGAAGGTGCACCTTGGCCGCGCCACGTCGGGCTTCATTGCCACGATGGGCACCTTCTATGCGGTGGCCAATGCGCCGCTCGCCACCACCCTGGCCATCAACTACACGGCGCCGCTGTTTGGTACGCTGGGGGCCGTGCTGGTGCTGGGTGAACGCATTCGCGCCCGGCGGATCGCGGCGCTTGCCGTGGGCTTTGTCGGTATGCTGCTGGTGCTGCGGCCCGGCCAACTGCCGCTGACGGCGGGAATCGTGGCCGGCATCGTGTCGGCAGTGTCCACCGGTTACTCGATCGTGGCCATGCGCAGCCTGGTGGGGGTGGATGATGCCCGCGCGGTGGCGGCATGGACCTTCATCCTGACGACCATCCCCAGCCTGGCGGTCGCACTGTTCGTCTGGCAAACGCCGCCGCTGGTGGTATGGCCGCTGCTGGCCGGCATTGGCGCGGCTGCGGCTATCGGCCAACTCACGCTCACCCGGGCCTTCTCGCTGGCCGAAGCCTCCGCCGTGCTGCCGCTGGATTTCGTGCGGTTCGGCCTCATCACAGCGGCCGGCATCCTGCTGTTTGGCGAGACCTATGATGCGCTCACGCTGGCGGGCGGGGCATTGATCCTATCCTCCACCATCTATCTGGCCTGGCGCGAAGCGCAGTTGAAGAAAGCGGGCTGATTGTTTGGAAAGGTTGCAGGCGGGGGCGGCGCTGCTCATAAGCTCAGCATCACATTTCAAACATGGGGAGGTTCACATGAATCTGGAAGGTTGTTCGGCGGTTGTTACCGGCGGTGCATCGGGCCTGGGCGCCGCCACGGCGCGGTTGCTGGCAAGCCAAGGCGTCAAGGTCGCCATTTTCGACATGAACGCCGAGAAGGGCGAAGCCATGGCGGCCGAAATCGGCGGCGTGTTCTGCAACGTCAATGTCACCAACGATGAATCTGTCGATGCCGGTTTTGCCAAGGCCCGTGCCGCCATCGGCCAGGAGCGTATCCTGATCAACTGCGCCGGCACCGGCAACGCCATCAAGACCGCCAGCCGTTCCAAGGAAGACGGCAGCATCAAGCATTTCCCGATCGATGCCTTTGATCGCATCATCCAGATCAACCTGGTTGGCACCTTCCGCTGCATCGCCAAGTCGGCCGCCGGCATGATGAGCCTGCCGCCGATGGAAAACGGTGAGCGCGGTGCCATCGTCAACACCGCTTCGGTCGCCGCCGAGGACGGCCAGATCGGGCAGGCGGCTTACTCCGCGTCGAAGGGCGGCGTTGTCGGCATGACCCTGCCGATTGCCCGCGACCTGTCGAGCGAAGGCATTCGCGTCAACACCATCCTGCCCGGCATCTTCAACACGCCCCTGCTGCAAGGTGCGCCGGACAATGTGAAGGCTGCGTTGGCGGCGACCGTGCTGTTCCCCAAGCGTTTGGGCGGCCCGGAGGAATATGCATCGCTGGCGGTGGAGATGTGCCGGAACTCCTATTTCAACGGCGAAGACGTCCGTTTGGATGGCGGCATCCGGATGGCTCCGCGCTGATCGCAGCTGGGCGCGCAAATAGCGCAGCTATTTGCCGGCTCCGGCAAGATCGGCCAACGACTGAAGAGGGCGGCTCTCCAGCCGCCCTTTTTTGTGTCGTCTGACGGCGCGGCTCCACCACGCTCTTTCTTCCTTCTTTCTTTAATCCTTCAGCGGACGAGGCGAATTCGCCGCCGGCCGCACTCGCATGTCTTCCATTCATCATCCCGCAACACACGGCGCGCCACTATCCTGCCTATGAAAGCCACGCTCCTCCTCGCTGCCCTGATCGCGGCGCCAGCCTTCGCGCAAACCCCGCCCGCCAGCATTGGCCAGCCGTTCATCCCGGCGCCGTGGTGGATGAAGGATCCGGTCATCGCGGCGATGGGCCATGTCCGCACCGAAGTGCCGGCCAACCGCGCCAATATCGGGGCTCGCTTCAAGAAGGTTGAGAAGACCGCCGGCGAGGCCATGTCGGCCGTGGCTGCGCAAGTGCGGGCGCTGGACGCAGCGTTGCGGGCCTTGGGAGCCGGTGTTGTGCAGTTGGAAACCACGTTCGGTGCCACACCGCTTTATGATCAGTATCGCGACAAGGACGGCAACCTGATCGACAATGAACGTGAGGACCGGATACGCGGCTATTCCGGTTCGGCATCGGTGGCGATCGAGGTGCGGGAGATGGCAGCGCTGGAACGGGCTTATCGGCTAGTGGTGGCAGCGGCCCCGACCGAGATCGACGACGTCGGTTTTCGGCTGGAACCGGGCAATGCCATCAAGACCGCCATGGCGAAATCCGCTGTTGAAGATGCCGCCCGGCGTGCGCGCGACGCCGTGGCGGCCGCTGGAGCACGGCTTGGGCCGGTGAAGATCATCGATCCATCGGGCCGTGTTTGCCAGACGCAGGTGCTGGCCGGTTGGCCTAGCTATGGCAGTGCTCCGCCGGCACGGGATGTGATTGCATCCGCGCCTGCATCCGACGCAAGCGAGCAATCGATCATGGTGACCGGCGCCAAGCGCGCCACACCGGCCTCGCTGGAAGAACGGGCCGACGCGCTGCAAGTCACGCTGCAGCCGCCGCTGCGCGAACTGACGGCGCAATCCTGCATCATCTACGGCCTGCTGCCTCCCGGTTGACGATGGTGAATCAGTATATTAACGTCAAAAACGGTTAATGGGGGAGGGGCGCAATGGCTCACAAGTTCGAAATCTACAAGGACAAGGCCGGCGAGTTTCGCGTGCGCTTCATGTACAACAGCGAGGTGATGTTCTCCACGCAAGGCTATTCTTCGAAGGCCTCCGCGGTGAATGCCATCGAATCGATCAAGAAGAACGGTCCCGGTGCGCCGACGGTCGAACAGGAAGACTGATCCGCATCATTGCTGACAGTAGGGGCGGCACCGCAAGGTGCCGCCCCTACTGTATTCCGGATCAGCCGATCAGCGCATCGATGGCCTTGGCCAGGCGCACGTCGCGCGCCGAAAGCCCGCCGGCATCGTGGGTGGTCAGTGCGATATCGACCTTGTTGTAAACATTGAACCATTCGGGGTGATGATCCTGTGCTTCGGCCAGCAGCGCCACCCGGTTCATGAAGCCCCAGGCCTCGTTGAAGTCCTTGAAGCGGAAGCTGCGCTTCAGATGCTCGCCCTCCAGCTGCCAGTCAGGCAATTTTGTGGCGAGCGTGGCGCGTGCGGTCTCATCCAGCTTCTCGACCATGGCCGGCTTCCTCTCTATGGTGGGATCATGTTGATCGCCCCCACCCTTGCCGATATCGAACAGGTCGCACAAGCCGCCGTGGAGCGCTTGCCCGACCAGTTCCGCCGCCACCTCGCCACCGTGATCCTGAAGGTGGAGGATTTCCCCGACGAAACGGTGATGGCCGAAATGCAGCTGGAGACGGAGTGGGATCTGCTCGGTCTTTACTGGGGCCGGCATGTCGGCATGAAAGGCGATGTGCCATCGGGCGCGCTGCCGGACATGATCTTCCTGTATCGCCGACCCATGCTGGATGTGTGGGC
>JAIXPM010000009.1 GCA_027486275.1 Sphingomonadales bacterium | reverse complement strand
GTGATGGCGAGCGCGGCGGCCACGTCCAGCCGCCAGGCCGCGGCTTCGCTGGCCAGCCGCCGCGCGCGTTCTTCGGGCTCGAGGTGGCGGCAGGTGCCGGGGTAGAGCGGGCCATCGCTGCCATGGGGCGCGCTCGCCGCCGCCGCAATATCGGCCCGCGTGCAGAAACAGGGATAGGCAACGCCCATGGCCACCAGCCGATCCAGCGCCGCGCGGTACACCGCCCCGCGCTCGCTTTGCCGCCACACTGGCTCATCCCAGTCCAGCTCCAGCCATTTGAGGTCTGCCATGATCGCCGCTTCAAATTCCGGGCGACAGCGGGTGGTGTCGATATCCTCGATGCGCAGGATGAAGCGACCGCCAGACTGCCGCGCCAGCTGCCACGCAAGCAGCGCCGACAAGGCGTGTCCCCGGTGCAGCAAACCTGTGGGCGACGGCGCAAAGCGGGTGGTGATCGGAGACTTATCCACATTATCCACAACGAAATCCGGTGGTGTCATTGGCCTGACATACAATGTGTTGTAAAGACTGCGCATCACGGAACGGCCGCGCTGGCGGCCCTGGAGATGCGGCCCCTGTGCGGCAACTCTTGTGCGACTGGGCCCGTGTCGAGCGTTGCCACCCCGATGTGTGGGGAGGGCCCAATGTTGACGGCTGAGTTGCTGGAACAGAAGTTCGTCACCGAACGCAGCCTGATTTCGCCCGAAGCCTGCCCGGCGCTGGTGCTCAACGCCGATTACACCCCCTTGTCCTATTATCCGCTGTCGCTGTGGCCGTGGCAGACGGCGATCAAGGCCGCCTTCCTGGAACGGGTGGACATCATCGCCGAATATGACCGCGAGATCCGATCGCCATCCCTGCGCATGAAGCTGCCCTCGGTGATCGCGCTCAGGCAATATGTGCGCCCAGCCAGCCACTCGGCCTTCACGCGCTTCAACCTGTTCCTGCGCGATCGTTTCACCTGCCAGTATTGCAACGTGCCGGGCGGCGAACTCACCTTTGATCATGTGGTCCCGCGGGCCTACGGCGGCCGCACGACGTGGGAAAATGTCACCACCGCATGCGCGCCGTGCAACCTGAAAAAGGGCGGCCGCACCCCGGCCGAAGCGCACATGCACCTGCTGTCACGCCCCGGCCAGCCCACCACCCACGATCTCCAGGCCCACGGCCGCGCCTTCCCGCCGCATTATTGCCACGAGACCTGGCGCGATTATCTGTATTGGGACGTGGAACTGCTGGCCTGATGGTGGCGGTGCTGCGGCTCCTGCCCATTGCCGCCGATGGCCGTTGTGATGGCCGCGATGGCCCATGGCCCGACGAAACGATCGCCCTGCTCGACGCCACGCGCCAGCTCTATGCGGAACAGGGCCACCACCCGCCGTGGATTTCCTATCTGGCCTTTGTGGGCGACGAGATGGTGGGCGGCGGCGCCTTCGTTGGCCCACCCGGGGCAGACGGCGTGGAGATCGCCTATTTCACCCGGTCTGATCTTGAAGGACGGGGCCATGCAGGGCGCACGGCCGTTGCATTGGTGGCCCTTGCCCGCGCTGCCGATCCAGCCCTGGCGATCTGGGCCAAAACCTTGCCGGAAGACAACGCCTCCACCCATATTCTGCGTCGCCTGGGCTTTGGCTTCACCGGCATCGTGCAGGATCACGAGATCGGCGACGCCTGGCGCTGGCAACTGCAGCCCCCGGCCTGATCGGCACCCGAACCGGCCGGATCAGGCAGATGCGCTGTTGCGTGGTGGCGGAAAGGGTGAGCTCCTGAACCCGAATTGTGACCCTCTCGGTTCAGCCGGCATTATTGCCGGCAACGGCCCCGTGGCCCTCTGCGCTTTCGAATTGCAGCACGGCCCGCTCACCTTGATTGCTGAGCGCGCGCACCATCCGTTCGGCCGCGGAAATGGCGGCGTCGCGGCAAGCGGCGGGCATCATCATGCAGTCATCGCGGCGAACCGCCCAGCCATAGGGTTCCTTGACGATGGCAAACACAATCATTGCGGCACTCCTTTTTTGCATGGCGCACGCAGGTAAAACGCCTGACCGGGGGATTCGTTCACTGGCTTTGCCGAGAACCCAAAATAATCCTGATCGCGCAGCTAACCGCGCCGCGCTGCAACGGAATCCGCAACGGGGCGCCTGCGGGGTTTTGCGGGCAGGGCACCCCGTCCACCTCGGCAGCGGCAATGCCACGGCACACACCGTGCGGGTTGGTGACGCTGATGTCGTACCTGCAGCCGATGTGCTGAAGGGTGACGTCAAAGCCCGGCCATTGATCGGGAATGCAGGGATCAATCTCCAGGAAGCCGTCGCGAATGCGCACGCCCAGAAGATGTTCAAGGCCCGCCCGCTGCATCCAGCCGGCCGCACCGGTATACCAGGTCCAGCCACCGCGCCCCACGTTGGGCGGCCGCGAATAGATATCGGCGGCGACCACATATGGCTCCACCTTGTAACGATGCAGTTCCGAGGGCGTGAGGCTGTGGTTGATCGGGTTGAGCATGGCGAGCAGGGAACCCGCCTGGTTGCCATCGCCCAGCATGGCCCACGCGATGACCGACCAGAGGGCCGCGTGAGTATATTGCCCGCCATTTTCGCGGATGCCGGGGGGATAACCCTTGATATAGCCTGGATCGAGCGGCGTGTGATCGAACGGCGGCGCAAACAGCAGCGCCAGCCCGGTTTCGGTCGAGACGAGTTCGCGAGCGGCTGATGCCATGGCACGGCGCGCCCGCGCCGGATCGCCGCCGCCCGAAATCACCGCCCAGGATTGGGCGATGGAATCGATCCGACATTCGTCGCTGGCCGATGATCCCAGCGGCGCACCATCATCGAACCAGCCGCGCCGATACCAGTCTCCATCCCAGGCTTCGCCATCCAGCGCCGCGCGCAAGGCGGCGGCATGGGCCGTCCACGCCGCAACACGTGCCATGTCACCGCGGGCAGCGGCAATCGGCATGAACGCCGCCAGGCTGGCATCGAGGAACCAGCCCATCCAGACGCTTTCGCCCAGCCCTTCATGGCCGACGCGGTTCATGCCGTCGTTCCAGTCGCCGCCGCCAAACAGCGGCAGGCCGTGCACCCCGACCGCAAGGCTGGCATCCAGCGCCCGCGCGCAATGTTCATACAGGCTGGCCGAGCTGTTGCTGATGCCGGGATGGAAGAAATTTTCCATCTCGCCCGGGGCCAACACGGGGCCATCGAGAAACGCAATCTCTTCCGACAGGATCGCGCCATCGCCGGTTGCCGAAAGATAATGCGCCGTCACCAGCGCCAGCCACACGCGATCATCGGCAAAGCGGGTGCGCACGCCATTGCCGGCCTGCGGCAGCCACCAATGCTGCACATCGCCTTCGATGAACTGACGGCCCGCCGCGCGCACGATCTGGGTGCGGGCAATGGCGGGGCGCACCGTGGCCAGCGCCATCACGTCCTGCAGCTGGTCGCGAAAACCATAGGCGCCACTGGCCTGATAGAAGCCGGCGCGCGCCCGGATCCGGCAAGCCAGCGTCTGATAGAGCAGCCAGCCATTGAGCATGATGTCGAGCGAACGATCCGGCGTGGTGACGTTCACCGCGCCCAGCAGTTCGGCCCAATCATCGGTCACTTCGGCCAGCACGGCATCAAGATCGGCAGTGCGATAGCGTTCGATCAGCGTGCGCGCGGCATCGTCGCCCTCCGTTTCGCCCATCAGGCACAGGATCTCGATGCTGGCGCCATCGGCCAGTTCGATCTGCGTCTGCATCGCGCCGCACGGATCAAGGCCGGCCCCGACGCGGTTGGACAAGGGCGCCTGGGTGGCCATCGCCAGCGGATCGCCAATATCGCCGTTGCGCCCGATGAATTCCCGGCGGTCCCCGCTGTGGCTGGTCTGCCGCCCCCCCAGATCAAGGAAGGCGGTGCGGCCGGCAAAACCCGTAACCCAGGCATTGCTGGCAAACATCGCGCCGCTCGCCGGATCGCTGCGGGTGACGGTGAACGGCGCGGCGGCGGCGCGCGATGGCCCCAGCACCCATTCCACATACGCAGCAACCGTCAGCCGCCGCGCCCGCCCCGAACTGTTGCGGATGGTGAGCCGTGAAATCTTCACCGGATCGGCCATGGGCACATATTCGATCAGGCCGAATTCCAGCCCCGCCACGGCATATTCAAAGCGGCTGTAGCCCCAACCATGATGCGCAACATACGTGCCGGCCGGATCGCGGATCGGTGCCGCAGTCGGGCTCCACAGCGCGCCATCATCGTCATCGCGGATGTAGAAGGCGTGTCCGGCCGGATCACCCACCGGATCGTTGGACCACGGCGTCAACGGGTGTTCGCGACTGTTGGCCGCCCAGGTGAATCCGGCGCCATCGGCCGAAACCTGGAAGCCGAAATCGGGGTTGGCGATGACATTGATCCACGGCATCGGCGTCGTCTGGCCCGGCCCCTGCACGATCACATATTCCCGGCCATTCTCCGCAAACCCGCCGATGCCATTGAAATATTCCAGCGTTGGCAGGCCGGCCGGGCGATCGGCTTTCGCCGCATAGGGAAGGCGCGGCAGGCGACGGCGCAGCGCCGGTTCACGCCGCGCGTCGAGCTGGCTGGCCAACGGGCCGTTGTGCGCATCAATCACCACCCGCGCCACCGCCAGCAGCAGATCACGGGTCGGATCGGGTACAAGATCGGCGCGCAACACGAACACCGTGCCGGGGCTGCGTTCGCCGAACTGCGCGCGCGATTGGCTGGCCCGCACCAGGCCCTCAAGGGCGCTTTGGAGATCCTGCACATAGGATGTGCCGCGTTCGTTGATGATCACCAGATCAAACGACAGCTGCTTCATCCGCCAATAATCGGTGGCCTGCATCAGTTCGCGTGCCACCGCCAGTTGCTCAATATCGGCGATCCGCAGCACGATGATCGGCAGGTCGCCAGAGATGCCCAGCGACCACAGGCCCGATTGCGGGCCGGCCCCCTGCGCGAGGGCAATCGCGCCGGGTCGCATGCTGGCCGAAACATACAGCATGTGCCCGGCCAGGCGTTGGAACTGGGCGGCCTGGCCCGCACCCAGCCGCAGATGGTGGAGCTGGATCTGGGCCTGCGTGAAGGCCAGCGTCGCCGCGCGTTCAAAGGCGGTTGGCGCGCTGTGCTTGTCGATCATCTCCAGAACCGCCTGCCGGCTGGAGCCCGCCATCGTCCAGAACGCCACATGGGCCGTTTCACCGGGCGCCACCCGCACACGGGTGCGCAAAACGAACACGGGATCGACCACGGCGCCGTGCGAGCCTGAAAGGGATCGGCCATCGGCAACGGCACGCGGCCGGTGGGCATTGCCGCCCCGGCCCAGAAACTGGGCGCGATCGGTTTCGAACTCGCACGATCCCACGGCCTTGTCGTCCACCACGATCAGGTGCGCGGCCCAGGTTTCGCGGTCAGCCGGGTCGCGCTGGCGGCGCCGGGCGAGCAGGGCATGGCTACCCGGCAAGCATTCGGTTTCGATGAACAATTTGGAAAAGGCCGGGTGGGCAATGTCGGCGACCTGCGGGGCCAGCGCGAGTTCGGCGAACGAGGTGATTTCGACGGTGCGCACCTGGCTGCCGGCATTGCCGATCGACACCCGCCGCACCTCGCTGTCGTCCTCTGCCGAAACCAGCACGGTCATGCTGGTGGTCAGATCGCCATCGCGGCGGACGAATTCGGCGCGATCCTCGTTGAAGCTGACCGCATAGCTGTCCGGTTCACGGCGGATCGGCTGGAACCCCGCCGACCAGATTTCGCCACTATCGGCATCGCGCAAATAGATATGGGAGCCCCAATCATCGCACGTCGGATCTTCGCGCCAGCGGGTGACCGCAATGTCCCGCCAGCGGCTGTAACCCGATCCAGCCGCCGTGATCATCAGCGTGTATCGGCCGTTGGACAGAAGATGGGTTGCCGGCGCCGGCGTGTGCGGCGTGACGAACTGCCGGCCGACGGATCGGCTGATGAACGGCGTCTTTGCGGCCGGTTGGGCTTCGTCGGCAGCAGCGATTGGCGTCGCCGCCACCAGGCGCGGCATGCGTTCCTGCAATAGGAGTTCGGCGGCTTTCACCAGCGGTTCGGCATGGAAGCGATCGCACATGATGCAGCCGAACACCGTGTTGGCCAGCGCCACGATCGTCATGCCTTGATGATGCGCCATGAAATTGCGGACGATGGCCACGCTGCGGCCGATCGGCAGCCGCGACGCCGTGAAGTCCAGCGCGTCATAATAGCCATAGCGCCCCATCGCGCCGGCCTGATCGAGGCGTTTGAAATTGGCGATGGCGGCATGCGGTTGCGCCATTGCGGCCAGCGCGGTGGCATAGGGCGCGACCACCAGATCGTCTGCCAGCCCGCGCTTCAGCCCCAGGCCCGGCACGCCGAAATTGGAATATTGGTAGGTCAGTTCCAGATCGCGCGCATTGAACGCGGATTCCGATATGCCCCACGGCAGATCATGCTGCTTGCCGTATTCGATGTGAGCCGCGACCGCCCGGCATTCGGTGCGTTCCAGCAGGCTGCCGGCCGGCGGGCGCATGACCAGCGCCGGCATGAGATATTCGAACATCGAACCCGACCACGACAGCAGCAGCGGCCCGGACGTGCCCAGCGTGACGGCATGGCCCAATCGGAACCAGTGCCGGGCCGGGACATCGCCCTTGGCGATGGCAAAGAAGCTGGCGAGCCGGGCTTCGGAGGCCAGCAGATCATAGTGGTTTTCATCCAGCGCGCCGGTGGCATCAGAATAGCCAATCGAAAGCAGCTTGCGATCCGGGTGCAGCATGAAGGCAAAGTCCATCGCCATCGCCATGGCACGCGCGTCTGCAGCCAGCGCCAGCAGCCTTGCAGCGGTGTGAGTTTGCTCTTCATCCGGCTGCGCATCGCGCTGGTGACTGTCGATGGCAGCGGCCACGGCGGCCAGCCAGAACAGCCGGTCATCATCATCTGGCGTCACGGCCACTGCCAGCGTTGCCCCGATGTTCATGACCGCAAGGCCAAGATCGTGCCAATCCACATCGCCATCGGCCGCAGCATGCAGCCCTGCCGCCAGCGCCGCAGCAGCCGCGGCGGGCTCGGCGCTGGTGCCGGGCAGCGCCTGGAAGATGGCCAAGGCATCATGCACGCCGGCAAGGCGGGCCGCATCGCCTTGCGGCCGTTCGCGCCACGCGTCGCAGGCATTGGCCAGCGCGATGAGATGCCCAGCAAGATTGCCGCTGTCCACCGAGGAGACATAGGGCGGATCAAGCACCCGGCAATCGCTGGTGCCATACCAGTTGTAGAAATGCCCCCGGCAGCGCGGCAGCCGCGCCAGCGTCGCCATGGTCGCTTCCAGCCGATCAATCGCCTCGTGTGTGCCGATCCAGCCGAAATCGCGGGCGCTCGCCACCGACAGCAGATAGAGGCCCACATTCGTTGGCGAGGTGCGGCGCGCGATGACTTGGGCCGGGTCTTCCTGAAAATTGTCGGGCGGCAGCATATTGTCGGCCGGGGTCACGACAAATTCGAAATAGCGCCAAGTGCGCCGCGCGATCAGCCGCAGTTGCTTGTTGTCGGCCGCATCCAGCGTCAGCCGTCGCGGCCGCACGGGCGGGGTGCTGATCCGGCAGGCCAATGCGGGCGATGCAATCCACAACAGCGCGAACGCCAGCGCCAAGGGCCAGCTTGCCTCCCCGCCGGCAACGGCAAGACCGAGCCCGATGATGGGCAAGATGATGGCGCCCGGCATGCGCCCGTAATAGCCGCGTGTATCAAGCCGCATCGCATCAGCCAGCTGCGCCGCCGGAACCCATTCCAGCATGTTGCGGTGGGTGATCATTACCCGGATCAGCGTGCGCCCGATGGCATCGCCCATCAGCCAGGCCTGATCGGCGAGGAACATGACCACCAGTCCCCAGCGCGCCAATGCCAACCGCAGATCGGCACCAAGCGCCCGCAATTGCGCAGCAGCCGGAACGCCCGCTGGCCACCTGAGCAGGCTTTCGAAAAACGGGATGAGCGCCGGCACAGCGAGCACCAGCACCAGGAACAGCGTCCACAACAGTGCCGCTGGCAGAGGCAACAGCCAGCCGACGAACAGCGCCGCCACACCGGCCGGCGCCGTCAGGCTGCGCCGCAGATTATCGATCATCTTGGCCCGGCCGGTCATCGGCAGGGCGGCGCCTGCACCGCGCCGCAGCCCCAGAATCCAAGGCAGCAACTGCCAGTCACCCCGCGCCCAGCGATGATAACGGCGCGACGCAACGTCATGGCGTTCGGGGAATTCCTCTACCACCTCCACGTCGCTGGCGAGGCCAGCGCGGGCAAAGACGCCTTCGAACAGATCATGGCTCAGCAGCGTGGATTCCGGCACCCGCCCAGCCAGCGCTGCCTCGAACGCATCCACATCGTAAATGCCCTTGCCGGCGTAGGACCCTTCGCCAAACAGATCCTGATAAACATCGGAAACCGCCGCTGCATAAGGATCGATGCCGCTGTGGCTGGAAAACAAGCGCTGGAACCATGATCCTTCGTGGCCGATTGCCAGCGCCGGCGTGATCCGCGGTTGCAACAGGCCATGGCCTTCAACCACGCGCCTGCTGACGGGATCAAAACGCGGCTGGTTCAGCGGATGCGCCAGCTTGCCGATCAAGCGCCGCACCGTATCGCGCGGCAGCCGCGTATCGGCATCAAGCGTGACGACGAACCTGACATTGTCGGGCACCGTTGGCGCCCGACCATCGGGCGTGATGAAGCTGGTATCGCTGGCCCCACGCAGCAGCCGGTTTAATTCCTGCAGCTTGCCGCGCTTGCGCTCCCAGCCCATCCATACGCCTTCGCTGCGGCTCCATTGCCGCCGCCGGTGCAGCAGCAGGAAGCGGTCCCCGCCGGCGATCGCCGGATAACGCGCGTTCAGCCGGGCAATGCCCGCGCTGGCCAGTGCCAGCAGCGCAGCATCGGTTTCCTGTGTTTCGGCAGGCGCATCGCCCCAATCCGACAGCAGTGCGAAATGCACATCGCCTTCCAGACTGGCGAGATGATGGATTTCCAGTGTCTCGATCTGTTCGGCAATGCCGTGCACCGATGTGAGCATCACCGGCACCGCAACCAGCGTCCGCAGTTCTTCGGGAACGCCGTGCCGCAATTCCAGCGCCGGCAGGAAGGTGGCCGGAATGGCGCGCGTTACCCCGGCATTGACCAGGGCCACCGCGGCATCAAGCGCTGGAATGGCTCCCAGCGCCAGCAGCAACAGCACCCAGGCCGGCGCGATCTGCAGGCCGATCAGCGCCACCGCCGGAACCAGCAGGATCAGCGCGGCCCCCCCCATGATCACTGCGCCATAGCCGGACAGGCCCAACCTGCGACTCAATCGGCGCGGCCAGACCCTGATGGGCGCGTGATAGCCGATCTGCGCTTCCAGCAGAGGCCGGCCAGCCGCAACCAGATAATAGCCGGGATCGCCGCGACGCGGATCGACCGTGCCATCGGCAAAGCGGGCCTTGCCGGCCGCCTGCAACGCCCGCCCCGCAACCTCGATTTCCGACAACGGCGAGCTTCGCGCCAAGGCCTCGATGGCGGTGCGATAATGGTTGCGGCTGGCAAAATCCATCGCCCGATAGGTGTCGTTCGCCGCCAGCAGATCATCGACCGGCGACATTTTCTCGAACAAGACCGACCAGTCGATTTCCGCCATCACCCGCATGCTGGTGATGATGTTGCGCACCGTCACGGTGGCGCCGATCTGACGTTCCTGTTCGGAAATGATCGCGGCGTTGCTGTTGGTCCCGCGTTCGGCCAGTAGCGCATCAAGCCACGTCAGCGCCTGCGCAACGCCATCGCTGTGGGTTTGCAGCCGGTGCACGAATTGCACAGCGAATGCATCGGATACCGGGCCGTGATGGCCGGCCAAAACCACAGCCGCCGGCTCGGCCACCCCGGTTTCCACGCCCAGCAGGCGATCGGCAAGCGCATCGGCGGATTGGCGATCCGCCTGGCTATGCTCGATCCGAACGGCAAAGCGGCGCAAATTCTCGATCAGCACGATACGCAGCGTGGTGGCCACCGCCCACAATTCGCCGATCGTGAGCGGCTGCACCTCCTGATAGGCCCGCATGAAGCCGGTCAACGCTTCGGCATCGAAGCGGCTGTCGGTATGCGCGACATAGGCCCAGGCAATGCCGAACACGCGCGGACAGCCAACAAACGGCCCGGCGACCAGCTTGGGCAACAGGCGATAGAACGCCGGCGGCAGATTGGCGCGCACATCCCGGATGTGGCGTTCAACGAGGTGGAAATTGTCGACCAGCCATTCGGCGGCCGGCGTGATCGGCATCGCCACCTGCAGGGCCAGCATGGTGGCCCGGTACGTCTGCCGCAGGCGGGCTTCGTTGTCGGCCAACCGGGCATTCAACGACACGCCTCGCCGTGGCACGGTATCGCTGGCCTGCGCCCACGCCAGGCTGCGGGCGTGATCCTGCAGCCGTTCGAGGCCGAACAATTCCTCGCGGATCGGCTTTTCGCCAAACCAGGGCGACGGGCGCGGGCGGAACGGGCCAGCGATCATGGCTGCCACCGTGCCGTGAGCCTGCCAAATGATGTGCAGGCAACCAGCAGCCGGAGCCCGGGGCGTGTAGAGCCGCGCACATCAATCATCTTATACCTGTCGCGTTGCGGACTGGGCTGCCCGTGCCCTTACAACCAACGACAAGCGCACAAGTTCCGCAAAGAACGGCAGAAATCATCTGGCAGCGGCGTGAACACCCGCCTCACGGCCTTGTTGCCGCCCGGCACACCAAAACCGGCTCTGGCACAGCCTGTTGCCAGCGCCTGCAGATTGTCAGCAAGGGGCTGTCAGCGCCCTTGGAGCGCCAATTCTGGTGAACGGGCCTTCAGCTTTATCCAACCGGGATTGGAGGCAGGCATCTGTCTTGATCTGCCCAATGAAAGAGAGAAAGGCGCCGCTTTCCTGAAAAGTTGGGGCTGTGACATGAACCGCTTGCGAAACTTACAAAAGATCGAGGTATCAGATCAGCTTGCCCTGTCAGATGAAAGCGCAAGTCGCCAGATCAGGGCGCCAATGGCCGCGCCAACCAGCGGCGCCAGCCAGAAGAGCCAGAGCTGGCCGACGGCCGCCGTTTCCGCAAACAGCGCCACAGCGGTGGAGCGGGCGGGGTTCACCGAAGTGTTGGTGACCGGAATCGAGACAAGGTGGATGAGCGTCAACGCCATGCCGATGGCGATGGGCGCGAAGCCCTGCGGGGCCTGGTTGGAGGTGGAACCGAGGATGACAAGCAGGAACCCGGCCGTCAGCACCGCTTCCACCAGGAACGCCGCCTCAATTCCATAGCCGCCGGGCGACAGCGTACCAAAGCCGTTGCTGGCAAAGCCGCCGGCCACCCAGCCCGCCTTGCCCGAGGCAATCGCATAGAGCGTGGCAGCCGCCAGCACCCCGCCCGCCAGCTGCGCCAGCCAGTAGGGCAGCAGATCCTTCCAGCCAAAGCGCCCGGCGATGGCAAGGCCCAGCGACACCGCAGGGTTGAAATGGCCGCCAGAGACATGGCCCACCGCATAAGCCATGGTCAGCACCGTCAGACCAAAGGCCAGCGACACGCCAGCAAAGCCGATGCCGAGTTCAGGGTAGCCGGCCGCCAGCACGGCCGAACCGCAGCCGCCGAACACCAGCCAGAAGGTGCCGAGACATTCGGCTGTCAGCTTGCGCATCATCATCATCCATCCTGTGTTGTTGCGAGGGCGCTCAACTCGTCATGATCACGAAATCTTCGGCCGAACGGCGATCCGGGTGCAGCGGTAGATCGGTGGTGACCATCAGCATGCCGGGGTGCAGGCGATCATGCACGGCAGCCGTGAAGGCCGGATCGGCACCCACGCGGCGCAGGATGCTGCCCTGTGGCACCTCAACCGGCACGCCGTGGCTGTCTGCATAACCAATCCCGTGCCAGCGCAGCGCCGTGCCATTGTCGTGGGCTTCGATCAGCGAGAAGACATGTTCGCCAAGTGATGATCCGGTCGCAAGCCGGGCCGCAGAGGTGGCGACGGTTCGGCCATTCTCCAGCAACGCCGCTTCGCCGCTGGCCGAACTGACCAGCACAGTGATGGCCGGCTCCTTGATTGGCAGCGCCCTGCCTTTCAGCTTTGCGACAGCGCCATCGAACCCGCTGTTGGCTTCGCCGGTGAGCAACAGGCCGGGGTGGACGATATCCACCGGATCAGCATGGCTGCCGGCGAGGATCACCGGCGTGCCGACATGGGTGACGCCGAACACTTTCTCCGAGAAGGCCATCGGCAGCCGCACACATCCGTGACTGGCCGGATAGCCCGGCAGCTTGCCAGCGTGCAGCGCGATGCCATCCCAGGTCAGCCGGTTCATGTTGGGCATCGGCGCATTGTTGTAGGTGCTGGATTTGTGGTCCTTGTCCTTCTGCAGGATGGTGAACACACCCGTTGGCGTTTCATGGCCTGGTTTGCCTGTGGAGCAGGTGGACACGCCGATGCGGATTCCGCCGCGATAGACATGCACACGCTGATCCGGGATCGAGACGATGATCGCCACCGGGCCAGCCGGTGACCGTTCCGGGTGCCAGGTGAATTCGCCGGGCTTGAGTGTGCGGATGTCCTTCAGCGTTTGCGCGACGGCCGCTGGCGCCATCAGCCCAAGGCCAACGGCGCCGGTGAACTGGCGGCGGGAAAGATAATCGGTCAAGGCGGGTTCTACTCCCTGATGGCAGAGTCACACGCTGTCTCAGCGGCAGCGGGCGTGTGTCTGAATATCCTCGATGCTGTCGGCGCGACCATTGACCGTGATCATCTGCAGGCATTGGCGCGTGCGCCCATTCCACCAGATCGATCCCTTGCCATTGTTCCCGGACCCAAAGCCATCGACAGCGCGGAACCCGCGGGCCTGAAGATCAGAATCGACTCCGGCGGCCTTGGCGCCAACAAGGTCATTGAAGGCGGCAGGCCCGTTGCCACCACCCTGATTGTTCGACCAGTCACCACTGTTGCCGCCATTATTGCTGCCACCGCCCGACCAACCACTGCCCTGATAGTTACGATATTCCGGGCGGTAGCTCGACTGGTGGGAACGTTCGTCGACGCCCGACTGGTAACCATCCGAATAGGGCTTCGAATTTCCACCATTGGTGTAGGGGTGATGGTACAGGCCGTCACGATGGCGACGCTCGAAATCGGCATGGTCGTTCTGGTTGTCATAATCCTTGTCGCCGCGGTGGTGCGACTTGCTGGCCAGCGCCAGCACGCCGATCAACGCTGCCACCCCGGCCACGGCGGCGGCCTTGTCACCGCTGCCCGCCTTCTGGCCGCAATCGGTCGCGCCGGTGTCAGTGATCTGGTCATAGCGGCCATCGCGGGTGGCGACGCGCACACAGCTCTTGTCCCGCCCGTTCCACCAATAGACATAGCTGGAAGCCGCGCCCTTGTGGGCCGACGTCGAGACCCAGCCTCGCGATTCCATGTCGCTTTCGGCACCGGCGGCGCGGGCGCCCACAAGATCACGCAAATCACCGGCGCCCTTGGCCAGCGCGGCCACTGGGGTGAGCAGCAGCGACGCTGCCGCAAGCGTCAGGCCGGTGCGGCCCAGGAATGTGTTGGCAAGATTGGTCATGCTGATTCCCCCCCTGGCGTCATTGCTTTGTGGTTTGCGTCATCCCGGCATTGGCGTCGCCTTGCGGGATGGAAATCATTGTCACACCTTCGGCTGTGCCGGCCACGCGGCCGCCGGCGGCAACCAGCGCTGCGGCGGCCTCATCAGTGGCACTGCCCGGGCAGCCGACCAGGAAGGCACTATCGTCCAGGTAATTGACGGTGACGGTGCTTTCGCCAAGCCGGCGGCACGGGTCGCCGGCCTTGGGATAGCCATCCCCCATCACGTTGAAGGCGGATGTCCAGACAAATGCGCTCTGCGCAGGCGCTTGCGGTTCACTCGTGTCCTGCTGGCTTTCGGGCTTTGCAGGCGCGGTGGGTGTCGGGCTGCAGGCCGCCAAGGCGAAACAGAGCAGAATGGCCGGAATGCCCTTGTTCAACATGCAAGACCCCCAATAAATGCGTTCTCAGGATATGGAGATGGTCTCCAACAAGCGAGGTCGTTTGCCGCCAACAATTGGGCAAATCCCGCCACACCGTGCGGCGATTGGGTGATCATTGCCGTACCCATCTGGAAATCAGCTCGACTTTGCACAGCGTGCAACCAATCTGCCCTGCCGATCGTGCACGCGGTCATCGCGCTTGCCCGCCCGCAGTTCCAGAAACGGCTGCCAGCCATCGGTTGCGCGAGTGGCAATGCCCGCCAGATTGGCGCCGTCCACGATCAACAGGCCTTCGGGTTGCATGGCTGCCTTCAGGCTGGCCGGGCGGCAGGCGAGATCGGCAGTTGGCGGGCGGCGGGCAGCCCGCAGCAGGCCGATGCGTTCCCGATAGGCGGCATCCAGGCAGGCGGCATGACGGGCGGAAAAGGCACAGGTGCGGCTGCGCCGGAACCAGTCGGCCTGTGGCTCGATCCAGGGTCCGGCTGGTGTTGGCCCCGCTGCAAGCAGCGTCACCAGTTCCCCATCCAGCCGCCTGAGATCAGCATTGCCGCACACAAGATGGTCACTGGCATAGGTCGGCCGCGCGCAATCGGCGCTGCTCTGCTCCACCGGCGGCGGCACGGCAGCCGGCGGTGGCGGCGCCCCCTGCCACAGCAGCATGGCGAGCAACGCGGGCAGCATCACGAACGGCGCTGCCAAGGTGCCGACACGACGCGCCCGCGACGCTGCGCCATGACAAACAGGACAATGCCGGTTGCCGTGCAGAGCACAAACGCTGTCAGCGAGGCTTCGATGCCGAACTGGCCGCCGGTCAGCAGGTCGGGGCCCTGGATTGTCGGGCGGATCAGCCCGGGTGCGGGCGCATTTCCCGATACGATACCCGAGAAGACGGCGGACTGGGTGTAATTCCACGCCATGTGGAAACCGATGCTCAACCACAACCGGCGGGTGACCATATAGGCTGCGGCCAGCAAGATGCCCGCTTCGACCGTGATGAAGATGGCACCGACAATGGTGGCCTCTGGATTGAGGAGGTGCAGGAAGCCGAACACGAAGGAGGAGACGAGCAGGGAAATCCAACTGCCCAGCCATTCCTCCACGATGCGGAACAGCACGGCGCGAAACACCAGTTCCTCGAGGAAGCCGCTGCTCAGTGCACCGGCAATTTCGGGCACCATGGTCGACACCGAATTGAACCCATCGATGCGATACATGCCCAGCACCATCAATATGCCCACACAACCGGCATAAAGTCCGCTGCCGATCAGCAGCCCGATGCCAAGTTCCGTCACCACCGGGGCCGGCGCCAGTTCGCTGACCGGCCGGCGCTCAACGAAACGCACAAAGCCCACATAGACTGCAACGGCCAGGATGATCATGCCGACCACCGTGGCAAGGCGCAGGAGAGGCTGCCCGGCAAACTGTTCCAGAAAGCCATTGGACGTCGCCATCATGAGGAACAGGGGACCACCCAGCAACAGCAGCCGGGCCAGTGGATGCTGAACGACGCGCAGCCAAGCTGGCGGCGACGTCGCGGGCAGCGTGTTCAACTCGGCCATGTTGAAAACTCTCACGCTGGACGGATGCTCACCAGATCTTCACCCGCTTTTCGGGCGGCAGATACAGCTTGTCGCCGGGCTTCACGTTGAACGCCTTGTACCAGGCATCAACATTGCGCACGACGCCGTTGACGCGAAACTCGCCGGGGCTGTGCGGATCAGACAGGGTGCGCCGCCGTGTCTCGCCTTCGGCAGTGATGTTGCGCCACACCTGCGCCCAGGCGAGGAAAAAGCGCTGATCGCCGGTATAGCCGTCGATCACTGGCGCCTTGCCGCCCTGCTTCTCCTTCACAAAGGTCTGATAGGCAGCGTAGGCGACCGTCAAGCCGCCCAGATCGCCGATATTCTCACCCAAATTCTGGCGGCCGTTGATCTTCAGGCCGGGCAGCGCATCATAGCCATTGAACTGCTCCACCAGCCCGGCGGTGCGCTTTTCAAATTCAGCGCGGCTGGCCGCGCTCCACCAGTCGCGCAGCTTGCCATCGCCATCGGAACGGCTGCCCTGATCGTCAAAGCCATGGCCGATTTCATGCCCGATTACGGCGGCGATCGAGCCGAAGTTCACCGCCGGATCAGCCTTGGGATCAAAGAACGGCGGCTGCAAAATGCCGGCCGGATAGGTCATGCTGTTGGTGCCGGGGCTGTAACCGGCATTCACTTCCTGCGGGGAATAGGGAAATTCCCAGTCGCGGGTGCCTTCGGCCAATTTCTTCAGACCATCGGCCTTCTTCCAGTTCATCAGGCGGTTCTGGTTGCCAACGAAATCATCGGCGGTGATGCGCACGTTGGAACGGTCATGCCATTTGTCGGGATAGCCGATGTGGGTGGTGATCTTCTCGAGCTTTTTCAGCGCTTCGGCCTTGGTGGCGGCGTCCATCCAGTCCAGCTGGGTGATGCGGTCGCGATAGGTGGCGCGCAGATAGCCCACCATTTCCTCCACCTTGGCCTTGTCCGACGCGCCGAAATATTGCGCGACATAGATGCGGCCGATCTCCTCGCCCATCGCCGCGTTCACCGACGTGATGCTCTCGAACTCAGGCGCGCGGCGCTGCGGCGTGTCGTTGAGGCGCTTGTTGTGGAAATCGAAATGCGCCTGCACCCAGGGTTCGGACAGCGAATCCGCCCAGCCATCCAGTGTCTTGAACAGCATGAAGGACTGAAGGTCCGCCACCGGCGTGGCCGCGAACAGCGCGGCCAGCTCGCGCACGGCGGTGTCGGTCGTCACCTTGATCCGGGATTGCCCGGTGAAGCCCTGTTCGGCCAGGAAGGCGGACCAGGGGAAGCCCGGCGCATAGGCTGCCAGTTGTTCCGGGCTCATCACGTTGTTCATGCGCACCACGTCGCGGCGTTCGGCAAGGCCCCACTGGCGCTTGGCAATCTCCAGTTCCAGGGCCATGACCCTGGCGGCGCGCGCGTCCGCATCGGGGATGCCGGCGCGGCGGAAACAGTCCGCCATATAGGCCTGCAGCGCCTTGCGGTGCCCGATATAGGGCTCGGCATCGGCCAGATAATAGTCGCGCGACGGCATGGTGAGGCCACCGGCCCCGACAGCGGCAATCTGGCGCCGCGGATTGTCTGCGTCGGACGTCACGCCGCCGCCGATGGGGCCATCCATCCACGGCATTGCCATCAACTTGGCGATGTCGTTGCGATCGGTGGTGCCGGATATGATCGACAGCGTGCTGGCAATCGGCGTGATGCCGAGCGCGTTGCGGCGTTCGGTATTGGCGTGGGAGCGGTGAAAATCGCCGATCATCTGTTCCGGGCTGCCCGGCGCATCGGTGGTTTCGCGCGACTGCTGGATGATGCCGCCCACCCGTTGTTCGGTGGCCAGATAGGCTTCCACGAAGCCATCCATGAACGGGATGCCGGGCAACATTTTGGCGGTCTTCAACCAGCCTTCGTTGACATGGCGGTAGAAGTCATCGCCAGGCCGCACGCTTTTCGAAATATCGGCCGTTTCAACGCCCCAAACGCCAATTTGCGCCTTGCCCTGCCCGTTGCCAACCACCGTCTGGGCCAGCGTCCCGGCGGGCAGCGCCAGTGTGCTGACCACCAGCAGCAGCGTCCGCAGTTTCATCGTCATCACCAATCTCCATGGCAGGGTCGGCCGGCGGAACAGGCCGACAGCAGGACGGGGCGCCGGAGCGGGAGGGAGCCCCCGGCGCCCCTGGGGGATCATTGGGCCTTGGACACCCGGAACAGATGCTTGTCCGCGGGCATGTCCTTCATCGCTTCACGCCCCTGCGCGCAGACGCGATCACCATCCTGCACATGGCTGGCCATCACATAGCCGGTGGCCATGCCAACATGCAGGCTGAGCATGGAGGCGAGATGCTGGGCCTTGTCGGCGCTGGCCTTCTCGATATCCGGGCCGAGTACGCCGGCCAGCGCCTTGCCCAGTTTGGCCTGATCGACTTCAAGATCATCGCAAATGGTGGCGGCGGCCGAGTACCAGCCGATATAGAGGATGCGGCCGATTTCGGGATCGCTCCAGGTCTTGCGCATGACGGTGATCATCCGCTTGGCGCCTTCCTGCTTGGCCGCGCGCAGTTCCGGCGAGTCCGGCGATGGCGTGGCCGGCGCTGGCGGCGCGGCCATCTGGGCATTGATCGGTGCCGCACCAAGGCTGGCGAGGGCGGCGGCGGCAAGGATGGGCAGACGCTTCATGTCCGTTCTCCCCTCAATAGCCGAATTCGCGCTGCGACCAGCGCGAGTTGTAGCTGTGATTCCACTCGTTGTAGCAGGCGCGCTGGTTGCGATAGCAGATCACACCGCCGGCCGGCGCATAGCTGTCGTCGTAAGAGCTATTGTTGTTCCAGCCATCGTTGTATTCATTGCGGTCATATTCATGGTTGCGCCGTTTTGAGGAAGCCGCAGCAATGATGGCGGCCAGTGCAACCGCGCCCACCGCAACAGCAGCACCGTCGGTCTTGCGCTTTTCCCAGCCGCTGGTTTCGATGTTGGTGACATTATAGCCCGTCACCCAGCAGTCGAAATGCCCGCGCTCGCCCTTGCGCGAGGCGGTGCCGCTCACTTCCCAGCGGTCTGATCCGCGATTGCTGGTCACCACGTTGCTGGCGGTGGCGGAAAACTGGCCCTGCAGCCTGGCCTTGCAGGCATTCTGCGCCGCGCTGGCCGTGCCGGCCGCTGCTGGCGCAGCCGCCATCAGCAGCGCCGCCGTGACTGCTGCTCCGATGATCCTGTCCATGGCTCCCCCGTCCCTTCAGCAATGGCGTCGATCAGCCGCCCACCACAAAAGCATCGACAATCCGATAAGTTTCCGCCCCCACCCGGATGATGTTCAGATCACCTTGGCGCCGCGCCGAAAAGGCGGCCTTGTAGACATCGTGGCCGGTCGGGCGCCCGGCCTTGAAATAGATATGGCGCATCTGCCCGCTGGGCAGCCTGATCTCCACCGTGGCCTCGCCGGAGGCAAAGCGCATCACGCCGGCCGGGCAACGGCCCATCGGCGCGCCGGGCGCCAGCGCGCAGTCAACGTCGGCCGTGGCATTATAGTTGGTACCAGCCACCTTGGCGTCGCCGGGCCGGGTCGCCGGCATCCGGCCCGCCGCCGCGCCGGACCGCCCAGTGACGGCAATGGTGAGCGCATAGCTCGCCGTTGCGCCACGCCGGGCAAACGCGCGCATCTGATAGACTTGCACACGATAGCGGCCATTGGCCGGCAACACCGCGCTGAACCGAGAGGGATCGGCCGAGCCCAGAGTCATCGCGCTGTCGCCGCCCGGTGCCCACACATTCATTTCGGCGCTGCCGCGGGTCGCCTTCAGGCTAACGGTCAGCGTCTGGCCGGCGCGGGCATCCACCGTGTAGTTACGGTCCTGATCGCCGGTGATGCTGCCTGTGACGGTGGCGGAACTCTGCCCGCGCGCGAACGTCACGGGGACTGTCTGCTGGGCCGCAGCAACGCCTGCCGACGCCAGCGCAGTTGCCAGACCGAGTTGCCATATCAGCGCCCGCGTTGTCATCGGGATGCCATGCAGGCTGCAATTCGCCATCTGTTCAACCTTCCCCACCAGTTGCCCTTCAGTGCCTGCTTGTTGCAAGTCTTCAATAATTTATACATGATTATTTGCATATAAGACATTTCGAGCAATCTTCAGTTAACGCCAATCATTCGGCATTTCACGCCAGCATATGATTGAATGCTTGCCGTTGTCCGGTTGTTTTGAGAGCAGTCGAGCCCATTGAATGACGAATGATCCATCCCAATCCGTGTTCGACAGGAGCACGCCGGTTCGCAGCACCGGGCGCGCCCTGAACGAAGCGCATGATGCCATTCGCATGATGGGTCCGCTCGCCCATGCCGAGGTGGCACCGGCCGCAATGACCTGGTTCGGCCATTGGCTGGACTGGCCCGACTGGCTGCTCGCGGGAACCGGCCGCAGTCGCAATGACGCTGCCCAGGCGACCCGGATCAGCGTGGCCGACGATTTGCTGATGATCGCCAACATCATCGAGAACGACGCCGCAGTTGATCTTTTTTCCCGCATCGCGGCGGGGCAACTCCTGTCGCTGGGGCCGGTAACCCTCATGGCACAAGCGCACGCGCCGACACTGGGAGACTTTGTCCGTTTTCTGCCGCGCGCCGCCAATGGCAACACACCTTACGGCCGCTACTTGCTGGAGGAAGGGCCCGACACCTGCCGTCTGGTGTTTCGCAGCCAGTATCTGAGCGGCAGCCTGCTGGCCTTTATCGGGTTGGTGGCCACACTGACCAGCGCACGGGCGCTCTATGCCAGCGTTCCCGGTCAGGAGCAGGCATTGACGATCGAGGCGCACTGGCCACGCCATCGCGGCGGGGATGTGATCGCCGCCGGGCTGCCCAGCAAGATCATCTGGAATGCCGATTGGAACCGGCTGACCATACCGACCCACTGGATGCAACAAGCCAACCCCGGCCATGATGCCGGCATGTGGCTGTTGGCGCAGGAGCGGCTGCGGGCAACGGAATCGGCCAAGCAGCTTCAATCCGAGATCGCACGGATGCGCAGCCGGGTCGCCACCATCCTCACCAATGAACGACGGATACCGCGACTGAAGCAGGTGGCCAGCCTGCACGGCATGTCGGAACGCAGCCTGGGGCGACTGCTGGCAGCGGCCGGCACCAGTTTTCAGGCCATCATTGATGACGAACGCCGCAGCCGCGCCGCCCTGATGATCAACGATCCGGCCCTGTCGTTGAAGGACATGGC
>JAIXPM010000212.1 GCA_027486275.1 Sphingomonadales bacterium | reverse complement strand
CATCAAGGCGGCCAAGAAGCTCGTTGAGCGCGAAGAAGCCGTGGTTTGGGACATCCTCGAGGAAGTCATCCGCGAGCATCCGGTGCTGCTGAACCGTGCGCCGACGCTGCACCGCCTGGGCATTCAGGCCTTTGAGCCCGTGCTGATCGAAGGCAAGGCCATCCAGTTGCACCCGCTCGTCTGCTCGGCCTTCAATGCCGACTTCGACGGTGACCAGATGGCCGTGCACGTTCCCCTGAGCCTTGAAGCCCAGCTGGAAGCGCGCGTGCTGATGATGTCGACCAACAACATCCTGTCCCCCGCCAACGGCAAGCCGATCATCGTGCCGTCGCAGGACATGGTGCTGGGTCTCTATTATCTGTCGATGGAGTCCGAGAAGGAACCGGGCGAAGGCATGGCCTTCGGCACGATGAGCGAAGTGCACCAGGCGCTGTTCAACAAGAACGTGACCCTGCACACCAAGATCATCGCCCGCGTGCCGCAGACCGATGAGAACGGTCAGCTCTACATGAAGCGCGTGAACACCACCCCGGGCCGCCTGCTGCTGGGCGAAACGCTGCCCAAGAGCCACAAGGTGCCGTTCGAAACCATCAACCGCCTGCTGACCAAGAAGGAGATCGGCGACGTCATCGACACCGTCTATCGCCACACTGGCCAGAAGGAGACGGTGCTGTTTGCCGATGCCATCATGGCGCTGGGCTTCCGCCACGCGTTCCAGGCCGGCATCAGCTTCGGCAAGGACGACATGGTGATCCCCGCCGCCAAGGCCGTGCTGGTCGACAAGACCAAGGCCGAGGTGAAGGACTTCGAGCAGCAGTATCAGGACGGCCTGATCACGCAGGGCGAGAAGTACAACAAGGTCGTTGACGCCTGGTCCAAGTGCGGCGACCTGGTTGCCGGCGAAATGATGAAGGAAATCAGCGCCAAGAAGAAGCGGCCGGATGGCCGTGAAGCGCAGATCAACTCCATCTACATGATGGCGCACTCCGGTGCCCGTGGTTCGCAGGCCCAGATGAAGCAGCTGGCCGGCATGCGCGGCCTGATGGCCAAGCCGTCGGGCGAGATCATCGAAACGCCGATCCTGTCGAACTTCAAGGAAGGCCTGACCGTGCTGGAGTATTTCAACTCCACCCACGGCGCCCGCAAGGGTCTGGCCGATACCGCGCTGAAGACCGCCAACTCGGGTTACCTGACCCGCCGTCTCGTCGACGTTTCGCAAGATTGCGTCGTCGTCGAGGAAGATTGCGGCACCCCGCGCGGCATGCTGATGAAGGCCATCGTCGAAGGCGGCAACACCATCGTGTCGCTGGGTGAGCGTATCCTGGGCCGTACCGTGCTGGTTGACATCGTCGATGCCAAGACTGGTGAAGTCGTGGCGCCGGCCGGTCACCTGCTGACCGAATCCGACGTGACCCGCATCGAATTGGCGGCCGTGGCGGAAGTGAAAATCCGCTCGCCGCTGCTGTGCGAAACCAAGGGCGGCGTCTGCTCCACCTGCTATGGCCGCGACCTTGCGCGCGGTACGCCGGTGAACATGGGCGAAGCCGTGGGTGTCATCGCGGCGCAGTCCATCGGCGAACCGGGCACGCAGCTGACCATGCGCACCTTCCACATCGGTGGTGCGGCGCAGGTGTCGGAACAGTCCACGCTCGATGCGCCGGTTGATGGCCTCATCGAATTCCGCGGCATCGTCACCATCACCGACAGCCGTGGCCGCAACGTCTCGATGGCGCGCAACGGCGAACTCGTCCTGCGCGACAGCGAAGGCCGCGAACGTTCTATCCACCGTATCCCTTACGGCGCGCTGATCACGCACCTTGAAGGCATCACGGTGAAGAAGGGCGATCGTCTGGCTGAGTGGGATCCGTACACATTGCCGGTGATCACCGAAAAGTCGGGCAAGGTGAAATACCAGGACCTGATCGAAGGCACGACCCTGAAGGAAGAAGTCGACGAAGCCACCGGCCTCGCCAACAAGGTTGTCACCGAATGGAAGTCGAGCAACAAGAAGGACGATCTGCGTCCGCGCATCACCCTGCTCGATGACCAGTCCGGTGAATCGGCGCGCTACATGCTCGCCACCGATGCCATTCTGTCGGTGGCCGACGGCCAGGATGTGTCGGCCGGTGACGTGCTGGCGCGTATTCCGCGTGAAGCTGCCAAGACTCGTGACATCACCGGCGGTCTGCCGCGTGTGGCCGAATTGTTCGAAGCCCGCATTCCCAAGGACAACGCGGTTATCGCGCGTGTTGATGGGCGTGTCGAATTCGGCAAGGATTACAAGACGAAGCGCCGCATCAACATCCGTCCGGAAGATGGTGGGGACGTCGCCGAGTATCTGGTGCCGAAGGGCAAGAACGTGGCCGTGCAGGAAGGCGACTTCGTGCGCCGGGGTGACTATCTGATCGATGGCAACCCCAATCCGCACGACATTCTGGAAGTGCTGGGTGTGGAGCCGCTGGCCGAATATCTCTGCGCCGAAATCCAGGAAGTCTATCGCCTGCAGGGTGTGCGTATCAATGACAAGCACATCGAAGTGATCGTGCGCCAGATGCTGCAGAAGGTGGAAATCACCGAAAGCGGCGACACCACGTTGCTGGTGGGCGAACAGGTCGACCGCGAGGAGATGGACGAAGAAAACGCCAAGCTTGGTCAGGATGGTCGCGTGGCCGCCGGTAAGCCGGTGCTGCTCGGCATCACCAAGGCCTCGCTGCAGACCAAGTCGTTCGTGTCGGCGGCGTCGTTCCAGGAAACCACCCGCGTGCTCACTGAAGCCGCGGTGCAGGGCAAGATCGATACCCTGACTGGTCTGAAGGAAAACGTCATCGTCGGCCGCCTGATCCCGGCCGGCACCGGCGCCGGCATCGGCCGCCTTCGTGTGGCGGCTGCCAGCCGCGATGCGGTGCTGCGCTCCGTGCAGCAGGCCAACGCCAAGGCGCTGGAGCAGACCGAAGGCTGATCGACCGCACCGCCCAATCGGCGGCACAGGATGAGGGGCGTGGCGGGCAACCGCCGCGCCCCTTTTTCATGCGCCCTCGCCGCCAGCTCAGTCCGAAAGGTCTGTCTTTTCACAATTCCGTGGAGTTGGCTGTGAACGGCCGTGTAAGCACCGCATATGGCATTTTTAGTTAACGAAATCGAAACCTTCTTGAACGTTTATATTAATCCTGTATGAAGGAATCGTTCAGTTTGGCGCATTGACGCGTGAGTCGTTCCTTGTGCTGCGCTGGATTGAGCCGTGTCAGCGGTTGGCCGGCGTTGCGTTTGTTCGGGGGAATGATCATGAAAATCCTGAAATTTGTAGCTACCGCTGCCTTTGCCGCTTCGGCTTCCATGGCATCTGCGGCGGTCGTAAGCCTTGATTTCACCGGCGTTGTTGATCCAGTTCAGGGCAACAGCACGGCCGTTGGCAGCTTCTACAACGGTGGTACCAGCGGCCATGGCACGTCGGGCACCAATCTCGGCGTTGTATTCTCCGCCAACACGCTGGCGATCAACAACTACAACGGCTGCTGCGAGCCAGATTCGGCCCAGGGCAAGCGGGGCATCCTGTTCTTCCTGACCGGCAGTGCCGCGACGCTGAACTATGCGGCCGGCTTCTCGAACGGCTTCTCCTTCAATTTTGCGTCCAATTCCGTTGCTACGGTCAGTGTTTTTGATGGGCTGAACGGCTCCGGCAATCTGCTGGGCTCGCTGGTTTTGCCCCAAACGGCCAATGCCAACTGCCCGCCGAACGCCAGCGGCTTCTACTGCAACTGGACGGCCGGCGGCATTGCCTTCGCCGGCGTGGCCAAGTCGATCGACTTTGGCGGCAGCGCCAACTTCGTCGCCTATGACAACATCACCTTCGGCAGTATCACGCCCGGGGGCACCGTGCCGGAACCGGCCAGTTGGGCGATGCTGATCGCCGGCTTTGGCTTGGTTGGCGCTGTCCAGCGTCGTCGCAAGGCCGCTGTCGCCGCCTGATCGCGCCACGCAGTACAACGCAAAGGCGCCGCCCGGCCATCCGGGCGGCGCTTTTCATTTCAGGCCCTCGCTCGGCCACGCTGCCCTCGTTCTTCCACGTCTTGGCCACAATGACATGCGGTTGCGTACCGGAATCAGGGAAAACATCGATGTCCTGACTGGTCTCAAAGAGAACGTCATCGTCGACTGCCTGATTCCGGCCGGGACCGGAGCTGGCATCGGCCGCCTGCGCGTGGCGGCTGCCAGCCGCGATGCGGTGCGTTCCGTGCTGCAGACCGAAGGCTGATCCAAAGCACCGCCAATCGGCGGCGCGATGAAAGGGGCGTGGCGGGCAACCGCCGCGCCCTTTCTCGTGTAGCGGCTGGAAATGTCGGCGAAGTTTACAGCGAGCGAATGCCAATTCAGCCGTCATCCCGCTCAAGTATCAGAATATAATAGGATTAACCGTTT
>JAIXPM010000196.1 GCA_027486275.1 Sphingomonadales bacterium | reverse complement strand
GGCCGGGCCAATGCGCCATTCAGGGCCAGCGCGTCGATCACAGCCGCCGGATAGCGGCGCGGCACATAGGCCATCAGCGCCCGCATGCGGCGGGCATGTTCCACCAGCGCCGCCAGATCGGCGCCGCTGCGCGGGCCGGCCGCCGTGGTGAGCACCAGATTGCCGGCGCCGGCTTCGACCAGATAATCTTCTAGCGCCGCATTGTCCTTCAGATAGACTTCCGAACGGCCGCGCGTGACCTTGTACAGCGGCGGCTGGGCGATAAACAGGTGCCCGCCATCAATCAGCGTCGGCATGTGGCGGAAGAAGAAGGTGAGCAGCAGCGTGCGGATGTGAGCGCCGTCCACATCGGCGTCGGTCATGATGATGACCTTGTGATAGCGCAATTTTTCGAGGTTGAATTCCGGCCCGATGCTGGTGCCCAGCGCCTGGATCAGCGTGCCGATCTCGCGGCTGGCCAGCATGCGGTCGAGCCGGGCGCGCTCCACGTTCAATATCTTGCCGCGCAGGGGCAGGATGGCCTGGTTCTGGCGGTTGCGGCCATTCTTGGCGCTGCCGCCGGCGGAATCGCCTTCGACCAGAAACAATTCCGATTTCACCGGATCACGCTCCTGGCAATCGGCCAGCTTGCCGGGCAGGCCCGACACTTCGAGCACGCCCTTGCGCCGGGTCAGGTCACGCGCCTTCTTCGCAGCTTCGCGCGCGGCGGCGGCATCAATGATCTTGGCCACGATGGTCTTGGCGTGAGCGGGGTTTTCCTGCAGCCACACGTCCAGCCGATCGGCCATCAGGCTTTCCAGCGGCTGGCGCACTTCCGATGAAACCAGCTTGTCCTTGGTCTGGCTCGAGAATTTCGGATCGGGCAGCTTCACCGAAACAATGGCCGTCAAGCCTTCGCGCATGTCGTCGCCGGTGAGGTTGACCTTCTCCTTCTTGAGCAGGCCAGAGGCTTCCGCATACTGGTTCAGCGTGCGGGTGAGTGCGGCGCGGAAGGCGGCGAGGTGGGTGCCGCCATCGCGCTGCGGGATGTTGTTGGTGAAGCACAACACCTGCTCGTAATAGCTGTCGTTCCATTCCAGCGCGACATCGATGCCGATATCATTGGCCTGGCCGGTGATGGCGATCGGATTGGGGATCAGCGGCGTCTTGGACTTGTCGAGGAACTTCACGAAGGCCGCGATGCCGCCTTCATAATAGAGCTCCACCTGCTTTACATCGGCATGGCGGGCATCATTGAGGAACAGGCGCACGCCGCTGTTCAGAAAGGCCAGCTCGCGGAAGCGATGTTCGAGCTTGGCGAAATCGAAATCGATGAACTTGAACGTGCCGATGCTGGGGAAGAAGGTGACGCGGGTGCCGCGCTTGCCATTCGATGGCCCGCGCACCGCCAGCGGCGCCTGGGCGTCGCCATGGTGGAAGCGCATCCAATGTTCTTCGCCGTCGCGCCAGATCGTCAGTTCCAGCCATTCCGACAGCGCGTTGACCACCGACACGCCCACCCCGTGCAGGCCGCCCGACACCTTGTAGGCGTTGTCGTCGCTGTTGTTGAATTTGCCGCCGGCGTGCAGCTGGGTCATGATCACTTCGGCCGCCGAAACGCCTTCTTCGGCGTGGATGCCGGTGGGGATGCCGCGGCCATTGTCGGTGACGCTCACCGAACCATCGGCGTTCATCGTGATATCGATGCGGTCGCAATAGCCGGCCAGCGCCTCGTCGATGGCGTTGTCCGACACTTCGAACACCATGTGGTGCAGGCCCGAACCATCGTCCGTGTCACCGATATACATGCCGGGGCGCTTGCGCACGGCATCCAGCCCGCGCAGCACCTTGATGCTGTCGGCGCCATAATCATTGATCTGGGCGGGATTCGGATTGTTGTCGGTCAACGCAGCAGCCTCGGGATGCAGAAATGTCCCTCGGCTATAGTGACTCCCGCGCGCGCGGGCGAGGGGGAAATGCGCAGCGCTGCTGTTGCCCGCGCAGCCACGGCAGCGCCTCGTCGGCCAGCATCGGCCGGGCAAGCAGATAACCCTGCACGGCGGTGCAGCCATGCACAACGAGGAAGCTGCGCTGGCTCTCCGTCTCCACCCCTTCGGCAATCACCTCCAGCCCCAGCCCGCGCCCCAGCCCGATCAGCGTGCGCGCGATCAGGCCGCGATCGCCATCGGAATCGATGGCACGGGTGAAGCCGCGATCGATCTTGATGCGGTCCACCGGAAAGCTGGTGAGGTGGGACAGCGAGGCATAGCCGGTGCCGAAATCATCCATGGCCAGCGTGCAGCCCATCGCCCGCACTGCCTCCAGCGTGTGGCCGATGCGCGCGATGGAACGATCGAGCAACACGGTCTCCGTCACCTCGATCTCAAGGCGCGTCGCGGGCACGGCATGACGGGCAAGGCTGCGCTTTACCGTGTCGAGAAAATCATCGGCCAGCAGTTGCGCCGTGGACACATTCACCGCCAGGTGCCCTGGCTCCAGCCCGGCCGCCAGCATGGCGGCAAAGCCGGCCAGTGCCGCGTCCATCACCTGGCACCCCAAAGGCTGGGCCAGCCCCACATCCTCGGCCAGCGGAACAAATTCGGCCGGCGGCACCCATTCGCCTTCGTGCCACCAGCGCGCCAGCGCTTCGAACCCCATCACGCTGCCATCGGCCAGCCGCTGTTGCGGTTGCAGGGCGGCCACCAGCTGCCGCCCGGATATGGCCTGGCGCAGCGCATCGGCCAGCCGCGTGCGGCGCACCACCCGGTTGGCCAGTTCGGCGCCAAACAACACATGGCGACCCCGCCCCTGCCGCTTGGCATCCAGCAATGCGGCATCGGCATTGCCCAGCAGTTCGTGCGGTCCACACCCCTTGGACGGGAACGGCGCGATGCCCACCGAAAAGGACGGCGCATAGCGGCTGGCCCCCAGCCGCATCGGCCGGCGCAGGCGGGCGAGCAGGCGCAGCGCAAAGGCGTGAATCTCGTCTGGCGCGGCCACGCCATGCACGATCAGCGCAAACTCATCACCCGAAAGCCGCGCCGCCACGTCGCCAGCCCGGATGCAGCGCTGCAGGCGCCGGCCGACCAGGCGCAGCAGCATGTCACCGGCGGCATGGCCCAGGCTGTCGTTCACCGCCTTGAAGAAATCGACATCGAACAGCACGAGGATACCTGCCGGGCCGATATCGGGCAGGCGCTCCAGTTGCTGCATCAGCACGTCACGATTGGCCAGCCCGGTCAGCGTGTCTTCCTCGGCCCGGCGACGCAATTCGCGTTCGGCGCGCAGCAACGGCGTCACGTCGGTGCGGATCGAAACGATGTTGCCGCTTTCCGAAACGGCGGTGCTGGCCTGCATGAACTTGCCGTCGCGCAGGTGGAACACGCGATTATAGCCGGGCTCGCGGTGGCGGCGCAGATAATCGGCCACCCACGCCCGCCGCTTCTCGGGCGGATCATCGGCGCTGACTTCCGGCCGGTAGTGATTGGCCAACACCTTGCGGGTGATGATGTCGGCCAGCCGCTCGCCCTTCACCATATACTGGCGGTTATCGGGCAGGATGTTGCGATAGACATCGTTGACAAGGATCAGCCGTTCTTCGCGATCATAAACGGAAAGCGCCGCCGGGATGCCGGTGATCACATCGCGCAACAGGGTTTCGGTGCGGGTGCGCAGGTCCAGCTCGCGGGCGGCGCGGGCGGCGGCCTCGTGGCGAACAGTGATATCCTCGAACGTGCCGATCAACGCTGCGCCTTCCACGCTGGCGACAGCCGGCCGGCCCCGCGCCCGCACCTGGCGGCGCTCACCATCAGGGCGGCGGATGCACAATTCCAGATCCCAGGATGTACCGTTGCCCAGGGCTTCGTTCACGGCACCCAGCATGATCGGGCGGTGTTCGCGGATGTAGAAACTCAGCGCATTGTGCAGATCGGGCTGGAAATCCTCGGCCACGCCCAGGATGCGGCGGGTTTCGGCACTCCACCACAGCCGGCCGCCCGTGCTGTAATACCAGGCACCGATGCCGGCCACGGCCAGCAAGGGCTCGGCAGCCGAGAGCAGGCGCGGGCTCAGCGGCCGTTCCCGCCCCGGCTGGAGCGGAAAGGGCAGGCGTTCACCGCCCGGCCAGCTGCTTTCCGACATGCACGCCTTCTCCCGCTCTGCACCGTCTTGTGACTAACGGCGCGGCGGAGAGCGGCTTTATGCGGG
>JAIXPM010000318.1 GCA_027486275.1 Sphingomonadales bacterium | reverse complement strand
GCGTGGACCGATCATTGCGACCAGACTGCCGCAATGACGCTGCTGCCGCAGGCCAACAGCTGGTACATGGGCGCCAACGTGCCGGGCAAGCCGCGCCGTTTCATGGCCTATGCCGGCGGGCTGCACACCTATACCGATATCTGCAATACGGTGCGGGACAAGGGCTGGCAGGGCTTTGTGATCGGGCGCGGCGACCAGGTGCTCAGCGAGAGCCGGGTGTTCGACAGTCTGCCGCCGCCGCCCGAAAACATGGCGCCGCACTTGATGGAAATGGCGATGGGCCGGGTGATGAACTGGATGCAGGAGCACGGCCGGGTTTAAAGCAAGGTAAAGCTGCCTCCAGCGGCCAGGGCCTGAGGCCCTGGACCCACTTTTGTGGGCGTGTGCGAGGCGGAGCGTAAGGGCCAAGAAAAACAAACGGGTGCAGGCCTCAGGCCTGCCCGCCGGAGGCTCTGTTTCCTGCTGCTCTTCAGCAACGGCAGACTGAACAGCCGCGGCCCTCAGGCCCGCGCCGTCCCCGCGCTGGCCCACAGCCGGGCAATAACGCCGGCCAGTGTGGAGTGATTGCCGCCGTGATAGCTGCTGTCGCGCGGCAGTTCTGCCACCAGCCGGCGGTGCGCTTCCGGCAGGGCGTGATAGGGCACGCTGGGCAGCAGATGGTGCAGCGCGTGATAGCGCAGGCCCACCGGTGCCCAGAGTTCGGGCAGCAGCGCCGGCGGCGGCACGTTCACACTGTCGAGATACTGGCTGGTGATGGTCATCACCTTGCCGTCATTCTCCCACAGGTGGGCTGCCAGCGTGCGGATCTGGTTGATCACCATGCTGGCCGACAGCACGGCCAGCCAGATGCCGAAGGCGCGCAGCGGGATCAGGCCGGTGGCGACGGCCGCCAGCACGGCGATGACGAACAGTGACGTCGCCACTTCCATGACGTTCCAGCGCTTGGCGGCCGGGCCAGCCGGCGGATCGCGGCGGAAATCCGGGTTGATCGACAGCGCCGAGAAGCGCGCCCGCACGAAATCGCGCACCGGCTTCAGCAGCGACAGCGGCGCCAGCAGGCCCCAGCGAATGATCAGGCCAATCGGGCCGAGCGCCGCCACCATCACGAACAGCGGCACGCTGATCTTGGGCTTCAGCGCGAGGGCCATATACTCAGGATCGCGCGCCGTACCGTACCGGTTGCGGGCATGGTGCAGATTGTGCACGCCTTCATACATGAAGCTGGGGATCATCAGCGGGATGCCAGCCACCATGTTCCAGCCCAGACGATAACCAGGCACCGAATCATCCTTCATGTGGGTGATTTCGTGGATGAAGCTGCCGAGACGATACAGCGCCAGCACGGCGACCACCGCCAGTGCGGCAGTGGCAGCCACGGGCAGGCCGGGTGCCAGTATCAACGCCGCCAGCGCGCCCCAGCCCAGCGTGGCTGAAGCCAGCGTATCGGCCCAATAGATGGTGGGCTTGTAGGCGCCAAGCTCGCGGCCGAGCGCGGCAGCCAGCTTGATCATCGCCACGTCTTCACCGGCCATCGACCCGGCATTTTCACGCGGGCTGGGGGCGGTTTCGGCAAAACGAACGGCAGTTGCAGTCATCATGGGATCGCTTATCGCAGAGGATTGCGACCCGATAAGGGCAGAAAGCGGGCAAGGCCATTCCGGGAATTGCCGCAGTTGGTGCGGGCGCGCCCCCTCACCCGCTTGCCGTTGGCGGGTCGCCCTCTCCCGCGAGGGGAGAGGGGAACGGCCTCAAATCGTGCGGCTCACCACCAGCTTCATGATCTCGCTGGTGCCGCCGTAAATCCGCTGCACGCGCGCGTCGCGCCACAGGCGGGCGATTGGGTATTCATTCATGTAACCGGCGCCGCCGTGCAGTTGCAGCGCTTCATCGCACACGCGGCCTTGCAGTTCGGTGTGCCACAGCTTTGCGGCGCTGGCTTCGGCGTCGGTCAGCTTGCCTTCGATCAGCTTCTGCAGGCCCCAATCGATGTGGGCCCAGCCCACCTGCAATTCGGTTTTCAGCCCGGCGAGCACAAACTGCGTGTTCTGGAACTCCCACACCGTCTTGCCGAAGGCCTTGCGTTCCTTCACGAATTTCACTGCCTCGTCGAACGCGCGCTGGGCGCCGGCCTGGGCGGAAATGGCGATCGATAGGCGCTCCTGCGGCAACTGGCTCATCAGGTAGATGAAGCCCTTGTTCTCCTCGCCCAGGCAGTTGGTCATCGGCACGCGCACATCGTTGAAGAACAGTTCCGAGGTATCGGCGCTGTTCTGGCCGATCTTGTCGAGGTTGCGGCCGCGGGCAAAGCCTTCGGTGCCGGCTTCAACGAGGATCAGCGAGGTGCCCTTGGCGCCCTTGTCCGGGTCGGTCTTGGCGACGACGATGATCAGATCGGCGCTCTGGCCATTGGTGATATAGGTCTTGGAGCCGCTGATGACATAATGGTTGCCGTCCTTGCGGGCGGTGGTGCGCACCCCCTGCAGGTCGGACCCGGCGCCGGGTTCGGTCATGGCGATGGCGGTGACGATCTCGCCGGTGATCATCTTGGGCAGATACTTGCGCTTCTGCTCTTCCGAGCCATAGGCGACGATGTAATCCGCGACGATGTCCGATTGCAGCGTGATGCCGGCCGACGATCCGGCATAGGAAAGCTCCTCGCCGACAACGGCGTTATAGCCGAAATCGAGGCCGAGGCCGCCATATTCCTCGGGCACGCCGGGGCAAAGCAGCCCGGCGTCGCCGCAGGCGCGCCAGAAATCGCGGGAGACGATGCCCTCTTCCTCGAACTTGTCGAGGTTGGGGATCAGTTCCTTGTCGAACACCTTGCGCACCGTGTCGCGAAAGGCGTGATGGTCGTCGCCATAGGCGAAGCGTTGGGCGGTATCGAGCATGTCGTTACTCCTGATGACGGGCCTGCCTAGGCGTGTCGTGCGGGCAACGTCACCTGTTCGGCAAGAGAGGTCGGGCGGGCTGCGACGCATTGTTGCGGGCCTGGTCGATCTTGCCAGCCTCGGAACGGCCCGGCACAGTCGCGCCATGCGCACCCTGACCTCCGCCCTGCTCCTCGCCGCCCTCGCCGTTGCGGCGCCGCTCCGTGCCGCGGACGATCCCGACCTCGTCCGCGCCCGCGCCGTGCTGAAGGCGCAGCCGATCATTGATGGCCACAACGACTGGCCGGAACAGCTGCGCCAGGATTACGGCGAGAGCTGGTGGCAGGTCGACCTGACGGCCGACAGCCGCCAGTTCAAGCATCCGCTGCACACCGATATCCCGCGCCTGCACGCCGGCCAGGTCGGCGGGCAATTCTGGTCGGTGTGGGTGCCGGCAACGATCACCGGCCCCGCCGCGGTCAAGGCGACGCTGCAGCAGATCGACATCGTGCGCGGCTTCGTCGCCCGCTACCCCCAGCATTTCGAGCTGGCGTCGACCGCCGCCGACATCCGCCGCATCCAGAAGACCGGCAAGGTCGCCAGCCTGATGGGCGTCGAGGGCGGCAGCCAGATCGACAACGACCTCGCCGTGCTGCGCCAATTCTACGCGCTCGGCGTACGCTACATGACCTTGACGCATGTGCGCCACAACGACTGGGCGGACAGCGCCAACGAGGGCCCGCGCGCGACGCCGCTGACCGATTTCGGCAAGGCGGTGATCGGCGAGATGAACCGGCTCGGCATGCTGATCGACATCAGCCATGTCTCGCCCGGCACGATGAAGGCGACGATGGCGGCCTCGGCGGCGCCAGTCATTTTCTCCCACTCCTCGGCGCGTGCCATCACCGATCATCCGCGCAACGTGCCCGATGATGTGCTCGCCATGCTGAAGGACGATGGCGGCATCGTCATGGTCAATTACGCGCCGGGCTATGTGTCGCGGAAGCGGCAGGAATGGGAAGCCGCCCGCGCCGGGGTGCGCGCCAGCTACAATGCGCCGCCCTATTCCGGCCTCTACATCGGCCAGCCCGATCGCGCCGCCGCTGCCTTCGCCGAATGGGAAAAGGCCAATCCGATGCCGAAAGTGACGCTGGCCGAAGTCGCCGACCATATCGATCATCTGGCGAAGATCGCCGGCCATGATCATGTCGGCATCGGCAGCGACCTCGACGGCATCGACACCACGCCCGATGGCCTGGGCGGGGTCGAGACCTATCCGGCGCTGATCGCCGAACTGCTGCGCCGCGGCTGGAGCGAGGCCGATTGCGCCAAGCTGGCCGGGGGCAACATCCTGCGCGTGCTGGCCGCGGCCGAAGCGGTGGCGGCGGGCATGAAGGACCGGGTGCCGCCGAACGTGAAGCCGTAGCCCAACCGAAAAAGGGCCCCCGCCGTGGCGGAGGCCCAGTCTTCGGGGGAAGGCGGGGGGATCAGGCGATGTTCAGCGACCAGCTGTTCACCGTCACCGTGCTGGTGGCGCAGGCGTTGAAATCGTTGATTTCCAGCGTGCGGCCGTTGAGGAACTGGATCTTGATGTCGTAGCGGCAGGTGCCGGCGCTGTACGACGGGTGCAGCCAGTTGATGCGATAGCCGGGGCGCAGGACGTTGCGGCCCAGCAGGTCCGGGCCCCAATTGTCGATGCCATGGCCGGACATGTAGACGCGCTCGACGGTCATGCCGCTGCGGTTGTCGATGTTGACGCGCGGATCGGCGGCGAACGCCGGGGTGGCCATCGCGAGGGCGGCCAGGGCGGGGATCAGGGCGAACTTGTTGATCATCGGATGCTCCTCTGTCTGCGGTTGATGGCTTGGCGCGTCAGGCGCTTCGTCCATGAACCGGTTCTACGAGGGCGCGCTGGCGGCTTGAATCGACAGGATGTTATTGTTTGTTGCAGCGGCGTCGGTGTCTGGCGACGCGGTGCTGGCGGTGCCGGAAGGCCGGTCGCGCCATGGGCGACGTCAGGCAGCAGACCCCGGCAGAAACGATAATGGCGGCCGGTGTTGCCACCGGCCGCCACTGTGTCGCGCCTGTCGCACGGTGTCGCGTTTCACCTTCGCCTTGCGGCCATGGTGTCGCGTGCCGGCGCGTGTCACGGCACTTTCGCAGCCCGGGTTTGCGTCCCGAAGGATCGCGCCCCCTGCCACCGGATCGCTTCACCCCGGCATTTCCCATCCCGCCATCTGCATGACGGTCCGATCGCTGCCCCGGTGCTGCCACCCTGCCCGAACTGCCGCCCAATTTCCGGCCGAAGCCGGTCTGTTACGTCAATCCGAACCCGCAACCGATTGTTTTCCTTTGGCGTTTCCACCGCTGTCAACTCCCGGTCACAAAGAGATGGTCTCACTTACCCCCGAGTCGTCAAAGCGGAATCATCGGCTCCGGGCCTGTGGATAGCGAGGATAACGGGGATAAATCCGGGACCGGGCGCCAGGGCTCAACCGGCCGTCCAGCCGCCGTCCATCGACAGGTTGGTGCCGGTGATCTGCGACGCCGCATCGCCGCACAGGAAGACGGCGAGCGCGGCGACCTGGTCGACGGTGACGAATTCCTTGGTCGGCTGCGCCGTCAGCAGCACGTCGTTGATCACCTGCTCGCGGGTCAGGCCGCGCGCCGCCATCGTGTCGGGGATCTGCTTCTCGACGAGCGGCGTCCAGACATAGCCCGGCGAGATCGAATTGGCGGTGATGCCGAAGGTCGCGGTTTCCAGCGCAACGGTCTTGGTCAGCCCGTCGATGCCGTGCTTGGCGGCGACATAGGCGGACTTGAATGGCGAAGCGACCTTGGAATGGGCCGACGCGGTGTTGATGATGCGGCCCCATTTCCGCGCCTTCATGCCCGGCACGGCGGCGCGAATGGCATGGAAGGCGGCGCTCAGATTGATGGCAATGATCGCGTCCCATTTTTCGACCGGGAAATCCTCGATCGGCGAGTCATGCTGGATGCCGGCATTGTTGACGAGAATGTCGACGCTGCCGAGTTCGGCCGTCGCGGTCTCGATCATCGCGGCGATCT
>JAIXPM010000401.1 GCA_027486275.1 Sphingomonadales bacterium | reverse complement strand
TTCCAGACGCCGTTCCAGCGTTTCAACATCTTCGCCAAGGCGAACTATCAGATCACCGACAATATCGAGGTCTATGGCCGCGGCATGTTCTCCAAGAACACCGTGCGCACGATCATCGCGCCGTCGGGCCTGTTCGCACAGACGGTCAACATCAACCTGTCGAATCCCTTCATGAACGCCAACATCCGCAACCAGTATTGCGGTTTCAATACCACGCAGGCTGCCGGCACTTACACGCCGCGCTTCAGCCAGGCAGAGTGCGATGCAGCCGCGACGGCTCTCAGCCCGAGCGATCCGGCCTATCGCACGGTTCGCGTTCCGGTCAGCCGCCGTACGGTGGAAGCCGGTACGCGTGACAGCGAATACACGACGACCCTGTTCGACTACACCGCCGGCCTGCGTGGCAAGCTGACCAACACCATCGATTGGGACGTGTCGGCCAGCTATGGCGAGAGCGAGAACACCGAACGCGCCACCGGCTATCTGATCAACGAGCGCACGCAGGATGCGCTGCTGGCCAGCAACCCCACCACCTGCATCAGCGGCAATCCGCTGTGCGTGCCGCTGAACGTGTTCGGCCCGACCGGCTCGATCACCCCGGCGATGGCCGCCTTCATTTCCGGTGACTCGACGACCCGTCGCACCACAAGCCTGACCCAGGTCCGCGGCCTGCTGTCCGGTGATCTGGGCGTTGGCTTCGGTGATGCCGAACCGATCGCCTTCGCCGTCGGTGCTGAATATCGCGACTACGGCGCTGCCGTGCTCCCGGACGACTTCGCTGAGCGTGGCGCTCTGGGCGGCGGCGGTGGCCCGACCCCGCGCGTGCAGGGTGGCTACAACGTCAAGGAAGTCTATGGCGAAATCATCGCCCCCATCCTTGAAGGCAAGCCCTTCTTCGAGAACCTCACCGTCGAAGGCGGTGCGCGTTACTCCTCCTATGAAGTCGCCGCGCCGGGCAGTCCGTCGTTTGACGCCTTCACCTGGAAGGCCGGCGCGACCTGGGAAATGGCCCAGGGCTTCAAGGTCCGTGGCAACTACAGCCGCGCCGTTCGCGCTCCGAACATCGGCGAACTCTTCTCGCCGGTTTCGCGCGGCCTGACCAACCTCGGCACCGATCCGTGCGCCGGCACCACCAATCCGGCAGCGGTCCGGAACCCGGAGCTGCCGCTCAACCCACTTTTGAATAATGCGAACCTGCGGGCGGTCTGCGTCGCCCAGGGCGCTCCGGCTGGCCTCATCGGCTCCATCGAGCAGCCGGCTGCGGGCCAGGCCAATGCCTACGGCGGCGGCAACCCGAACGTGCAGCCGGAAAAGGCCAGCACCTGGACCCTGGGTGCAGTGCTGCAGCCGAGCTTCGCTCCGGGCCTCGCCATCACGGTTGATTATTACAATATCACCGTAACGGACGCGATCACCAGCCCGCTGCCGGGTGACTCCACTGGTGCGTGCTTCAATAACATCACTGCTGCCAGCGCCAGCAGCCCTGCGTGCTTGGCCATCATCCGTAACCCCGACACGGGTTCGTTCGATGGTGAGGCTTTCGGTCTGCCACGTCCATTGTCCAACCTCGGCCGCTTGAAGACCGATGGTCTGGATGTGAACGTCACCTACTCGACCGATCTCGGCTTCGCGAAGCTGGGGGTGATGGGCAACTTCAACTACACCTTCCGGTCGCAGTTCCAGGCAACACCAACGGCCGACAATCGTGAGTGCGTGGGCTACTTCAGCGTCAACTGCTCCTTCACCGGCTCGATCCAGCCGAAGTGGCAGTCCTCGCTGCGCACCACCCTGGGCTTCGAAAGCTTCGACGTGTCTCTGCTGTGGCGCCACATCGACAGCGTGATCCAGGAGCCGTTGGATGCTATCGAGAATGGTGCATACTTCGCGGCCTTCCGGAAGATCCGCGCGTACGACTACTTCGATCTGACCGGTCGCTTCAACATCATGGACAACATCACCCTGATCGCGACCGTGAGCAACCTGTTCGACACCAAGCCGCCGCTCGTTGGCGCGGCTGCCGGTTCGACCTCGTTCAACAGCGGCAACACCTTCCCGTCGACCTACGACGCGCTGGGCCGCCGTTACACGATGCAGGTCAACGTCCGCTTCTAAGCGGCGTCACCTGCACGGGTGGAAATGCGAAAGGGCGGGTGGCAACATCCGCCCTTTTTGCTGTCTGGCGTTTGATGCGAAGTGTGCGCGGCCTGTTGGCGGCGGCGACAATCAGCCCAGCAGCGGGCGCGGCAACTGCATCTGTACGCCGGCCGCCTTGGCCACGGCTTCGGCCCAGATCGCCACCTTGCCAATCTCATCCGCATGCGCCGCTTCGGCCGCACGCTCGGCGGTGCGATCATCGGCAGTAAAGGCCTGGCCGAATTTGCTGTGGCGACCGAAGATCGGTCCGGAAACAACGGCGTGCACGTCCAGCGGTACATCGAAGAAGCGGCACAGGACCGTCATCGCTGCCTCCGGCTGGGCCAGCAGCAATTCTGAATCGAGCGTCGTCACCTGGTTGCCGAACTGCGCCACCAGTCGGGCGAACAACGCATGCTGGGCCAGCCAGCCCATCGCCGCGACCTGCAGATCAGTCTGCCCCAGATAATCCTCGCCGCTGAAACCGAACTGATGCAGCCCCTGTTTCAACTGCTTCAGCAGCAGATCGCGCACCCACAACCGGCCATCCATGCCCTTTCGGGCCACCGAACCCAGAAACACCGGCAGCGGCGCATAGAGCAGCAGCGCCCGCGCGTTGGGGCGCAACTGCAGCATAACGGGCGCCATGGCGTTGCACACGTTGCTGGGCTTGATCACCACCGCCTCGCCCGCTGCGAACGGCCGGGCCAGCAGTGCCAGGCTGCCATCCAAGACGCTGGCGATCTGGCGCCCCTCGCCGCCGCGCAACTGCCAGCCGATCAGATCATTGAGGATCACCGGCTCCTTCAGGCCCATGGCCAGCCCCGGCGCATCAAAGGCCCGCGCCAGCAGCGTGGAACAGCAGAAGGCGCTGTGCAGGATGAACCGCAGCGGCGCGGGTGGGCCGGCCTGGGCCAATGCCGTCGCGCGGGCGATGATCATGGGCTTGGCTTCGCCCAGATATTCGTCGGTCAGGAAGGTGGCAGCCCCGTGCGCTGCCCGCGGCGTGTGCCGGAAGTGGATGGCATCATGCTGCGGATCATAACGATGCGGCAGCCAGACGGGATTTGAAGCGATGGTGGACACATTGCCGATTTGACGTGCTGCCCCGGAAAGTGCAATCCC
>JAIXPM010000446.1 GCA_027486275.1 Sphingomonadales bacterium | reverse complement strand
GCGGCGGCCCAGCGTTATGCCAGCGCCGCGTCGCGCCGGGTGGCGCTGGCCGGGCGGGTGATGATCGAACAATCCGATCTGATGATTGCGGTGTGGGATGGCGCCAGCCGCGATGCGGTGGGCGGCACCGGCCACACGCTGGCCAGCGCGCTGGTTGCCGGCGCCAGCGTGGTGCTGATCGATGCCCGCCATCCCGAACATTGGCGGCTGGTGTCCGATCTGGAAGCGCTGGACCAGCCGGTGGATCAGCCGCCCGATCCGGATGACCGTAACGCCCAGTTGTTGGCGGCGATTGCCGCGGCGCTGCACCCGGCCGATGAAGGCGCCGCCCTGCTGGCGCTCGCCCCTTCGGCGTGGCGGGCGACCAGCAGCCCGCTGTTTCATGCCTATCGCCGGGTGGAAACATTGTTTGGCGGCGGCGGACGGCCGTGGCGATCACTGAAGATGGTACACGAAACCCCCGAAGCCATCGCCAGTGGCAGCGGCGCCCCGGTGCTGCAGGCGTTGACCGGCCTGCCCGGCGCCGATCCGGCCTGGCCGCGCGCCATTGGCCGCGCCGTGCTGCAACGCTTTGCCTGGGCCGATGGCATTTCCACGCGCTTTTCCGATCAATATCGCGGCGGCATGGTCGCCAATTTCATGATGTCGGGCCTCGCGGTCATGGCCGGCATGGCCTATCTGCCCACAGCCGGGCCGGAATGGAAACATCTGTTTGCGCTGGTGGAATTCCTGCTGCTGGGCGCGATCGTGCTGACAACGGCAATGGCCAAGCGCGATCACTGGCATGATCACTGGTTCGAAACCCGGCGCGCGGCGGAATATCTGCGCCATGCGCCGTTCCTGCTGGCGCTGGGCGTGTCGCGCCCGCCCGGGCGCTGGCCCAAAGGCGGCTTTGGCGATCGCGCCGGCTGGCCGGAATATCATGCCCGCCACGCCCTGCGCGAGGTGGGCCTGCCGCCGGCCACCATCGGCCAGGCCTGGCTGCGCGCCGTGCTGGATGGCCTGCTGATCCCGCATCTGGCCGGCCAGCGCGATTATCACCGCGCCAAGGCAAAGCGGCTGGACACCGTGCATCACCGGCTGGACCGGGTGTCGATCGTCGCCTTTCAGCTCGCCGTGGTGGCCGTGGCCTTCTGGCTGCTGATGTGGGCCGGCGGCGCGCTGGGTGTGGTGCCGGCCGTGCTGGCGGAAAAGACCGCCAAGCTGTTCACCTTCCTGGGCGTGATGTTCCCAACCGTGGGCGGCGCGGTGGCGGGCATCCGTTATTTCGGTGATTTCGATCGGTTCGCGGCGATCAGCCGGATTTCGGCCGAAAAACTGGACGGGGTGCACCGCAGGGCCTGCCTGCTGCGCGCCGCGCCCGATCATGCGCTGGATTATGGTGCGTTGTCTGATCTGGCCCATGCCGCCGATGACGTGGTGGTATCGGAAATCGAAAGCTGGCAGGCGGTGTTTGCCGGCAAGCATTTCACCGTTCCGGTGTGATCTGCACGGCTTTTGCGTGAATTTGCCTTATCGAGCACGGACTGTGCGATTAATGGCACCCCAGCCCGGCAACTCGCACGGACAATGAGGGCGAGATCCGCTATCATCACGCCATCTTCGCGCGGGAGCATCCGACATGGCCTACAGTCAAGACAATCCGCTGGGCCTTGATGGCTTTGAATTCATCGAATTCTGCGCGCCCACCAAGGGCGTGCTGGAACCGGTGTTTGCCGCCATGGGCTTTGCCCAGGTCGCGCATCACCGCTCCAAGGATGTGCAGCTGTGGCGGCAGGGCGGCATCAACCTGATCGCCAATTACGAGAAACACAGCCCGGCCTGGTATTTCGCCGCCGAACATGGCGCTTCGGCCTGCGGCATGGGCTGGCGAGTGAAGGACGCGGCGAAAGCCTATGCCGAAGCCCTGGAGCGCGGTGCCGAGCCAGTGGAAAGCCGCACCGGGCCGATGGAACTGCGGCTGCCGGGTTTCCGCGGCATCGGCGGATCGATCATCTATCTGATCGACCGGTACGGCGATGATCTTTCCATCTATGACATTGATTTCGTTTATGAAGACGGCGTGGAACGCAACCCGCAAGGCGCCGGGCTGCAGGTCATCGATCACCTTACCCACAATGTCTATGGCGGCCGCATGGCGCACTGGGCGGCGTTCTATGAGCGTATCGCCGGTTTCCGCGAAATCCGCTGGTTCGACATCAAGGGCGAATATACCGGCCTTACGTCCAAGGCGATGACGGCGCCCGATGGCAAGATCCGCATTCCGCTCAATGAAGAGGGCAGGGGCGGCGGCGGCCAGATCGAGGAGTTTTTACGCGCCTACAACGGTGAAGGCATCCAGCATATCGCCTTTGCCTGTGATGATCTGCTGGGCGTGTGGGATCGGCTGAAAGCCATCGGCACACCGTTCATGACGCCGCCGCCTGCCACCTATTACGAGATGCTGGCTGAGCGCCTCCCCGGCCATGGCGAGCCGGTGGACGCCTTGCAGCAACGTGGCATTCTGCTGGATGGCACCACCGATGGTTCAAAACGCCTGCTGCTGCAGATCTTCTCCGAAACGATGGTGGGCCCGGTGTTCTTCGAATTCATCCAGCGCAAGGGTGACGAAGGCTTTGGCGAAGGCAATTTCAAGGCGCTGTTTGAAAGCATGGAGCGCGACCAGGTGCGGCGCGGCGTGCTGAACGTGGAGGAGCCGGCGCAATGACTCCGAACCTCAAGCGCATTCACCATGTCGCCTATCGTTGCCGCGATGCGGCCGAAACCGTTGCCTGGTATGAAAAGACGCTGGGCATGACCTACACAACGGCCTTTGCCGAGGATCATGTGCCGTCCACCGGCGCCTATGATCCCTATATGCATGTCTTCCTTGATTGCGGCGGCGGCAATGTGCTGGCCTTTTTCGAGCTGCCGAACCAGCCGGAGATGGGCAAGGACCCCAACACGCCGGCCTGGGTGCAGCACATCGCATTCGAAGTGGAGAATGAGGCCGAACTGCTCAGCGCCAAGGCGCATCTGGAGGGGCAGGGCATCGATGTTCTGGGGCCAACCTGGCACGGCATCTTCAAATCGATCTATTTCTTCGATCCAAACGGGCATCGCCTTGAACTGGCCTGCAACATCGGTACCGCGGAACAATATGCCGAACTGAAGGCAGTTGCACCCGCGATGCTGGCTGAATGGCGCGAAACAAAGCAGGCGCCCAAACATGCCGCTTGGTTGCACCAGCCGCCCGGCGACGACTGAGACGCGAACCGGCATTGCAAGGCCGCGCGCAACACGCCAGATAGGCGGCGTATTACTGCCGGTGCAGTGGAGTAGATCATGAAGATTGCCGTTGTCGGTCTGGGCTATGTCGGCTTGTCGAACGCCGTGCTGCTGGCGCAGAACCATGACGTTACGGCGGTGGACGTGAGCGCGGCGCGGGTCGATCTGGTCAACAACCGCAAGAGCCCGATCGTCGATGCCGAGCTGGAGGATTTCCTCGCCCACAAGCCGCTGCAGCTGACGGCGACGACCGATCTGGCCGCCGCCGCCCGCGATGCCGAGCTGGTGGTGATCGCCACGCCGACCGATTATGATCCCCACACCAATCATTTCGACACGTCGTCGGTGGAAAATGTGGCGCGCGCCGTGCTGGCCGCCAACCCGGCGGCGTCGGTGGTGGTGAAATCGACGATTCCGGTGGGTTTCATCACCCGGCTGCGCCACGACCTGGGCAGCGACAATGTGTTTTTCTCGCCGGAATTCCTGCGCGAAGGCCGGGCGCTGAACGACAATCTGTTCCCGTCGCGGATCATCGTGGGCGAACCCGGCCCGCGCGGCCGCATGTTTGCCGATCTGATGCTGGAAGGCGCGGCGAAGAAGGACGTGGCGGTGCTGCTTACCGATCCGGCCGAAGCTGAAGCCATCAAGCTGTTTGCCAACACCTATCTCGCCATGCGCGTCGCCTTCTTCAACGAACTGGACAGTTACGCCATGGCCGCCGGCATGGACACGCGCCAGATCATCGAAGGCATCGGCCTCGATCCCCGCATCGGGCTGCATTACAACAACCCGTCGTTTGGCTATGGCGGCTATTGCCTGCCCAAGGATACCAAGCAGTTGCTGGCCAATTATGGCGCGGTGCCGCAGAATCTGATCGCCGCCATCGTGGATGCCAACCGCACCCGCAAGGATTTCCTGGCGCAGCGCATCTTCGATCGCAAGCCGCGCACGGTGGGCGTCTATCGGCTGGTGATGAAGGCCAACAGCGACAATTTCCGCCAGTCTTCGATCCAGGGCATCATGAAACGCATCAAGGCGCGCGGCATCCCGGTGATCCTTTACGAACCGGCGCTGGCCGACGATCAGTTCTTCGGATCACGCGTGGTGCGCGATCTGGATGCCTTCAAGGCGGAGGCCGACGTGATCCTAGCCAACCGGATGAGCGACGACCTGGCTGACGTGGCCGACAAATTGTTCACCCGCGATTTGTTCGGGGCGGATTGAGTTTCGCCGAACAGGCCAGTTTGCGCGGGCCGGATTGAACCACCACGCAGCGCGTGACGCCGCTGGTCTTCACCTCCTGCTGTACGGCGGCGATCCATTCGGCATAGTGCGCGATATTGGTATAGAGCGCCGGCACGCCCTTGCGGCCGCAGCCAACCCCGGTGGAAACCAGCCCGACCAACACGCGCTGGCGGGTGAGCGGCCCGCCGCTGTCGCCCTGGCAGCTGTCCTGCTGGGCGCTGGTGCGGGCGCCCACGCAGAGCACGCCGGGATTGAGCGTCTTTGCATAATCCGGCACCTTCGCACATTCGGCTTGATCCAGCAGTTCAAGCTGGCCTTCCAGCAGCACCTGCGATGATCGCATCGCGTCGCCGCTCACGGAACGTGTCGCGCCGGCCTTGCGTTCCGAAACATGGCCCCAGCCGGTCACCTTCAGATCATCGCCAGCCGAAAGCGGGCGCATGCGTTCGCCGATCAGGCGGACGGGGGTGGCCGCGGCGGCGATCTCTGGCTTTGTGTCAGCATCATCCACCAGGTGCAGCAGCGCGATATCATGCTGCTTGTGGCCAAAACGCCGATAATCGCCGTGCACGATGATGCGATCGATCCGCTTGGGCGTGGCCGCTTTCAGATCGATATTGCCCAACCGCACCCCCAGGTTGGGCAGTTTCACCAGCCCCTCCTTTTCGACAACGAAGCAGTGGGCGGCGCTCAGCGCCCATTCCTTGTCGATCAGGGCACCGCCGCACAGATGATCGCGTTCCCAACCTTCCATCGTGCGCAGGGCTTGCCGTTCAGGCTCGCTGGCGGCGCTGCGAATGGCGGCCGCGATTTCCTTTTTGGTCATCGGCACCTTGAAATAGACCTGGATCTGCCACGGCGAACTGCCCGGCGGCGCCGGCGTGCCGCGCACCACGCGGGAGCCTTCGTCTTCGGGCGCGGGCGGCGTTTCGGCGGCCGTTCCAGGGTTTGGCGCGGGTTCCGGTGCAGGTTGAGCGGCGATCAACAGGCCGGCCCCCAGCAGCAGCAGACTGTTCCTCATGGTTTCACCTGTGCATCAACCACTGCGATTGACCATTCACCGACCTGGCTTCCGCCACCGCTGCGGGCCTGATCAGCGCCGCGGCAAAAGGCACCGGCCACCGCGCTGAGGCAGGCATGGCTGTCGATCTGGTCCGTATCCGTCTGTTCCAGGGCGCTGGCATTCAGCGGACGGTCGCTGGAGAGCGCCACGAAGCGCAATTTGCCCGGCCCGTCCGGCGTCAGGGATTGTTCGTCCGGTATGGCATTGGTCCCATCCCGCGGGATCGCTTTTTCACGGGCGCCGAACCCGGGCAACACCAGTGTCACGCTGTATTTGTCGCCAATCGCCAGCACATAGATATGGCGTGGCGCAGGGCTGTTGTTGACCACCGAAACCTTGATCTGGCTGGTCGTCTCCAGTTCCAGCGCCGCCGGCGGGTTGCGCTTGCACCAGGCGGCATCGGTGTCGCCGGCTGCGTCGGCTTCGCTGCGGACGCACAGGATCACGCCTGGGCGTGGGCTGATCTGGGTTTGCCATTGTTCGTATCGCGCGACTTTTTCCAGCGCCGATGCCAGTCGCACGCCGAACATCGGGTCGGCTGCCGGCGGCAGCATCGCCAGCATCCCCGTTGGGCCCGAAAGCTGCAGGCCACCCCCTGCCGGTTGCAGCCGGAAGCGACCGGCGGGATCCACGGCCACGAAGTTCAACCGTTGCACGATCGCCAGCGCCGCCGGATCGGCCACCGCCAGCGGCAGTTTCGGTCCGTCGAACACATGGACAATCTCGCGCGCCACCAGCGTCCCCGGCCAGCCGGGTGGCAGCGGGGTTTCCGGCGCGAGAACGGCATCGCCAAGCGTTGTGTCCACCACCCGCGCCTTCACGCCGCTGCCCCCGCCCAGCGCTTCGCCTGTGGTGGTGAACAGCGCGAAACGCGATCCCTTGGTGACCCCGGTCAATCGGCCGCCGGCCATCACCAGCCGGCTGCCATCCACCACCACATCAAAGGTCGCCGCCTTCACTTCAGGGCCGCCCAGCGTGGCGCGCAGGGCGCCTTCGGCATGCGGCACCTGGCGGCCGCCGGAATCGCGCGTCACCTCGCCCACAACCCGCGCAGCGAGATCGGCAAAGCTGGCATTCGGGGTGTCGGTCAGGGCCTTGGCCAATGCCGTGGTGAAGCGGCCAGCGCGGGCGCCCACCTGGCCGACTTCGGTGGCATCCTGGCCATCGGCCGCGCCGCCCATGTGCACCCGATAGGCGCCCAGATTGCCATACACGCTTGGATCTCTGGCTTTTTGAACGGGATAGGCAACGGGCAGCGGGGGCGCGGAACGGCTGGCGCTGTTGCCATCGCGGCTGGCGGTGCCGCTGTTGCAACTGTCGAACCACGTGACAACATTGACGCCCCGCGATGTCGCCTGATTGATGAAATTCCGCGTTTCCGAATCGAGGATATCGGTTACCGCCGTCGCCTGCGGCCGCCGCGCATCATGGGGCATCAACGTGCTATTGAAGCCGCTGGCCTGGCTGCCATCTTCATTGATGAAGCGCGAACCGTGCCCGGCAAAATAGAGCAGCAGCGTATCCCCCGCCCTGCTGGCGCCAAGCTGCTGCTGCCACGCGGCCAGGATGGCGGCCTTGGTGGCGCACGCGTTGATCAGCGTCAGCGCGGCCGGGCCTTGGGTCTGGCAATTGTCGCCTTCCGGCATGGTGCCCACGGCCAGCCTATGGCTGCGCGCCAGTGCATCCCTGATCCGGCGCGTATCGCCCACCGCGCCCGACAGATCGGCAAAGCGCAAGGCAGGCGGCTGCACGGCGCCATAGGCATATGTGTCGATGCCCACGAACACGGCCCGCACCTCGGCCTGCGCGGCGCTGCCGAGCAGCAGGGCAGTGGCCAGCATCAGCGTCTTCATTGTGTCGCTCTCCCGCGCAGCACCACCGGCGATGGTGCACTGTTGAAATCGAACAGGCTGGGTTCCTGAACCTTGGGCGGCGCCGTGGGCGTGCGCATCACCAGCCGCACGCCGCGCGCCGCCATCGTGCCGCCACCGCGCGCCAGATCCTCGTGGAGAGAGGGCAGCCGCGCCACGGCATAGCGCAGCCATTCATCCAGCACGATGCGTCCGTCGTTGTTCAGATCGGCCGGACCGCCGGTATCGGTGAGGCCCTCGCCAAGCGCCGCAGTGAGGAAGCCCTGTTTGAGGGCGGCATTTTCCAGCGCCACATCATCGGCCTGGGTGGCGGCGAGGATGCGCAGCCCCTTGTCGAACGACAGTTGGCCCAGGCTGGCATCGCCCATCGGGCCGGGCTTGAAATCCGGCGTGTTCACCGCCGCGCCGCTATGGCAGGCATCGATGATGAAGGCGATTTCGGCGGCCTTCATGAAGCCCAATTGGATGGTGAGATCCTCTGCCGTGATCACTGATCTTGTTTCCGGCGTGAGTGCGGTGGCCGGCCAGCGTGCATTGGACGGGAGCAGCGCAAACTGGCCCGAAGCGGTGGCAAAGCCGTGTCCGGAAAAGCTGATGATGACGATATCATCCGGCGAGGTTTCCGCCAGATTGCGCACCTTGTGCACGTCCTCCAGCCGGATCATCTGGCTCATTTCTGGCGGAAAGCCCGCCAGGAAGCTGAGCACCCCCAGCACATCGGCGCGCGTCACTTGCCGCGCGGGCCGGCCATCGGCGGCAGGGGCACTGGTCAGGCTGATGTGCCGCATCTCGTAACCGGGGATGGCGGCAAGCCGCTCCGCAATCACCCGCGCATCGGCCACGGCAAAATTCAGCTTGAGCCGGGGTTCGACATAGTCATCCACGCCGATGGTCAGCACCCAGGCGCGGCGTGGCCGTTTTGGCGTGGATGTGGCCGGCGGGGTCCAACTGCGCCGCGCGGTGTCGCTCTTCACCCGGTCGCTGTTGAAGGCATAGGCAGCAAATTCCATTGGCTTGCCATCGTGGTGGGTTGGCACCGACACCTGGAATTCGCTGGTCCAGACCCCGGCGGCATTCACGCCTTCCATCTGGTTCAGTTCCCGCCATTGCGCCAGCGTCGGGCTGGGCTGTTGCTGGAAATGCGGTGGCTCCTGAGCGATCTGGCGGTTGTTCAGCAGCAGCTTGACGTTGAACAGGCCCGATCGCCGGCCGCTTTGCGCGTTGCGGGTTTCGCGGGCCTCCACCCGCACCACCACTTGCCCTGGCGTATCGGCGGGTTTGATGTTGGTGATGCGCACCTGCGGCAGTTGCCGGTTCAGCGAGGACAACTCAGGCAGGGGCTTCAACTTCTGTTCACAGTTGTTCGCCGCGGTGCAATCCAGCAACTTGGTGAACAGTCGCGGTTCATAGAAATCGCGCATCAACGTCTGCGGCGCCAGCGATTCCATCGGTTGGTCGGAAATCAGCCAGCGGAAATTGCTGGAGTCCGGCCCGATATTGGTGTCGTAGCGACCATCGCGGGCCGACGTCACAAAGCGTTGGTTGGGCAAGAACGTGGTGGTCAGCACGACCTTGCCAGTTTGCAAGTGCCAGATCCTCAGCTCCCCCAATATGGATACGGCCCACCAGAACGGCCGCGTTCGCATATATCCCAGCCCTATCGCCATCGGAAAATAGGCGGGCTTGATCGTAGTGCCGTTGGCGAGATTCACGATCTGTATGAAATCTTCAAGAGGTCCGCCAATAGTCAGATAGCCGTTTCTTGTCGAAAACCGTTTCGGCCAGAAGGTTGCGACGGGAAAATCACGATACACGTCATCGCCGTTTGCACTTGTTTCCTCATAGCTCCATTCGCGCACCTTGTCGTAGACCGCCAGCCAGATGCTGCGGCCATCAGGAGAGAAGCTGGCCAGTGATGGATAAGCTTGGGCGGGCAAGCGCGTCTGCTTGAGTATTTTCCCACTATCGGCAGCCACGATGTACATCATGAAATTGCGATCAGGCAGCTTGGTCAGGACAAACAGTCGGGTGCCGTCGGCGCTGGCGGCGATCATGCGGATCAGCGCGCCCTCGGGCAGGGTGAACGCCTTCAGTGGTGCCCAGCCAGTGGCTCGGTACGTTTGCAACGTCCGGTCCGATCCAGCCCCGGCCCGGCAATTGGCCAGCCCTGCGCCGACCAAGCCACGGCCCGATAGGGTCATGAAGCAGCGCGAAGCAGATTTCGTCAATGTCTTGCCGGTGGCAGCCTCGATCCGCAGAAAAGGCGGCGGCTCGCCTTTGTAAGCCCAAATACTGCTCGGTTCATTGCCGTTGTCCGCCGGCAGCAGCAAATACTCGGATGGAGACAGCCAGCGCAGCTGACCGTACGCGCCAGGCACCTTTAGAACAGGCAGATGACGCCCAGACGCCATCTCGATCATGTCAATCTCTGAATAAATGTTCGCACTGGAGCTGACCAGCGTGGCCAGCAGGCGATCATCTGGTGAGAGATCAGCATCCGCTTTGCCACCCAACCACAACTGCACACGCATGGTGCGCGATTTGCCGTCGAGGCTCTTCAGGACAATTCCGCCCTCGCTGCGCTCAGCTTGCCACTGGCCATCAGGCGATCTTGGCAGTGTGGGCCACCCCGCAGCAGCTCCACTCTGATTGTCGCGTTGCAAGAGCCACTGCCCCTTGTCCATAATATAAGCCGCTTCGACGTCTTTCGGCCGGGGCGGCACGGGGCGGGTTGCCTTGATGAAAATGCGCCTTGTGCTCACCGTCATCTCATAGGAACGCATCACGCGGAAGCTCGCTGCGGCCGCATCGAATACTTCGGCTTCGATGCGGACTCCGAGGCCGTCCGGCGTCATTGCCATGCTGGTCAGAAATTGGAATGAACCGGTATTCGAACCGGCGGCGGGCAACTGCACCCGATCCACGATCACGTTCCGCTGCACATCCCACATCAGCACTTCGCGGGTGTGGCCGGTCGCCATGAACAGATAACGGCTATCCGGGGTCCAGGCGGCGACTTCGACGTTCGTGGATAACTTCCCCTGAATGACGATGCGGGCGTCTGGCGGCGGGGGACTTGACGGCGCAACGGGCTGTTGCGGGCCGGGTTGCAAAGCCTGCGCGGGCGATGGGGCAGCTGCAAGCAAGAAAGCCCAAAGCGCGACTATTGCCAGCAACGCCCGCCGAAACAATCGCAGCTGCATTGGCTTGTCTGCCCCCTGGTTAAAGGCCTTGCCGGTCCGCCCGCATTCCAGGCGAAGGATCATCGCGATACGACCCATCATCTCCGTTTCACCACCACGGGGGAATCCTCCGTGCTGAAATCGAACAGGCTGGGCTCCTGCACGCGCGGCGGGGCGGCGGGGGTGCGCATCACCAGGCGCACGCCGCGTGACGCCATGGCGGGGCCGCCGCGCCGGGCTTCCTCGGACAGCGAGGGCAGGCGGTCCACGGCATAGCGCAGCCATTCATCGAGGCCCACGTTGCCATCACCATCCTCGTCCCCGCGCAGACTGCCGGTGCCGGCTTCCAGCCCTTCGCTCAGGCTCGCGGTAAGCAGGCCCTGGCGCAGATTGGCGCTTTCCAGCGCGACATCATCGGCCTGGGTGGCGGCGAGGATGCGGATCAGCTTGTCGAAGGCCAGTTGGCCAAGGCCGGGATCGCCCATCGGGCCGGGCTTGAAATCCGGCGTGTCGACCGCAGCGCCCGAATGGCAGGCATCGATAATGAAGGCGATATCGCCGGCATTGATGTAGCGCAGCCACAAGGTGAGATCATCGGCGGTCACCGTGGTCTCCAGCGCCGGGCCGGTGCTGTTCAGCGGCCAATTGGCATCGGAGGGCAGCAGGGCGAAATTGCCGCTCTTGTCGGCAAAGCCGTGGCCGGAAAAACTGATGATGACGACATCATCGGGCGAGGCTTCCTCAAGTTGGGCAACATCATGGCCGGCCGCGATCAGCGTTTCGCGGGCCTTTTCCACCTGCAATCCGCCCAGCAACGACAGCGCCAGCTGGATATGCTCGCTGGCGACGGTGCGTGTCGTGGTTGTGGTCAGGCTGGCGCGGCGCATTTCGTAACCGGGAATTACGGTCAGTCGTTCACCGATCAGCCGGGCATCGGCCACCGCGAAATTCAGATCCAGCCGCTTTTCGGCATAGGCATCCACCCCGATGGTCAGGACGAAGGCCCGGCGTGGGCGTGGCTTCTGGCGCGGCGGCTTCCACGAGAAAAAGGCGCTTTCGCTCTTCACCCGATCCTCGTTGAAGGCATAGGCGGAAAATTCCAGTAACTTGCCGTCGCTGGGGATCGTCACCCGCAGCTGGTAGTTGTAATGGCCGTTGTCGGTCTCTGTGCGGTTCACCTTGCGCCATTCTGCCAGCGTGCGCGGCATCGGCGCATTGGGATCATCAGGATCGCGGGTCACCTCGCGGCCGTTCATCAGTAGCTTGAGGCCATAAAGGCCGGAACGGCGACGGGTTTTCGGGTTCACGGCTTCGTCGATCTCCAGGCTCACCCAGGCGTCGCCGGCGTCCTTGGGGTCCATTTCGACGCCGGTGATCGTCACCACCGGTTGCAGCCGGTTCAGGCCGGCGATTGATGGCAGCGGTTTCAGCACTTCGGCACAATTGTTGGCGGTGGCGCAGTCCACCAGCTTGCGGTGCAGGCGCGGCGTGAAATAATCGCGCATGAAGGTTTGGGGGCTAAGGCTCTGATAGGGTTCATCGGGCACGAACCAGCGGAAACTGGCATCGTCGGCGTCCATGTTGGTGTCGTAGCGGCCCTCCGGCGTGGCGGTGACATAATCGCCTTCAGGCAGCAGCGAGGTGGTGAGCAGCGTCTGGCCGGTTTGCGCCTGCCACAGCGTCATGTCCCCGCCGATGGACACGGCCCAGCGGATCGGCCGGTTGCCCAGTGTGCCGCCCGCCAGCGCTCCCATGAACTCGGCCAGTGGCCGGGCCTTGCCAATGGCCAGATCGATGCTGAAAATCCGGTCGTCCAGCGGGCCCATCACCAGTAGTTCGCCGCGCTGTTCCACCAGGCTGGTGGGGGCCGTCACGCCCACCTCGAACACCCGCGTGGCCGGTGATCCATCGGGCTTGTCGGGGGCGGCCGGGGTCCATTCGATCACCGCGCCGCCGCCGGCCATCCACAAGATCTTCCCGTCATTCGAAAATTCCGCCGTCATGAAGACAGCGTCCTTGTCGTCGTAGGTGATCGCATGCTGCGGCGCGCCTGTGGCGGGATCGACCGCAACAATCTCGTGCGTGCCATCGGCCAGCCGTGTCACCACCGCCAGTTGCCCACCGCGCCGGCTCGCGGCAATCAGCCTGATATGGGCGCCCTTGGGCATTTCATGGCCGGTCAGCTTCACCCAGCGGCCGCCCTCCAGCCGCTGCAGCGCGCGATCATCGGGTACGCCGGATCGGCAGTTGGCGAGGCCGGCACCGATCAACGTGCCATCGGCCAGGCTGGTGACGAAGCAGCGCGCCGGATAACGGCCGCGTGTTTCGCCGCTGGCCACATCAACCCTGAGCACATCCGACGGCACGCCTGCCGCCGCATCGTCCAGCGGATCGTCACTGTCGTCGTACGGCAGCGCCAGCAGTTCCCGCGGGTTCAGCCAGTGCAGGCGATCATAGCTGCCGGGCAGCGTGATCTGGTCGCCAAGGTCGCCGTCGGCCAGATCGAGCAGATCGATGTTGATGATCGGCTTGCCCTTGTCGTCCTCGTCGGGGTGCAGCAGCGCCACGGTCTGGCCGTCTGGCGACAGGGCGGCATGATCGAGATTCTGGAAATCGTCGCTGGTCTCCAGTTCGCGTGTCTTGCCGTCGCGGCCGCGCACCCCGATGCCGGAACCGGCGCGCACGATCTGCAACGCACCATCGGGCGACGCCGGCAGCCGCGGCAGCAGGCCATTGGCCTCGGCCTCGCTCATGTCGGTGCCGCCTTCGTAAATGGCTTCCAGCGCCCCCATCCAGCGCTGCGTCCAGGTGCCGAAATCCGTATCGGCGGGCAGCGGTGGCAATCGTGGCGGCGTGGGGGCCACGGTGGCACGCCGGGTCACCACATCGACGAAATAGGTGCGCCCGCCCTGCATATTGGGTGCGCTGCTGTCCAGGATCTCGGCATCAAGGCGCAGTGTGCGGCCATCGGGCAGCAGCGTCATCGCGCGCATCTTCATCACGTCGGCTTCGCCTCGCACCTGCAGGGGCAGCTTTACGCGATCGATGATGTGGCCGGTGGCGACATCCCACACCAGCAGTTCGCGGCTGATGCCCATGGCCGTGAAGATAAAGCGGCCATCGGCCGACCAGGCGGCGGTTTCAATGCCGCCGCGCACCGCCTGCACGATAACACGTGGGGTCATGTGGGCAGCCGGGCGCGGGGTTTGCGCCTGGCCAGAGGTCGCCAAACCGAAAATCAGCGCAGCCAACCCCAGCAGGTGGCGCAGCCGCATCGCCTTTCTCCCCCGATAACTGCCCGATTCTTGCGCGCCGCTATCGGCCAAGTCAATCAATGTCGTTAATGAAAGGTAATTTTCGGCAACGCGTGACGATCAAACGCTGGCGCGCATGGGCCAAATGACCACCGCCAAGGGGTTGCTGGCAGGCCTGCGCTTTGCGAGTGTGGCAACCGAAGATCAGGCTGGCAGGAGTGGACATGACAATCGCAGTGGCGCTGCCGGCCGAGGCACAGGACTTTCTGGCGGCCCATCCTGATACGCAGTTTGTCGATATCATCTTCACCGGC
>JAIXPM010000176.1 GCA_027486275.1 Sphingomonadales bacterium | reverse complement strand
TATTCTCAGGCCGGCGCCGCCTATGGCTTTGCGCTGTTGTGGCCAGTGGTTCTGGCGTGGCCGTTCCTGACGGCGTTCCAGTTCACCTGCGCCGAAATCGCCCGCGTCACCGGCAAGGGCCTCGCCGCCAATCTGGCCACCCATCTGCCGCGCGCCGCCGTGTGGGCGGTGGTGTTGATGCTGCTGGGCGCCAACATCTTCAACATCGCGGCCGACATCGCGGCCATGGGCGAAGCGGCGCGATTGGTCACCGGCATCCCTCGCCTGCCGCTCATGGTCGGCTTTGCCGCGCTGTCGCTGGGGCTGCAGATCTTCGTGCCTTATCACCGCTATGTCGGCATCCTGAAATGGCTGACGCTCACGTTGTTTGCCTATGTTCTGGTGGTGCTGGCGGTGGGCGTGGACTGGCGCGCAGCCCTGGCCGGGCTGTGGCCCAGCCTGCCGGCCGGCAGTGCCACCACCGTCGTCGCCATCCTGGGCACCACGATCAGCCCCTACCTGTTTTTCTGGCAGAGCGCGCAGGAACTGGAGGAAATGCAGATGGAGCACGCCCGTCCGCTGCTGCAACGCCCGCGCGCCGCGCCGCACGAACTGACCCGCCTGATGAAAGACAGCGCCGGCGGTTTCCTTGTGACCATGATCATTTCGCTGTGCATCATCGCGGCCACCGCCGCCACGCTGCACGGCACCGGTACGACCACCATCGCCACCGCTGCCGATGCTGCCGCTGCCTTGCGGCCCATCGCCGGCGATTTCGCCTTCGCGCTGTTTGCGATCGGCATCATCGGCACCGGCCTGCTGGCGGTTCCGGTGCTGGCGGGCTCGGCCGCTTATGCGCTTTCCGAAGTGATGGGCTGGCGCGCCGGGCTGGAGCTGAAACCCCGCGAGGCCGGCGGCTTCTATGGCGTCATCTTCCTCGCCGTCAGCGCCGCGCTTGGTCTTGATCTGATCGGCATCGATCCGATCAAGGCGCTATTCTGGTCGGCGGTGGTCAACGGGCTGGTGGCCGTGCCCGTGATGTTGGCCATCATGCTGTTGGCCAGTCGTCGTGCCGTGATGGGCAATTTCCGGGCGCGCGGTGCCCAGGCCGTGCTGGGCTGGGGCGCCGCGCTGTTGATGACGCTGTCGGCAGCGGGGATGTTCTGGCTGTAAACGGGCGCAGGGCCAGCCCGGCATCAGCGCGGCGGGAAACGGTCGGCCGCCAGATTCTCGGTGATGGTGCGTTCCAGATCGGCGACTTCGGCCATCAGCCGGCGGTGGCTCTCGGCGGCCTTGGCATGGGCGGCGGCCAGCGCCAGATGCCGGCTCTTGTCGTCCTTGCCATGGCCATTGGCAATGATGTGACGTTCGTGGTCACGCAGTTCGCTGCCATGCCGATCGAAGCTGGTGTCGTGCCGGCGCAGCGCGGCCGCAACGGTCTCCAGCCGCCGCGCCGCCGCCATGTGCTGGGCATTCCAGCGCGCCTGATCATCAATCCAGCCGCGGTGCTGCGTCACCATCGCCGCATCAATAGGGGCGGGTTTGCCCTGGCTCACGGCAGCCGGGGCGGCAGCAAGGGCAAGCGAAACAAGCGGGATCAGCATGGTGGCACCTTTGCAGCCAAGATTGCCATAATGTAATCTTCTTTGCAGCCGCCGCAAGACCCGCTTGCTTGCAAGGCCGCGGCCAGCGCTTATCCTGCCCTGCGTCATCAGCAAGGAACCGCACCATGGCCACGCTCACCCGTCCCGAAGGCACCGAAGCCGAAGATCTGGCGCTTTCGCGCCGCGCCGTGCTGGCCGCCGCCGGCTATGCCGTGTTCGATATCGCCGCCCAGGCCGAACCGATCACCACGCCCGCCGATGGCCTGGTGACGGGCTGGGAAACCCTGCCCGGCGGCCTGCCCGCCTTCGTCGCCCGCCCGGCCAGCAAGGGCAAACACCCCGCCGTGATCGTGGTGAACGAGATTTTCGGCGTGCACGAATGGATCAAGGATGTCTGCCGCCGCTTTGCCAAGGCGGGCTATGTCGCTGTCGCGCCCGAATATTTCTTCCGCGGCGACCCTGACAAGACGCTGCCGACGCTGAAGGACTTCCCCGCCATCCGCGCCATCGTCGCCAAGGCCGGGCTGGAACAGGTGATGGGCGATACCAAGACGACGCTCGACTGGCTGGGCACCCAGAAGTTCGTCAACGCGAAGAGGCTGGCGATCACCGGATTCTGCTGGGGCGGCGGCATCACCTGGATGGCGGCGGCGCGCTTCCCCGAACTGAAGGCGGGCGGCGCCTGGTATGGCGGCCTGAAGGGCAACCCCGGCCCGGAGAACCGCCGCTTCCCGATGGATGTTGTGGACGATCTGAAGGCGCCGGTGCTCGGCCTCTACGGCGCGCTCGACAAGGGCATCCCGGTGGCCGACGTGGAGGCGATGCAGGCGAAGCTGAAGGGCTCAAAAAGCAGCATCATACTCTATCCCGATGCCGATCACGGCTTCCTCGCCGATTACCGCCCCAGCTACAACGCGGCGGCCGGCAAGGACGCGTGGGATCGCCTGCTGAAGCATTTCAAGGCTAACGGGGTGTGAGCTCTGGGCGGTGACATGGGATCTGGCCAAGGCCCTGCACAAAAAGGCAGAGATGGAAACCGCCCGGCTGCAGGCCTTCGGCTTCCAACAGCGTGCTCGTGCGATCAGCTTGATTGCCCGGGCCCACGGCCATGATCCGGTACGGCTCACCAGCCGCCTCGCCGTCTGCCCGGATGCGGAGTTGATTGACCGCCTGGCCGACGTGACCGGGCTTTCCCCGTCGACAGCCGCCACCGCGTTCACCGAAGCCTTGTCCACTGCTCGACAGCAGTTGGTAGCAGAACAGGGCGATCCCAGTCCGCACCGACTGGCCTGATAGATCGCGAGAATTACGGTCGAATATGTCAGAACCCCACGAACCGCGCCGCTTCGTCCACGCTCTTGCGCTCCGACACCACCGCGTTGGCGGGGAAGCTGTCATCCGGCCAGCCGATGGCGATGGCCTTCATGATCACCTGATCATCGGCGATGCCGGCGTGTTCGCGCACCACCGGCGATTGCATGATGCCCTGGCTGTTGATCACCGCGCCCAGCCCGCGTGACCAGGCGGCGTTGACCAGGGCGGTCGAAACCGCACCGCAATCGAACGGCGTGTCGTCGCTGCCGGAAAGTATCTTGTCATAGGTGATGATCACGCACACCGGCGCGTCGAACTGGCGGAAACCGCGCAGCACCCAGTCCATGCGGGCCGGCGCGTCGTCGCGGGCGATGCCCATGGCGCTGAACAATTGCTTGGCCACGCCGATCTGGCGTTCGCGGTGAACGCCTTCGAACGCCGTGCCGGTGCGGAATTCGCGGCTGTGCGGCACGCCGGCCATGTTGCGTTCGGTGTTGCCGGCGCGGATGAGATTGAGTGGTTCACCGGTGACCACGGTGAAATTCCACGGCTGCGTGTTCATCGACGATGGGCTGCGCATGGCCAGCGTCAATATTTCCTTGATGAGCTCCATCGGCACCGGATCGGGCTTGAAGCCGCGAATGGAGCGGCGGCCCAGAACCACTTCGTCATAACTCGTCATGAATGCACTCTCTCCGCGATTGCCGTGCCTGCCGCGTGTCCGCTGGCCCAGGCCCACTGGAAGTTATAGCCCCCCAGCCAGCCGGTAACGTCTACGGCCTCGCCGATGGCGAACAGCCCTTCAATGTGATTGGCCTCCATGCTGCGGGAAGAAAGCCCGGCGGTGTCGATGCCGCCCGCGGTCACTTCGGCCTTGGCAAAGCCTTCGGTGCCATCAGGGCGGAAGGCCCATCCCTTGAGGCGCTGCATGGCGGCAGTGAGCGCCGCATC
>JAIXPM010000119.1 GCA_027486275.1 Sphingomonadales bacterium | reverse complement strand
TGGGCTATGTCTCCGGCCTTGAAAAGACGCTGCGCAGCGTCTTCCCGATCCGCGCTTTCGCCGGCACTACCGAGCTGGATTTCGTGCATTACGAGCTGGAAGAGCCGAAGTACGACACGGACGAGTGCCGCCAGCGCGGCATGACCTATGCAGCGCCGATGCGCGTCACGCTGCGGCTGATCGTGTTCGAAGTGGATCCCGATACCGAAACCCGCTCCGTGCTCGATATCAAGGAGCAGGACGTCTACATGGGCGACATGCCGCTCATGACCGGCAACGGCACTTTCATCATCAACGGCACCGAGCGCGTGATCGTTTCGCAGATGCACCGTTCGCCGGGCGTCTTCTTCGATCATGATCGCGGCAAGACCCACGCCAGCGGCAAATATCTGTTTGCTGCCCGCGTGATCCCGTATCGCGGTTCGTGGCTGGATCTGGAATTCGACGCCAAGGACATCGTGAACGTCCGTATCGACCGCAAGCGCAAGCTGCCGGTCACCACCCTGCTGTATGCGCTGGGCTGGCATTCGGAAGAGATCCTCAACCTGTTCTACAACCGCGTCATCTGGGTGCGCGGCCATGGCGCGAACAACGAAGCCGGCTGGAAAGTGCCGTTCGTTGAAGCCAACTATCGCAATGCCAAGCCGACGTTCGACATGGTCAACGCCGACACCGGGGAAGTTGTGTTCCCGTCGGGCACCAAGATCACGCCGCGCATGGTGCGCAAGGCGACCACCGATGGCCTGACCAGCCTGCTGATCCCGACCGAGGAAATCTTCGGCCGTTATTCGGCGTTCGATCTGATCAACGAAGCCACCGGTGAAATCTACATCGAGGCCGGTGACGAGCTGACCGCGGAAAATCTGGAAAAGATCGACCGCGCCGGCCAGACCAGCATCGAACTGCTCGATATCGATCATGTGTCGGTGGGTCCGTGGATCCGCAACACGCTGATGGCCGACAAGGTGGAAGAGCGCGACCATGCGCTCGCCGAAATCTATCGCGTCATGCGCCCCGGCGAACCGCCGACGCGCGAAACCGCCGAAGCCATGTTCTATGGCCTGTTCTTCGATCCGGACCGTTACGACCTGTCGGCCGTGGGCCGCGTGAAGATGAACATGCGTCTGGCGCTGGACTGCCCGGATGATGTGACCGTTCTGCGCCGCGAGGACATCGCCTCGGTGGTGAAGACGCTGGTCGAACTGAAGGACGGCAAGGGCGAAATCGACGACATCGACAACCTCGGCAACCGTCGTGTGCGTTCGGTCGGCGAACTGCTCGAAAACCAGTATCGCGTTGGCCTGCTGCGCATGGAACGCGCCGTCAAGGAACGCATGTCGAGCGTCGATATCGACACCGTCATGCCCAACGACCTGATCAATGCCAAGCCGGCCGTGGCCGCGGTGCGTGAATTCTTCGGCAGCTCGCAGCTGTCGCAGTTCATGGACCAAACCAACCCGCTGAGCGAAGTCACCCACAAGCGCCGCGTCTCGGCCCTCGGCCCGGGCGGTCTCACCCGTGAGCGCGCCGGCTTCGAAGTGCGCGACGTTCACCCGACGCACTATGGTCGCATCTGCCCGATCGAAACGCCGGAAGGCCCGAACATCGGTCTGATCAACAGTCTCGCCACCTTCAGCCGCGTCAACAAGTATGGCTTCATCGAAACGCCCTACCGCAAGGTGGATAACGGCAAGCTGACCGACGATGTCGTCTATCTTTCGGCCATGGAAGAAGCCCGCCACACCATCGCGCAGGCCAACGCCGGCATCGATGCCGGCGGCACCTATGTCGAGGAACTGATCTCCGCCCGGCAGGCCGGGGAATTCCTGATGGCCCCGGCCAGCACCATCACCTTGGCCGACGTGTCGCCCAAGCAGCTGGTGTCGGTCGCCGCTTCGCTGATTCCGTTCCTGGAAAACGATGACGCCAACCGCGCGCTGATGGGCTCGAACATGCAGCGCCAGGCGGTGCCGTTGGTGAAGGCCGAAAGCCCGTTCGTGGGCACCGGCATGGAAGGCACGGTTGCGCGCGATTCGGGCGCGGCCATCGCCGCCAAGCGCACCGGCATCGTCGACCAGGTGGACGCCACCCGCATCGTGATCCGCGCCACGCAGGACGTGGAACCGGGCAAGTCGGGCGTCGACATCTACACGCTGATGAAGTTCCAGCGCTCCAACCAGTCCACCTGCATCAACCAGCGCCCGCTGGTGACCGTGGGTGACCTGGTGCAGAAGGGCGACATCATCGCCGACGGTCCGTCCACCGAAGATGGTGAACTCGCGCTGGGCCGCAACGTGCTCGTCGCGTTCATGCCGTGGAATGGCTACAACTACGAAGATTCGATCCTGATCAACGAGAAGATCGTCAAGGAAGACGTGTTCACGTCGATCCATATCGATGAATTCGAAGTGATGGCCCGCGACACCAAGCTGGGCCCGGAAGACATCACCCGCGACATTCCCAACGTTGGTGAAGACGCGCTGGCCCGTCTCGACGAAGCCGGCATCGTCTACATCGGCGCCGAAGTGGAACCGGGCGATATCCTGGTTGGCAAGATCACCCCCAAGGGTGAATCGCCGATGACGCCGGAAGAAAAGCTGCTGCGCGCCATCTTCGGCGAAAAGGCCAGCGATGTGCGTGACACCTCGCTGCGTCTGCCGCCGGGCGTGTCGGGCACCATCGTTGATGTGCGCATCTTCAACCGCCATGGCATCGACAAGGACGAACGTGCCCTGCAGATCGAGCGCGAGGAAATCGAGCGCCTTGAAAAGGACGCCACCGACGAACGTGCCATCCTTGATCGCGCCACCTATGCCCGTCTGCGCGATGCGCTGCTGGGCCAGGAAGTGGTCGCCGCGCCCAAGGGCGTGAAGAAGGGCGCCGCCATCGACGAGGCCATGTTGGAAGAACAGCCGCGCCGTGAATGGTGGAAGTTCGGCGTGGCCGATGATGCCATGCAGGCCGGCCTGGAAGCGTTGAAGGCGCAGTGGGATGAAGCCCACACCACCATCACCGCTCGCCTTGAAGACAAGAAATCCAAGGTGCAGGCCGGCGACGAACTGCCGCCGGGCGTGCTGAAGATGGTGAAGGTCTTTGTCGCGGTGAAGCGCAAGCTGCAGCCGGGTGACAAGATGGCCGGCCGTCACGGCAACAAGGGCGTCATCTCTCGCATCCTGCCGCAGGAAGACATGCCCTTCCTGGCCGATGGCACCCCGGTCGACATCGTGCTCAACCCGCTGGGCGTGCCCAGCCGCATGAACGTCGGCCAGATCTTCGAAACCCACTTGGGCTGGGCCGCGCGCGGCCTGGGCAAGAAGATCGCCGAGATGCTGGAGAATATCCACCAGACCATGGCATCGGGCACAGCCAACGAGATCCGCGAGCTGTTCAAGGCCATTTATGGCCCGCAGTATCTGCTCGACATCGCCGACTATGACGATGCCGCCGTGATCGAACTGGCCCGCAACCTGGTGGGCGGTGTGCCGATGGCCACCCCGGTGTTCGATGGCGCCAAGGAAGCCGACGTGTCGAACATGCTGGCACTGGCCGGGCTGGAAACCTCCGGCCAGGTTGAGCTGTTCGATGGCCGCACCGGCGATCCCTTCGATCGTCGTGTCACCGTGGGCTATATCTACATGCTCAAGCTGCACCATTTGGTGGACGACAAGATCCACGCCCGTTCGATCGGTCCCTACAGCCTCGTTACCCAGCAGCCGCTGGGCGGCAAGGCCCAGTTCGGTGGCCAGCGCTTCGGGGAAATGGAAGTGTGGGCGCTGCAGGCCTATGGCGCGGCCTACACCTTGCAGGAAATGCTCACTGTCAAATCCGATGACGTGGTGGGCCGCACCAAGGTGTATGAAGCCATCGTCAAGGGTGACGACACGTTCGAAGCCGGCATCCCCGAAAGCTTCAACGTGCTGGTCAAGGAAATGCGGTCGCTGGGCCTCAACGTCCAGCTGCAGAGCAACGAGGAGGTGGAATAACCGGCCTCACCGCCGGTTATTCCCCACCCCACACTCTGCCCACCCCCAGCCCTTCCCGCGAGCGGGAGGGGAAACGGAGGAAAGAAGATGACGAACGAAGTGATGAATTTCTTCTCGCCGGCCGCCAAGCCCGAGACGTTTGACCAGATCCAGATTGCCATCGCCAGCCCGGAACAGATCCGCAGCTGGTCGTTCGGCGAGATCAAGAAGCCGGAAACCATCAACTACCGGACCTTCAAGCCGGAACGTGATGGCCTGTTCTGCGCCCGCATCTTTGGCCCGATCAAGGATTACGAGTGCCTGTGCGGCAAGTACAAGCGCATGAAGTACAAGGGCATCGTCTGCGAAAAGTGCGGCGTGGAAGTGACCGTGTCGAAGGTCCGCCGCGAACGCATGGGCCATATCGAACTGGCCGCGCCGGTCGCCCACATCTGGTTCCTGAAGTCGCTGCCCAGCCGCATCGGCATGCTGCTCGACATGCAGCTCAAGCAGCTGGAGCGCGTGCTCTATTTCGAACAATATGTGGTGCTCGATCCGGGCATGACGCCGTTCAAGAAGTTCGATCTTCTCACCGAAGAAGAGCTGATGACCGCCCAGGAAGAATATGGCGAAGACGCCTTCCAGGCCGGTATCGGTGCCGAAGCCATCCGCATCCTGCTGCAGGAACTCGATCTTGAAGGCGAGATGGAGACGCTGCGCGAGGAGCTGCGCACCACCAAGTCGGAACTGAAGCCGAAGAAGATCATCAAGCGGATGAAGATCGTCGAGAGCTTCATCAACTCGGGCAACAAGCCCGAATGGATGGTGATGCAGGTGGTGCCGGTGATCCCGCCGGAACTGCGCCCGCTGGTGCCGCTGGATGGTGGCCGCTTTGCGACGTCGGATTTGAACGATCTCTATCGTCGCGTCATCAACCGCAATAACCGCCTGAAGCGCCTGATCGAACTGCGCGCGCCTGACATCA
>JAIXPM010000341.1 GCA_027486275.1 Sphingomonadales bacterium | reverse complement strand
GTCGCGCCTACAGAAACGATGGGAAACACGTAACGTCCGCCCGGCAGGCCGCCCATCGGGGCCGTCGCCTTCACATAGCCGGCCGCCAGTTCGATGTTGGCGCCCAGATGCTCCAGCGCTTTCAGGTGCAGATCGATCGGGCGGTTGCCGATGGCGCAGCCGCCAGGCAGCGAAACCGTGGCTTCACCGGCGCGGGCCAGCAGCGGACCGAGGACGAGGATGGACGCGCGCATCTTGCGCACGATGTCATAGGGGGCGAGCGTCGAGGTGATGCGGTTGGCGCGCACCGTCATCACGCGGCCGAATTCATCCGGGCTGGTGCCTTCAATGGTGGTCGAAAGGCCGTGATTGTTGAGCAGGTGGCCGAACGTATCGATATCGGCCAGCCGCGGCAGGTTCCGCAGCGTCAACGGCTCATCAGTGAGCAGCGCGCACGGCATCAGCGTGAGCGCGGCGTTCTTGGCGCCGGAAATCTGGATACGGCCCTTCAAGCGGCGGCCCCCGCGGATGACGATCTTGTCCATGAATCCGCCTTAGCGCGTTGGCGTGGCGCGCGCCACTGGCCGGCGCAGGGAAAACGTATAGACCGCCAGGCCCGCCCAGATGCAGCAGAACGCCGCCAGTCGCGCCGGATCCAGCACCTCGCCGAACAGCAGCACCGCCTCCAGCAGCACCATGGTGGGCGCCACATATTGCATCAGGCCAAGGGTGGAGAGCGGCAGCCGCCGCGCCGCCAGGCCGAACAGAAGTAACGGGATCGCCGTGGCCAGCCCGCCCAGTGCCAGAGTCATCGTCGTGACCGGCGGCCAACCGGCAAAGCCTTGCGGCGTTTGGGCCACCCACAATGCCGCCATCGGCGCCAATAGCAGCGTTTCAACAAACAGGCCGGTCGCGGTATCCACCGCCGCCTGCTTGCGGATCAGGCCATAGACGCCGAACGACAGCGCCAGCGCGAGGGAAACCAGCGGCAGCGAGCCCCGTTCGATGGTGAGCACCGCCACGCCCAGCGCCGCCAGCCCGACCGCAACCCATTGCAGCCGCCCCAATCTCTCCCCCAGCAGCGCCACGCCAAACAGCACCGAAACCAGCGGGTTGATGAAGTAACCCAGCGACGTATCGATGGCGTGGCCGGCCAGGATCGCCCAGGTGTAGACACCCCAATTGATGGTGATGCACACGGCCGATGCCAGCAGCATCAACAGCAAACGCGGCTGACGCAGGGCGGCGCGCACGCGTTCCCAGCCCTTCAGGCCAGAAATCAGCACCACCACCACCAGCACGGTCCACAAGATACGGTGCGCCAGCACATCGGCCGCCGGCACGCCTTGCAACAGCCGCAGGTAAAAGGGCAGCACGCCCCAGATCAGATAGGCGCCCATGCCGGCGAAAAAGCCAAGGCGGGCTTCGGAAGGAGAGGTCGCGCTCACCCGGCGGCGTTAGCCGGCATTGACGATGCGCGCCACCCCCGGCGGCGCCACAATTTCGGCCCTAAAGCTTGGGCAGCGTCACCCCGCGCTGGCCCATGTATTTGCCAGCTCTGTCAGCATAGCTCACTTCGCAGGGTTCATTGCCCTTGAGGAACAGGAACTGGCACGCGCCTTCGTTGGCATAGATGCGCGCCGGCAGCGGCGTGGTGTTGGAGAATTCCAGCGTGACATGGCCTTCCCAGCCCGGTTCCAGCGGCGTCACATTCACGATGATGCCGCAGCGGGCATAGGTGCTCTTGCCCAGGCAGATCACCAGCACATCGCGCGGGATGCGAAAATACTCGACCGTGCGGGCCAGCGCGAAGCTGTTGGGCGGTATCACGCACACGTCGGTCTTGCGATCGACGAAGCTGTTCGGATTGAAATCCTTGGGGTCCACCACGGCACTGTCGACATTGGTGAAGATCTTGAACTCGTCGGCCACGCGCGCATCATAGCCATAGCTCGACAGGCCATAGCTAATGCAGCCGCCGCGCGTCTGGCGCTCCACGAACGGTTCGATCATGCCCTCGTTCAGGGCGGTTTCGCGAATCCAGCGGTCGGACAATACGGACATCAGTGGCCTTTGATGTGGAGGACGCAGATCAGGGTGAACAGGCGGCGCGCTGTGTCGAAATCGACGATAGCGCGGGTTTCCAGCCGTTCCTTCAACAGTTCGGCAGCATCATTGTGAATGCCGCGCCGCGCCATGTCGATGGTTTCGATCTGGCCGGGGCTGGCCTGGCGTATGGCCTGGTAATAGCTGTCGCAGATGGCGAAATATTCGCGGATCGTGCGCCGGAACGGGCTCAGCGCGACCTGAAACGCATCGATCTGGATGTCGTCGCCATTGCTTACCGTCACGTCGAGCCGGCCATCCTCCACACCCAGCAGCAACTTATACGGCCCGTGATGGCCGGCATCGGCGGCGGCGATGGGCTTGAATTCATTGCCCTCAAGCAGATCGAAGATGGCGACGCGGCGCTCTTGCTCGATATCGGCGTTGCGCCACAGGATGGTGCGTTCGTCCAGCTTGATGTCGGTCAGGCGATAATCGGGGTTGCTCATTTCGCCCCCTTGGCCGGCACGCTGTTCACCAGCTTGGCCAGACCGTCGCGCACCGGTTGCAGCACGTCGTCCTGCGTCTTGCCCAGCCGCACCACCACGATCCGCTTCGATGGCACCACGATCACATATTGGCCCAAGTGCCCGATCGCGGCAAAGGCGTCGGGCGGTCCGGC
>JAIXPM010000053.1 GCA_027486275.1 Sphingomonadales bacterium | reverse complement strand
CGTTTCCCGTACCGGCGGCACGGCGGTGATGCTGCCGTAGCTGGTATCGGGATTGGCCGCTTCACCCTCGCCGCGCAGGCGGAGCATTGCATCGCGTTGGGCAGCGGTTGCGGTCGCCAGCCGTTGATCAACGCTGTCACGCAAGGCCTGTGCTGCCTCACTGGCCTTCAGCAGTTGCAGGCTATACCGGGCCTGCAGTGCAAGATCCTCTGGGCTCACGCGGACGCGCGGATCGAGCCTGACCTGCAGCGGCGCCTCGCGCGTCACCCCATCGGCCGTGACCCGCACGCGATATTGGCCTGGAAGCACATAAGGCCCGGCGGGATCGCTTGGCGTGTTGCGGAAGGTCGCCGCAATATCATAACCGCGCCGCACGCCCTTGGGCGGTTCATGGCGCAGGTTCCAGACGAAGCGGTGATGGCCGGGCGTCGTCGCCAGATGCTGCGGCGGCCGGATCCAGTAGGTTGGATGCGGCAGCGTGGCCGGATCCAGCCTTTCCACCGGGTCGGCATTGGAAAACAGGCGCACCCGTTGGCCTTGGCTGTCGAGGATCTCAATCGTGACGCTCGCAGCCTTGGTGGGCAGGAAATAATCCAGTACCGCGCCATCGGGCGGATTCTGGCCCGTCGGCTCTTCCGGCGGCAGCGGCGTGTCGAGGAACATGTTGGAGCGCACCCGCGTCGCCACTGCGGGCTTGAACAGATGCAAGCCGCTGGCGTTCCGTGTGGCGGCCAGTTCCCGCAGGATCGACATATTGTCCATCACCCAGATCGACCGGCCGTGGGTGCCGATGACGAGATCATCATCGTGGACAACAAGATCGCGGATAGACGTCGCTGGCATGTTCATGCGCAACGCCTGCCAGTTCGCGCCATCGTCGATCGAGAAATACACGGCGCGCTCCGTGCCCGCGAACAGCAGGCCGGGCTGCTTCGGATCCTCGCGCACGACATTCACCGGGCCATCATCGGGCAGGCCAATCACGATGCGCGTCCAGTTGCGGCCGCCATCGTGGGTGCGCCAGATGTGCGGACGCATGTCGTCGAGCCGGATGGCGTTGACGGCCGCATAGGCGGTGTCATTGCTGAAATGCCCGGCCTCGAGACCGGCGAGCTTGTCCCAGGCGCGCAGCGGCGGCGGCGTCACATTGGTCCAGTTGCGCCCGCCGTCCCGCGTGAGGTGGATCAGGCCATCATCGGTGCCGGCCCAGATGATGCTTGCATCGCGTGGCGATGGCGCCAGCGCATAGATCACCCCCAGCCGGTCGATCGTCGCCAGCTGCGGCGTCCTGAAATCGCCGATGCTCGCCGGCACGTCCGGCCGTTCGCGGGACAGGTCTGGGCTGATGATCTCCCAGCTTTCGCCGCCGTTCAGGGTCTTCCACAGCACGTTGGTCGCGAACAGCAGCGCCTTGGGATCGGCGGGATGGAACATCAACGGCATGGACCTCTTGATCCGATAATTGCCGGAACGCAGCGCTTCGGGCGCAATGTTGCGGGTCTGCCCGGTCCGCCGGTCGAACCGCACGACGCGGCCGCCATAGATCAGATCCGGGTTCAGCGGATCGGGCGCCACAAAGCTATATTCATCGGCGCCCACCCCCATCCAGTCGCGGAAGGAGATCTGGCCGCCATTGCCGCGGCTGGCGATGCCGATGGCGCCGCTTTCCTGCTGGCCGCCATAGATCCAGTAGGGGAACTGGCGATCGGTGGAGACATGGTAGAGCTGCGCGGTGGGCTGGTTGTACCAGCTGCTCCAGGTACGGCCACCGTTGACGCTGATGGTGGCACCCTGGTCCGCCGTATAGATCATGATGTCCGGCGCCTGCGGGTTGATCCACATCCGCTGATAATCATCGCCGCCGGGCGCCCCCTTGTGCGAGACCCAAGTCTTGCCGCCATCCTCCGATCGATAGGCGGCGGTGTTGGCGAGGAAGACGAGATTTTCATTCGTGGGATGCACGATGATTTCCGCAAAGCCGCCGTCCGGGCCCCAGATGCGCCGGTCGGTGCTGACCAGCGTCCAGCGCTCGCCGCCATCGTCGGAGCGGTAGAGGCCGCCGTCCTTCACGGCATTGACCACGGCATAGACGCGGTTCGAATTGCCTGGTGCCACGCCAACACCGGTCAGGCCCAGGCCTTGTGCTGCGCCCGGCAGACCGCCGGTGAGCTTGCGCCAGCTGTTGCCGCCGTCGGTCGACTTGTAGATGCCGCTGTTAGGCCCGGAAAAGCGCGCATTTTCCCAAGGGCCCTCGCGATGTTCCCACATGTTGGCGTAGAGGATGTTCGGATTGTTGGGGTCGAATTCGATGCGGTTCGCGCCGGTGTTGGCGTTTACGTACAGGATCTTTTGCCAGGTCTTGCCGCCATCACGGCTGCGAAACACGCCGCGTTCGCTGTTCGCGCCATAAGGCCGGCCCATGCCGGCGACATAGACGGTGGCCGGGTCGGTGGGATGCACGATGATACGGCTCACCTGGCTCACGTCTTTCAGGCCGATATGGGCCCAGCTCTTGCCGCCATCCACAGACTTGAAGATGCCATCGCCGGTGCTGAGATCGGGGCGGTGCAGCCCTTCGCCGGTGCCGACATAGATGACATCCGGATGCGAGGGGGACACGGCGATGTCGCCCACGGAACCGGTTGACGCCGCATCGAAGATCGGGCGCCAGGTGCGTCCGTAATCATCCGTCTTCCACACACCGCCATTGTTGACGCCCACGAAGAAGACATTGGGCCGGCTGGGAATCCCGACTGCGCCCACGGTGCGGCCAGCGCGAAACGGGCCGACAAGGCGATAGCGCAGGGATTGATAGGCCTCAGAACCCGGCGCAGCGTTGGTGATAGCCACGGTTTGCGCCTGGCTGGCTTCTGCCGCAGACAGGCTGATCGTCAGGGCGACGCCAAGAGTGCGTATCACCGGCAGCAGCGGCATGTTGTTGTCCCCATGTCAGTTATTTTCTGCAGCATGCCAGCAGGCAGCGAAAGCGCAACGCGTCTATCCGTCAGCCATGATAACTTCGGGTCCGCCGGCAGATCAGCAGCGCAGCGCGATGGCATCAATCTCGATCCGGTAGCCGTGATGCAGCACCGGTACGGGAACGACTGTTCGGGCCGGCCGATGTTCGCCCATGGCTTGCGCATAGAGCGCGTTGAAGACCGGCCAATCGGCGATATCCGTCACATAGACCGTGACCTTGACGATGGCCTGGCGCGATGTGCCGGCCGCCGCCAGCGCGGCAAACAGATTGGCCAGCGCCTGGTTTGCCTGTGTGGCGAAATCGGCCTCTGGCGCGTGGGTGCCACAGGGGCGAACCGGCAATTGGCCGGAGATGAACACGAGGCCGCCGGCTGTGACCGCGTGGGAATAGTGGCCGCCAGGCGGCGCGGCATCAGCCGGATTGGCGCAGCGGATTTGCAGTTCACCAGCCACTGAACCGCTCCCACGTGTCAACGATTTCAGGTGAGTCCGCCACCACTTCATAGCAGCCATGCTGGGCCGCCGTGGCGCAGGCGTGATTGGGCAGGATGCGCAGGCGATCGCCAACACTCAACGCCGGCAGGCCGGTGGTGGCGCCCGGCCGAACGCCGATCACGCCATGTTCCTGGTTGGCCTGCAGCACGATCAGATCGCCCAGCACCTGGCCATCAAGGCTGCACACCAGGCCATAGCCCTGATCGATGACCTGGCCCGCAGTGCCACGATCGCGGGACAGCGCCATCCAGCCAGCATCAATAATCACCAGGCTACGATCGGGATAGGTGCCAATCACCGTGGTCAGCACCGACAGGGCTATTTCTTCGAGTGGGCAGACGCCAACGCCGTGCATCACCAGATCGCCGAACATGAACACGCCGGCGCGAAATTCGGTGACGCCATCCAGATTACGCACGGCATTGCCGGTGGGAGTCGATCCGATGCTGACGATGCGGCAGGCGTGGCCGGCCTGTTCCAGCAGCCGCGCGGCCGTGGCGGCGCGGGCGGCTTCCTGATCAGCGAAATGCGCCAGCGCGTCCGGATCAGACAGGGCATAGGAACCGCCGGCATGAGTCATCACGCCGGCAAAATTTGGGCCCAGCGCAGCGGCTATGGCGATGAGGGCCGCGCCATCATCGAAGCCGACGCCAGCGCGGTGGCCATCAACATCCAGCTCGATCAGGGTGGGCAGCGCGCCGGCAGGCGCAGCCGCACAGATCGCAGCAGCCATGGCGATATTGTCGGTGACGACGGTGAGGTTGATGCCCTGTTCGCGCAGCGCCTGCACCGGCGCGATCTTCTGCGGTGAGAGGCCGACAGCGTAGAGAATATCAGTGAAGCCAGCCGCGCCGAACAGCTCCGCCTCCTTCAGAGTGGAAACGGTGATGGGGTGGCGGGCGCTGTCGAACAGCATGTCGGCGACTGCGATGCTCTTGGCGGTTTTCAGATGCGGGCGGAACAGCACGCCGGGGGCGACGCTGGTGAGATGTCCCCGCATTCTCGCCATGTTGCGGGCAGCAATGGCGCGATCCAGCACCAGCGCCGGGGTGTTTATGGTGGACAGCGTCTGCATCAGACCATCGCCATCAGGCTGGCATTGCCGCCAGCCGCCGTCACGTTGATCGAGGTCGATATTTCCTCCACCAGCCAGTCGCGACGATAGTGGCCGGTTGCATCGGCGGCCTGCACGATGGGGATGGGCCCGGCCATTGCGGCGATGCGTGGCAGCAGTCCGGGCGTCGCGGCTTCGACCAGCACGGCAGCGCAATCGGCGGTTGCGGGCAAATCCGGCAGCCAGGTCAGCCGCTGGCTGATGAGCGGCGGCAGGCTGGCAAAGGCAGACGGCGGCCCGCCCGGCCAAACGATGGCGGCGCTGTTGCTGGCCGCCAGCGCCGCGCCGATCTGGACGGCAAGGCCGGCTTCGGTGGCGGGGATTAGCAGCACATGCCCGCGCGGGTGGAGGGCGTAGAGATTGGTCTCTCCGACCGGTCCGGGCAGTTCCAACTTGAGGCCGGTCAAGGCGCCGGCGATGGCGTCGCGCACCAATGCGGCGCTGGCGTCGAGGCCGGCGGCCTCCAGCCTTTCGGCCCAGGCGACGGCAGCCGGGTCGGGCGCGTGGCCACCCGAAACTCCGGTGTTGGGCTCAGACTGCACCAGCCGGCCGAGATAGAGCGGCCCGCCGGCCTTGGGCCCGGTGCCCGACAGGCCGCGCCCGCCAAAGGGCTGCACGCCCACCACCGCGCCAATGATGTTGCGGTTGATATAGATGTTGCCGGCGGCGGCCTTGGCTGTGACGGCTTCGATGGTTTCATCCAGCCGCGTGTGCAGGCCGAAGGTGAGGCCATAGCCGGTGGCGTTGATGGCATCGACCAGCGCGGCCATGGCGTCGCGCGGGAAACGGACGACATGCAAGACAGGCCCGAACACTTCGCGGCCGATCTGGGCGATACTGTCGATCTCGATGATGGTGGGTGGCACGAAGCTGCCGTGGGCAGCCTCGGCGGGCAGGGGCAGCTGGTGGATGCGGCAACCAAGGCCACGCATGCGTTCGATATGGGCGGTGATAGTGGCTTGCGCTTCGGCGGTGATCACCGGGCCGATGTCGATCTGCAGCCGATCAGGATTGCCCAGCCGCAGCTCAATGAGCGCGCCCTTGAGCATGGTCAGTTGCTTGTCGGCGATATCTTCCTGCAGGCACAGGATGCGCAGCGCCGAACAGCGCTGGCCGGCAGAATCGAAGGCCGACGCGATGACATCGGCGGTGACCTGTTCCGAAAGGGCGGAGCTGTCGACGATCATCGCATTCTGGCCGCCGGTTTCGGCCAGCAGCGGGATCGGGTGGTCGCCATGGCTGGCGAGTTCGGCCTGGATCAGCTTGGCCACTTCGGTGGAGCCCGTGAACATCACGCCGGCAATTTCCGGCCGCGCCACCAGCGCTGCGCCAATGCTGCCGTCGCCGGGCATAAACAGCAGCGCCTCGGTGGGAACGCCGGCCGCGTGCAGGATGCGCACGGCTTCGGCGGCGATCAGCGGGGTTTCCTCGGCCGGCTTGGCGATGACGCTGTTGCCGGCCACCAGCGCCGCGGCGACCTGGCCCAGGAAGATGGCCAGCGGGAAATTCCACGGGCTGATGCACAGCACCGGGCCGAGCGGGTTGTGGGTGATGTCGAGCGTCTGGCGGGCCTGATCGGCATAGTAGCGCAGGAAATCCACCGCTTCGCGCACTTCGGCAATGGCGTTGGCGGCCGATTTGCCGGCCTCGCGGATGATCAGCCCCATCAGCAGCGGCATCTCGGCTTCGAGGCGGTCAGCGGCTGCGTCCAGCATCGCCGCGCGCTGGGTGACCGGAACGGCGGACCAGGTCGCGACCGCGTTCGCGGCCGCCTGCACCGCCTGCGCAACGTCAGCCTGGGTGGCGAAGGCCACAGTGCCGACAATGTCGCGATGGTCAGCCGGATTGCGCACCGGCACCGGGCTGGCGCAGGAGGCATGGCCGGCGATCAGCGGCGCTGCTGTCCAGTCCCGATGCACGCTTTCCTGAAGGCGCGCGGTCAGCACGGCCAGTGCCGGTTCGCTGGCCAGATCGATGCCGGCCGAATTGCGGCGCTGGCCATAAATGGCGGCGGGCAGGGCGATGACCGGGTGCGGGCTGCCGCCAAGCGCACGGGCTTCCTCCACCGGATCGGCAATCAGCTCCTCAATGGAGACAGCCTCATCCCAGATGCGGTGGACAAAGCTGCTGTTGGCGCCGTTTTCGAGCAGGCGGCGCACCAGATAGGCCAGCAGCGTTTCGTGGGTGCCCACCGGCGCATAGATGCGGCACGGGCGGTTCAGCTTGTCCGGCCCCACCACCTCTTCATACAGCGCCTCACCCATGCCGTGCAGGCACTGGAACTCGTAGCTGCCCACGGCAAAATCCGGGCCGGCCATCGTGTGGATGGCGGCCAGCGTGTGGGCATTGTGGGTGGCGAATTGCGGGAACACCGCATCGCGCGCCGCCAGCAGCTTGGACGCGCACGCAAGGTAGGACACATCGGTGTGCAGCTTGCGGGTGAACACCGGGAAATCGCTGAGCCCATCCACCTGGGCGCGCTTGATCTCGCTGTCCCAATAGGCGCCCTTCACCAGCCGCACCATGATCCGCCGCTCGGCCCGGCGGGCCAGATCGATCAGCCAGTCGATCACCAGCGGGCAGCGCTTGCCATAGGCCTGCACCACGAAGCCCAGGCCATTCCAGCCCGCAAGGTCCGGCGAAAGCGCCAGCGCCTCCAGCAGATCGAGCGACAGTTCCAGCCGGTCGGCTTCCTCGGCATCGATGTTGAAGCCGATGCCGTAACCCTTGGCCAGCCCGGCCAGCGCCATCACGCGCGGCAACAGTTCGGCCATCACCCGATCGGCCTGCGCGCGGGCATAGCGCGGGTGCAGGGCGGACAATTTGATCGAAATGCCGGGGCCATCAAAAATCCCACGACCGGCTGCGGCTGCCCCGATGGCGTGAATGGCATGTTCGTAATCGGCAAAATAGCGGTCCGCATCGGCCATCGTGGTCGCGGCTTCGCCCAGCATGTCATAGCTGTAGGCAAAGCCTTGCGCTTCCAGCCGGCGGGCGCGTTTCAGCGCCTCCTCGATGGTTTCGCCGGTGACGAACTGATCGCCCATCATCTGCATCGCCATGTCGATGCCGCGGCGGATCACCGGTTCGCCGGCGCGTGCAATGAGCCGGGTGAGCACGGCGCCCAGCCCAGTTTCGGCAAAGCTCGACGTCAATTTGCCGGTCACCATCAGGCCCCAGGTGGCGGCGTTGACAAACAGCGTCTTGCCGTCGCCCAGATGCGCCTGCCAATCACCGCCGGCGATCTTGTCGCGGATCAGCGCGTCGCGGGTCTCGTTGTCCGGAATGCGCAGCAAGGCTTCGGCCAGGCACATCAGCGCCACCCCTTCCTGGCTGGAAAGCGAATATTCCTTCACCAGCCCTTCAACGCCGCCCTGCTGGCCCTTGGCGCGCAAGGCGGTGACGAGGGAATGGGCGGTGGCGGTCGCGCTGGCGCATAAGGCAGCCGGCATCTCGGCCAGCGGCAGCAGTGCCGCGACGGCTTCCGGTTCCGGCGTGCGACAGGCGGCGGAGATGCGTTGCCGTAACGGCGTGGCGGGAGACAGGGCGGGAGCGAAGGCAGCGAAGGGGGCAGGGCCAGTCATGGCCGCGATATCCCCCAAAGCCGCCCGGCGCACAACAGCGGCGTTGCCTCAGCCCTTTGCCGGCCCCAGCGCCGCGTCGAGCTCCTTCACGATGGCATCGATGGCGGCGCGCAGTTCGGCGTACCGCTCGGTGGGATGGTTGCCGATCTTGCCATCAAAATCCGCCGTTTGGCTGGCCAGATAGCGCACATGCGTGTCGAGCCCGGGCGGGCTGTAACGCACGGGCGGCGTTAGCAGGCGGGCGGCAATGCGGTTCAGCGCGGCCAGCTTCACCGGATCAGTCGTGTCCTTCAATGCGGCGCGCAGGCGGGTGGCGGCTGCGCCGGTATCGGCCGCCAGTTTCCCGACGCGCAGATTGTGCTGATATTGCGCCTCGAGATCGGCATTGGTGACGCCGCTGGCCAGCAAGCGCGGATCGGCCACCACGCTGAGCGGTTGCCGCGTCGTCACGCTGCCGGCGGTCATCACCACCGTATACTCGCCCGGCGGCACCAGCGGGCCGCGCTCATTGCCGCGGCGCAAATCCCAGATCAGGCGGTGCATGCCGGGCGTGGCATCCAGCTTGGTCTGCCACACGGGCCGCCAGCGATAGCCGCGCGACTGCCGCGTGGCCGGGCCGTCGCTCGAGAAACGGCGCAGTT
>JAIXPM010000017.1 GCA_027486275.1 Sphingomonadales bacterium | reverse complement strand
GAGGGCTTCCTTTCCCACGCGGCGCTGGCCGCGCACCGGCCGGACATCATCACCGCCCGCATCATGGGCTGGGCCGACGGCAAGCCGGCGCTGGATTACACGGTGAATGCCGCCGTGGGTGTGCCAGCAATGACCGGGCCGGTGGACGACACGCGCCCGGTGAATGCCGTGTTGCCGGCCTGGGATCTGCTCGGCGGCACTTGGGCGGCGTTTGCGATGGTCAGCGCGTTGCATCGCCGCCGGCAGACTGGGGAGGGAGCCGAGATCCGCGTTCCGCTCTCGGATTTGGCGGCCACGTCGCTGTCTCACCTCGGTTTTGCTGCCGAAGCCCTGTTGCAGGGGGATCGCGGCCGGTTGGGCAATGATCTTTTCGGCGCCTTCGGGCGTGATTTCGCGACGGCTGACGGTCAGCGCATTTACCTCGTCGCCATCACGCCAAAGCAGTGGCGCGGGCTGGTGGCGGCGCTGGGGCTGGGTGACGCCGTGGCGAGCGTGGAGGCGGCAACTGGCGCCGATTTCACAGCCGATGAAGGTGCCCGCTTCACCCATCGCGGCCTGCTGTTCCCGCTGTTCGAAGCGGCGATGGCGGCGCAGAAACTGGCCGAGCTTGGCCCACGCCTTGATGCGGCGGGCGTGACCTGGGGGCCGTATCAGACATTGGCTGAGGCCGTGCACGGCGATGCGCGGCTGTTCACCGCCAACCCGATTTTCCAGACCATCACGCACAAGTCTGGCCTCAGCTATCCTGCTGCTGGCCCGGCCGCGACGCTGGCTGGTGAACCCCGCGGCCCGGTGCGCCCGGCGCCGCAATTGGGGGCCGATACCGATCACGTGCTTGGCGAGGTGCTGGGGCTGTCCAGCAGCGCCATCGGCGCGTTGCATGACAAGGGGCTGGTTGCATGACGCCGGACGATATCGCCCACTGGCAAGGCTGGTGTGCCAAGCCGGAATGGCGCGAGGAGGTGCTGCACGGCCCTGATGTGGTGCGGTTGGCCGAGGCGCTGAACTGGGATGTCGAGGCGCTCGGCTGGCCACCCCTTGGCCATCTGGCGCTGTTTCTGCCGCCGCCTGGACCGCGCGGGATGGATGGCCACCCGGCGCGGGGCGGCTTCTTCCCGCCGGTGTCCTTGCCGCGCCGCATGTTTGCCAGCGCGGACTATCAGTTTCACCGCCCGCTGATCGCCGGCATGCCCGCCATGCAGATGCGGGTGCTGGAAAGCCTTGCGCCCAAGCACGGCAAGACCGGCACGTTGCTGCTGGGCCAGGTGCGGATCGAGATCTGGCAGGAGGGCGAGAAGGCGCTGGAGGAGGTGCAGACGATCGTCTGGCGCGATGATGGCCCGCCCGTGCCGCTGCCCGTGCCGGCCAGCCCGCCGCCCATCGGCGATGCCAATTTCACGCCCGGCCCGGTGCAGCTCTTTCTGTTTTCCGCCGCCACCGCCAACGCACACCGCATCCATTATGATCTGGCCTATGCGGCAGGCGAGGAGGGCTATCCCGGCCTTGTTGTCCACGGCCCGCTGGTGGCAGCGCAACTGCTTGGCCTGTGGGAACGGCGACACGGGCCGGCGAAGACATTCGCCTTCCGGGCCCAGGCGCCGCTATTCGCCGGGCAGCCGATTGCGCTGGCAGCGAGTGATGATGGCTTGCAGGCGCTGCGCTGTGACGGCACGGTGGCGATGCAAGCGAACGCGGGGTGAAGCGCGATGGACACCGAAACCTTTGGTCTGCTGAAGGACCAGCTGGCCCGCTATGTCGAGGAACGGTTGATCCCGGCCGAAGACGCGGTGGAAGAAGCTGACGACATCCCGCCCGATATCGTGTCCGAATTCAAGGCGATGGGCCTGTTTGGCCTGTCGGTGCCCGAGGAATTTGGCGGCCTTGGCCTGACCATGGCGGAGGAATCGCAACTGGTGCGCATCCTCACCCGCGCCAGCGTCACCTTCCGCAGCCTGATCGGCACCACCGTCGGCATCGGCAGCCAGGGCATCATGATCGATGGCACCGAGGCGCAGAAGGCCGAATGGCTGCCGAAATTCGCCACCGGTGAGGCCATTGCCAGCTTCGCGCTGACCGAGCCCGGCGCCGGTTCCGATGCCGCCTCCCTGCGCTGCTCGGCGGTGCGCGAGGGCGATCATTACCGCATCAACGGCACCAAGCGTTACATCACCAACGCCCCGCGCGCGACCGTGTTCACCCTTATGGCGCGGACGGAACCCGACATGAAGGGCGCCGGCGGCATCAGCGCCTTCATCGTCCCGGCCGACAGCCCGGGCATCTCGCTGGGCAAGCCCGATCGCAAGATGGGCCAGCGCGGGGCCAAGACCTGTGACGTGATCCTGGAAGACGTGATGGTGCCCGCCGCCAACATCATCGGCGGCGTGCCGGGCCAGGGCTTCCGCACCGCCATGAAGGTGCTCGATCGTGGCCGCATCCACATTGCTGCCGTTGCACTGGGCATGGCAGACCGGTTGATCGACATGAGCCTGACTTACGCCATGGAGCGCCAGCAATTCGGCAGCCGCATCGGCGATTTCCAGCTGGTGCAGGCGATGCTGGCCGATATTGAGGTGGATCGGTTGACCACCGCTGCCCTGCTTGAGCGCACCGCCGCGCGCTTTGATGCTGGCCAGGTCAGCGCCCGCGAATGTTCGGTGCTGAAACTCCACGCCAGCGAGGCCGTGGGCCGCATTGCCGATCGCG
>JAIXPM010000066.1 GCA_027486275.1 Sphingomonadales bacterium | reverse complement strand
GCCGGCATCATTGCCTTGCCGGCTGTCGCGGCGTTCGGCGCGCGGTGCGGGGCCGGCGTCGACCAGTTCCTCGGCCTGCGGCAGGCGGGCGCGATGCATGCGCACCAGGGCGGAGGCAATCTCGTCGACACCGTGGCGGGTGAGGAGTTCCTCGCCCAGGCGCTTGTCCTCATCGTCCAGTGCGCCAATGCCTTCGCCAATGCTTTCCAGCAGGCGGGTGCGATCCTGCACGGCGATGGCCTCAAGCGTGGGTACCGGGGTCCATTCGGCTTTCACGCCGGCCCCTTGCAGCATACGCTCAACGCGGCGGCGGGCGGGATAGGGTACGATCAGCACGGCGGTGCCCTTGGCGCCGGCACGGCCGGTGCGGCCTGAACGGTGCTGCAGGGTTTCGGCGTCGCGCGGCACTTCAACATGGATCACGAGGCTAAGCCCGGGCAGATCGATGCCGCGCGCGGCCACATCGGTGGCCACGCACAGCCGCGCGCGGCGGTCCCGCAAGGCTTGCAGCGCCTGGTTGCGCTCGGATTGGCTGTGCTCGCCCGAAAGCGCGACGGCGGCAAAACCGCGCTCCGTCAGGCTGGCGTGCAGCCGGCGAACATTGTCGCGCGTGGCACAGAACAACAATGCGGTCGGCGGTTCGTGGAAACGCAGCAGATTGACCACGGCGGCTTCGATATCGGCCGGCGCGGTGGCGACGCATTGATAAGCGATATCGGTGTGGGCGCTGGCGCGGCCAGCGGTGGCAAGGCGCAGCGCGTCTTTCTGATAATCGCGCGCGAGTTCGGCAATGCCCTTGGGCATGGTCGCCGAAAACATCAGGGTGCGGCGTTCGGGCGGCGCGGCATCCAGGATTTCTTCCAGATCCTCGCGGAAGCCCATGTCGAGCATTTCATCGGCTTCATCAAGCACGACGACCTTGCAATTATCCAGCAACAGCCCGCCGCGTTCGAGGTGATCGCGCAGGCGGCCCGGGGTGCCGACCACGATGTGCGTGCCAGCCGAAAGCGAGCGCCGTTCCACCTGCTGGTTCATGCCACCCACGCACGTGGCGATGCGCCCGCGCGCCGGGGCATAAAGCCATGCCAGTTCCTTGGCGACCTGCAACGCCAGTTCGCGCGTCGGGGCAATCACCAGCGCGAGCGGACGGGCCGGAGCTGGCAGCGCATCATTATCGCCGAGTAGATTCTCGGCCATGGCGAGGCCAAAGGCGACGGTCTTTCCCGAACCGGTCTGCGCGGAAACCAGCAAATCCCGGCCGCGCGCCTCTTCGGCGATCACGGCGGATTGGACGGGGGTGAGTTCTTCATAGCCGCGCTGCGCGATGGCCTGGGCCAGCGGCGCGGGGAGCGTTTCAATTGTCATGCGCCGCCTATGGCGCAATTGGCCGCGAAAGGCGAATCAGCTTCGCACGAAAATTGCAGGACCTGCTCATGCCGAGCGTGTCGTGTCCCCGCCGCGAGCAGCGGGGACACATAACAACTCAGTAGACTTCGAACAGGCCGGCCGCACCCATGCCGCCGCCCACGCACATGGTGACGACCACATATTTCGCACCGCGGCGCTTGCCTTCGATCAGGGCGTGGCCGGTGCAGCGGGCGCCGGTCATGCCATAGGGGTGGCCGATCGAGATCGAGCCGCCGTTGACGTTGAGCAGTTCAGGATCGATGCCCAGAACGTCGGCGCAGTGCAGCACCTGCACGGCAAAGGCTTCGTTCAGTTCCCACAAGCCGATGTCGTTCATGGTCAGGCCGTTGGCCTTCAGCAGCTTGGGGATGGCATAGATCGGGCCGATGCCCATCTCGTCCGGTTCCAGGCCGGCGACGGCCATGCCGCGATAGGCACCCAGCGGGGTGAGGCCACGGCGGGCGGCTTCCTTGGCTTCCATCAGCACGCTGGCCGAGGCGCCATCGGAAAGCTGGCTGGCGTTGCCGGCGGTGATGCAGCCGCCTTCGATCACGGGCTTCAGGCCCTTCAGGCTTTCCAGCGTGGTTTCCGGGCGATTGCCTTCATCCTTGGACAGCGTGATCTCGTGGGTGGTGACCTCTTTGGTCTCCTTGTTGACCATCGCCATCGTCGCGGTCATCGGCACGATTTCGTCGTCGAACTTGCCGGCGGCTTGCGCGGCGGCGGTACGCACCTGGCTTTGATAGCCATATTCATCCTGGCGATCGCGGCTGACGTTGTACCGCTTGGCCACCACTTCGGCGGTCTGCAGCATCGGCATGTGGATGTTGGGGTGCATGGCGACCAGGCTCGGGTCCATACCCACGCGCATCTTGTCGTTCTGCACCATCGAAATGCTGTCGACACCGGCGCCGATGCAGATCTGCATGCCATCAACCATGATCTGCTTGGCAGCGGTCGCGATCGACATCACACCCGACGAACATTGCCGATCCATCGATTGGCCCGACACGGTGACCGGCAGGCCGGCGCGCAGCAGTGCCAGGCGGGCAATGTTGCCGCCCTGCACGCCCTGTTGCAGGGCACAGCCCATCACGACGTCGTCCACTTCGGCGCCTTCGATGCCGGCGCGCTTCACGGCGTGGGCGATGGCATGGCCGGCGAGCGTTGGCGACGGGGTGGCGTTGAACGCGCCGCGGAACGCCTTGCCGATCGGCGTGCGGGCGGTGGAAACGATAACGGCTTCACGCATGAGATATTCCTTCCTGTGTCAGTTCAGCGGGTTTCAGCCCACATATTGCAAAGTGATCCATTCGGCGGCGAGCGCGGGCTTGGTTTCGCCTTCGATCTCCACCGAGACATTGGTTGTGGTCTGCCACGCACCATCCGGGCGCTGCGACACATCGGCGATGGTGAAGCGGCCGCGGATCTTGCGGCCCGATTTCACTGGCGCCATGAAGCGCACCTTGTTGAGGCCATAGTTGACCCCCATGCGCGTGCCCTTGATGCCCGGCATCGCCTGATAGGCCATGACACTGAGCAGGCTGAGCGTGAGATAGCCGTGCGCGATGGTGGTGCCGAATGGCGTCTGTGCGGCCAGTTCCGGGTTCACATGGATGAACTGGTGATCACCCGTCACTTCAGCAAAGGCGTTGATCTTTTCCTGCGGGACCTCGATCCAGTCCGACACGCCAACCTCGGTTCCGGCCAGCGCGCGAAACTCATCCAGCGTCAGTGATTTTCCGGCCATGCACGTCACTCCCCATGATCTGATTTGCAGCCAGCCTAGGCCCCGCTTCACGTTCACGTCAACCCAGCAGAATCGTGGTAAACACGACGCTGTTAACTTCATGATTAGTTGTCATTAACCATAATCCATCGTTACTGGAATTGGGCATCCGCAGTGCCGCCCCCGGCACGCCGATCACAAAGGATCGCCCGCCATGACCAGCAACAACCCCGCCGCCGCCCTCGCCCTGGCCGCCTCTGCCCTGCTCGCCAGTGCCGATGCCGGCGCGGTGACCGTGACCAGCCTTGCCGGCGCGCCCGACCCCGGCCCGCTGCCCGGCCAGCAGCTGGTGGTCAGCTTCGACGCGCCAGCGGCGCCCGGCTTCAGTTGGACCGGCGGCTTGGCGACCGCCACCGGCACCGTGCGCGGCGTGCACACGTCGCCGGCCCTGAACACCAGCCTTTATGGCTATGTATCAAGCACGCATGCCGATCCGGTGGCGACGCTGCTCACACCGGCGTTGACCTCGATCAGTTTCTATTGGGGCACGATGGATTCCCACAACTGGCTGTGGGTGCTGGGTGCCGATCTGCAGCCCATCCACTTCGTGCATCTTTCGACCATCGCTTTCGATCCGATCGCCTATGCCGGTGGCGGCAGTGGCCGCAACCGCCGACTGTCGATCACGGCCGATGGGGCTGAGACCATCGGCGGCCTCCGCTTCTGGGCACGCGGCCGCAGCTTCGAATTCGATGATTTTGCCGCCACGCTGGCCCCCGACAATACGCCCGACAGCGGCACCGTTCCGGAACCGGCCAGCTGGGCGATGTTGATCGCCGGCATGGGCCTGGTGGGTGCCGTGGCCCGCCGGCGCGGACGGCAAGTGCAGGTCGCCTCCTGAACATCATGGTTAACATACTGTGAACAAGGCTTGGCTTGATATGGCATGTCTGTTATATAAAGTTTCCGTTAACTCAAAGGTGTATCATGAAGCGTCAGTTGCTTGGCCTTGTTGCCAGTCTTGTTGTTAGCTCGGCCGCGCAGGCCGTCACCGTCACCGGAACATTTGGTGCCCCGGATCCCGGCCCCGCTGTGGGCCAATCGATCGTCGTCAGTTTCGATGGTCCCAACGCGGCCGGCTACAGCTGGACCGGGGGCCTCGCCACCAGCTGCGCTTCCATCAACGGCGCGGCCATGCCGGCCGTCGGTGTCGGCGGCACCGCCAGCTGCTTTGGCTATGTGTCGAGCCGGATCAACCCGAACAGTGCCACCCTTTCCACCCCGAACCTGTCCTCGATCAGCTTCTATTGGGGCTCGATCGACACCTACAACTTCGTTGACGTTCTGGGTGCCGGCGGCGCGACCATCTTCAACATCGCGGGCGGTGCACTGCCGCCGTCGAATGGCAACCAGGGCCAGCCGGCGACCAACCGCCGTGTCAACTTCATCGCCGGTGCGGGCGAAGTCATCACCGGCCTGCGCCTGCATTCCGAAGGCGTGGCCTTCGAATTCGACAGCTTCGCAGCGACCGAAGTGATCACGCCGGGCGGCGGCGCCGTGCCGGAACCGGCCACCTGGGCGATGCTGCTGGCGGGCTTTGGCCTGGTTGGCGTGTCGGCCCGTCGCCGGCGCGCGCTGGCGGCCTGATCTGATTTCGCCGCCCGTGCACCGGGCGGCATCTGCTGGTCAAAGTGCCGGCCATGTGGCGTTGCTGCCATGTGGCCGGCACTGCCTTATTGAACCAAGTCCAGTTTGTTCTCGCGCCACAGCAAGGTATTCGCCCCCGAACGGGTGCATCCCCGCCGAGCAATGTTGCCGCCGCCAAGAAACGGCGCTTTGGTCCTTCGATCAAATGGGTTGCACAGAAGCCGCCGACTCAACAAAACGGCGCGGCGGGAAATATCCCACCGCGCCGTCATGCCATCTGAGATGGATCAGGCAGCGACGTTGGCAGCGCCGCGACGGCGACGCGACACCGCGCCGACCATGCCAAAGCCGGCGATCAGCATCGCCCAGCTGGCCGGTTCCGGCACCGTGCCCTGGCCGCCAAAATCTTCGGCAGTCACCCGGATGATCATGTCGTCATGATTGTCATCATCGCCGGTGATCTGATCGTCAAAACCCAGATACAGCACGTTCGACGAATAATTGCCGCCGGCCAGCTGGCCGCGCGGCAGGAAGATGCCGAATTCCAGCGTACCGACGCCCTTGTTCACGGCGCCGCCAGACGAGCTGAACAGCCAATCGGTGATCGGGCCCGCGTTATAGACTGCGGAACCACGCGGAACCGAGCCCCACGCAGTGAAGCTGGAGTTTTCGCTGGCCGTGATGGTGCCGCCGGCGGCACTGAACGAGTCGTTGAACCCGCTTTCCGAACCCATGAATTCGAAGGTCAAAGTGGCCTTGCCCGACAGCGAGATTGTCGCGCCACCAGCCGTATACTCATACAGCGTCGCAGCGTTGAGGTTGCCCTGGAAATCATTGTTGCCGGGAATCGCCTTCACAGGCGCCCCGATCCCGACATTGAACGTCACAGCAGCGGCCGCCGGCATGGCCAGGGCCATCGACGCGATCGCAGCCAATTTCAGCATGTTGGTCATTGTAGTGCTCCCCTCGACCATGCGGCTGCCCAGCCGCGAACAATTCAAACAAAGTCTGAACGCTAAAAATGTAACGTATTTTTTACCTCTATGAAAGTATAAATTATGTTAATTGAAAGCTCTTGTTCATGTTAAGGCCGTGCGCGTTGGCTGGAAGCCGCACAGCAGCGATCAGCGCGGGCGTTCGGCGATCTGG
>JAIXPM010000012.1 GCA_027486275.1 Sphingomonadales bacterium | reverse complement strand
CGCCAGGCTGACCGCGATGAGCAGCGCAACGGTGATGATCAGTTTCCACATGTGATTGAGCACATAATGGCCCAGCTCATGCGCCATCACCGAGCGGATCTCGTGAATGTCCTGCTTCATCAGATTGTCGTTCAGCGCGATGCGGGTGGTGCCGAACAGGCCTTTGACATTGGCGGAGATGCGATCCGATTGGCGGCTGGCATCAACCAGATAGACATTGTCGGCCGGCACGCCATTGGCACGCGCCAGCTTCAGCACCTCGATCTTCACCGGTCCATCGGGCAGCGGGGTGTAGTCATTGAACAACGGATCAAGATAGACCGGCGCCAGCGTGATCGTGACCATCATCACCCCGATGGTCAGGCCGGCGCCGCCCAGCCACCAATTGCGCGGGAAACGGCGAATGGCTGCGTGCACGCCCATCCACAGCAGCGCCGCCAGCAGCGTATCGACTGCAATGAAGATCAGCTGCTCGCCGCCCCATTCGGCAAAGCTTTGATTCGACAGGCCATAGGCATGTTCGCGGAAGAAGTCGGTGTAGAGGACATAGGGCGCGGTGATGATGGTGATCAGCAGCAGATAGGGCACGGCAAACAGGAAAGCGGCGAGCAACGGACCCGCCTTGCTGCGCGCCCAGCGCGACAGCCGCGCCGCCCAGCCCAGGCGCAAGACGATCAGATTGGCCACCAGTGTGACGAGAAATTCCGCCAGGATCAGCCAGTAGCCACCCTCGAAATAGGCATCGGATTTCGCCCGCGCCGCGCCCTTCAGGGTCGCCATATAGGCCTGTGTGGCCAGTTCCGGATCAAATGCCATGGTGTCTCCTGTTGGCGTCTGTATTGCATGAACAATACAGGTAGACAAGCTTGTGCCGCGGCCACACCGCTGACCCGCCGCTTTTGCACAGCTTGCCGCACCCCGCAGCCATGCCACCATCCGCACATGCTCAGCCGCGCCGACGATTATCCCATCCACCAGACTCCGGAACCGATCGCGGTTTCGGGGACGGACCGCAATTTCTACGATCGTTACTTCTTCAGTGCACAGAGCCCTGATGGCGGTGCGGTGATGGGGGTGGCGATGGGCATCTACCCGCACCTCAACATCATCGATTGCGCGGTTTCGGTGCTGGCGGGCGGCCAGCAGCACAGCCTGTTCGCCAGCCGCATCCTGCACGGCGAGCGCATGGATCTGCGCGTTGGCCCGGTCACGCTGGAGGTGGTTGAACCGCTGCACAAACTCCGCCTTGGCATTGCGCCCAACGACACCGGCATCGCCGGCGAACTGCTCTTCACCGGCCGCGCCGCGCCGATCCTGGAGCCGCGTTTTATCCGCCGCATCGGCACACGCACCATCATGGACGTGACGCGCATGACGCAGGGCGGCCAGTGGAGTGGGCAGATCAGCGCCGCTGGGGTGGCGCATGATCTCACCGGTTGGCGCGGCACTCGCGATCGCAGCTGGGGTGTGCGCCCGATTGGCGCGGCCGATCCGCAAACCCCGCAGCCGGCAATCCCGCCGCAATTCTTCTGGCTGTGGACGCCGACGGCCTTCGATGATTGGCACCTGTTCTTCCATTCGAACGACGATGAACATGGCCGGCCGTGGAACCGTGCCGGCGTGCTGGTGCGTCTGAAGGACGGCGCCGAATTCCCGCTGGAAGACCCGCGCATGGCGCTGGCCTTCCGCCCCGGCAGCCGCCACGCTGGTGCCGCGCGGCTGGAGGCGCGTCTGCAGGATGGCCGCCCGGTGACGGTGGATTTCCGCATCGGCGACAATTTCATGATGCGCGGCATTGGCTATGGCCACCCGGTGCGCGGGCACGGGATGTTCCAGGGGCCGGAGGTCGTTGCGCACGAGGTGGTTGATCTGGCCGGCGTCGATCCGGCCAACCCGATGAACGCCCATGTGCAGGGCCTGAGCGAGGCCAGCCTGTCGATCGGCGGTGCGGCTCCGCTCGTGGGGCGCGGCCTGTTCGAGCAACTCGCGATCGGCCCGCACGCACCGTCGGGTTTCAAGGAGCTGTTCGACCTTGCCGGCTGAACATCTCGTCCGCTTCCTGTCGACACGCTGGGGGGAAACGGTCAGCATCACCGGCCTGAAGCGTTTCCACGGCGGCTCGGCGCGGCAGACCTATCGCTTTGATGCCACGGGCGCATCGGGCCGGTGCGAAGCGTTGGTGCTGCGCCGCGACCCGCCGTCGAGCCTGATCGAGACCGACCGGCTGGCCGAATATCGCGCCATCCAGTGTTTCGCCGGGACCGATGTGCCAGTGCCCGAACCCGTGTTCTGCGACGAAGGCCCGGAAAGCTTTGGTTCGCCCGGGTTTCTCATGCGCGAAGTGCCCGGCGGTGCAGCGGCTGGCCTGCTCGAACCCGAACCCTATGGCGAGCACGCGGCCGCCATCGGTCGGCAGTTCTTCACCGCACTGGGCCGCATCCACGCTGCCGATCCGGCCAAGGCGGGTCTGCCCGCCGTGGCGCCGGCTGATGCCGCATCGGCGCGGCTGGCGCACTGGCAGGCGGCCTTTGACGCCGATGTTTTCCGCCCGGAACCGCTGCTTGATGCCGCCTTCCGCTGGCTGGCAGCCAATCTTCCGCCGCCGCCGGAACGCATCAGCATCGTGCATGGCGATTATCGCTCCGGCAACTTCCTGCAGGACGGGGCTGGCAGGCTGCTCGCCGTGCTGGATTGGGAAATGGTCCACCCCGGCGATGCGCACGAGGATCTGGCCTGGGCCTGTGATCCCTTGTGGTCGAACTTCTCCGGCCGGCCCGCTGCCACGCTGCCGCTGGCCGAAGCCATTGCGACATGGGAAGCCGCCTCCGGCCTGACGCTGAACCCGGCAAGCTGGCGCTGGTGGCGGCTGTTTGCGCAGGTGCAGGGGCTGGTGATCTGGATCAGCGCCGCGCGCGAGATCATCGATGGCCGCAGCCATGATCCGGTGCTGATGTTTGCCGGCACCATCCCCTATCGCTTTCACACGCTCACTCTGGCGCAATCACTGGAGGCCGTCCTGTGAGCCTGCCACTCCCAGCCTTGCTCACCGCACTGGCCAATGCCCAGGCCAACGAAGTCGCGCCCGCCCTGCAATTGCATGGGCAGGCCGACGCGCCCGATGCCAATTATGCCGGCGGCACCGCGGCGACATCCGCCCTGATCCTGATGATCGCGGCGGCGGAAACGGCGGCCAGGCCAGCCCGCGAAGCCGCCTGCGCCGCTGCGGCCCGGCCGCTCATCGGTGAGGCCGCGGATGGCCGTGATGCCCGGGTAGCGGCGCTGGGCGTATTGTTGGCACAAGGCGACAGAAATGCGCTGGCCTTGCTGAAAGCCGAAGCCGCTGCCGAATGGCAGGTGCTCGCCGGGCTGATGCTGCCGCCGCCTGTTCCGGTGGAGTAGCGCCAGAAACCGCTTCCCCTTGGCACCCCTTTCGCGCACCATGGGTGCATGCTTGATGCGCGAACCAACCCACCGCTGGCCGAAGTGCGCCTGACGGATTACCGCGAGCCAGATTGGCTGGTGCCGCAGGTGGAGCTTGATTTCAGGCTGGATAATGTTCGCACCGTGGTGAAGGCCCGGCTGCAGGTGCAGCGCAATGGCACCCACAATCGCCCGCTGGTGCTGGATGGCCACGCGCTGGAAACCACCGCCATCCGCATCGATGGCGTGGGCGTGGCGGCCTGGCCCAATGGCGACACGTTGACCTTGCCGATCACCGGTGACAGCGCGGTGGTGGAAACCGAAGTCGTCATTCACCCGCAGCGCAACACGCGGCTGATGGGGCTTTATGCCAGCGAAGGCCGGCTGGTGACGCAGTGCGAAGCAGAAGGCTTCCGTTCCATCACCTGGTTCCCCGATCGGCCGGATGTGCTGTCCCGCTACACAGTGCGGCTGGAGGCAGACAAGTCGGCGTTCCCGGTGCTGCTGTCCAACGGTGATCGCGGCGCAGCGCAGGATCAGCCCGGCGGCCGCCACGATATCAGTTGGACCGATCCCTGGCCCAAGCCCGCCTATCTGTTCGCGCTGGTCGCCGGGCAATTGAGCGCGCTGGAAGATGAATTCGTCACGGCCAGTGGCCGCCATGTGAAGCTCGCGATCTGGACGGCGGCGGGCGATGTGTCGCGCTGCGCCCATGCCATGGCGGCACTGAAGGCCAGCATGGACTGGGATGAGCGCGTCTATGGCCGCGAATATGATCTGGACGAATTCAACATCGTCGCCGTGGCTGATTTCAATGCCGGCGCGATGGAGAACAAGGGCCTCAACATCTTCAATTCCAAATATATTCTGGCCGATACCGAAACCGCCACCGATCAGGATTTCGATGCCGTGGCCGGCGTGGTGGCGCATGAATATTTCCACAATTGGACCGGCAATCGCGTTACCTGCCGGGACTGGTTCCAGCTGTCCCTGAAGGAAGGCCTGACGGTTTTTCGCGATCAGCAGTTCAGTGCCGATCAGGGCAGCGCCGCGGTGCGCCGCATCGATGATGTACGGGCGCTGCGCGCCGTGCAGTTCCCCGAAGATGCCGGGCCCTTGGCGCACCCGATCCGCCCCGATCACTATATCGAGATCGCCAATTTCTATACCGCGACCATCTACAACAAGGGCGCCGAGGTGATCCGCATGCTGCACACGCTGCTGGGCCCCGAAGGCTTCCGGCGCGGCGCGGACCTGTATTTCGAGCGTCACGATGGCCAGGCCGTCACCTGCGAGGATTGGGTGAAGGCGATGGAAGATGCGGGTGGCGTCGAGCTGGGCCAGTTCCGGCGCTGGTATGAACAAGCCGGCACGCCGCGCGTTACAGTCGATCTGCGCCAGGCGGGTGGCCGTGTGGAAGTGACCCTGCGCCAGTCGCTGGCCGCCACGCCGGGCCAGCCACACAAGATGACCATGCACATGCCGTTCCGCCTGGCGCTGATCGGTCGCAGCAGCGGCAAGCGCATCGGCGAGGAGCTGGTGGTGCAGCTGAAGGAGGCTGTCACCCACATCACCTTCGACGCAGTGGCCGAACCGGTGCTCCCCAGCCTCAACCGCGGCTTTTCGGCGCCGGTGGTGGTGGAGGCCGAGACAGCCCGCGCTGATCTCGCCTTCCTGGCTGCCCATGATGATGATCCGTTCGCGCGCTGGGAAGCGTTCCAGCGCCTGGCCCTTTCGGTACTCTCCACCGATGATGATCCGGCCGAGCTGGTGACGGCGGTGCGCGGCACGTTGCAGGACCCCGGCCTTGATGCCGCCTTCAAGGGTGAGGCGGTGCTGCTGCCGACCGAGGCTTTCATCGGCGATGCTGCGGAAACTGTGGAGGTAGAGGCCATCCACCGCCGCCGTGATGCCGCGCGCATGGCCATCGCCCAGGGCCTTGAGGAGCAGTGGTGGCAGACCTATGCGCACGCCACGGCAGCGCTTAGCGCTGATCCGGCGGCGCTCACCCCGGAAGCCAAGGGCGCCCGCCGGCTGGCCAATGTCGCGCTGGGCTATCTGGTCACCGCCGGTTCGGAACAAGCCTTTGCTGCCGCCCGCCGCCAGTACGACACGGCCGCGACCATGACCGATCGCATGGGCGCGATGACGGCGCTGGTGAACAGTCCCTCGGTTGAGCGCGAAGCCGTGCTGGCGGATTTCCACCAGCGCTTTGCCAGCAATCCCGACGTGATCGACAAATGGTTCAGCGTGCAGGCGCTGGCCAACCGGCCCGACGTGCTGGACAATGTGAAGGCGCTGATCGGCCACCGCGATTTCACCATCGTCAATCCCAACCGCCTGCGCAGCCTGATCGGGGCCTTCGCGGCCAATCAACGCTGGTTCCACAATGCCGATGGCGCCGGCTATCGCCTGCTCGCCGATCAACTGATTGCGGTGGACCGGGTCAACCCGCAGAGCGCCGCTCGGTTGGCCGTGCCGCTGGGCCGCTGGCGCCGGTTCGATGCCGCCCGCAGCGCCCTGATGCGCGGCGAACTGGAACGCATCGCCGGCACTGCCGGCATGTCGAAGGACGTGCTGGAAATGGCGTCACGGGCGCTGGCATGACATACGGAGCTTCGCCGCTCCCGCTGTTCTTCCACCCCGATTACGCGCCGCCGCTGCCGTCGGGGCACCGCTTTCCGATGTCGAAATATGCGCTCCTGCTGCCGGCGCTCGCGGCACGCGGGCAAAGGGTGGCAACGCTCGATCCTGAACTGATGCCGGTGGAATGGCTGCACGCCGTCCACGATCCGGCCTATGTCGATGCCGTGCTGTCAGCCAGCGTGCCGCCCGAAGTGGAACGCCGCATCGGTCTGCCCGTCACCCCGGCCGTTGCCCGACGCACGCAGCTGGTGGCCGGTGGCACGCACGCCGCAGCGCTCCACGCCCTCACCCACGGCTGGGCTGCAAACGGCGCCGGCGGCAGCCATCATGCCGGTCCCGACGGCGGCGCCGGTTATTGCGTCACCAATGATCTCGCCATCGCCGCCAACCGGCTGGTGGCCGAAGGCCAAGCACGCTGCATCCTGATGGTCGATTGCGACGTGCACCAGGGCGATGGCACCGCCCGCATCATGGCCGGGCGCTGTGACATCATCACGCTTTCCATCCATGCCGAAAAGAATTTCCCGGTGCGCAAGGCCCGCTCCACTCACGATATCGGCCTGCCCGATGGCACCGGCGACGCCGATTATCTCGCCGCGCTGGAACCGGCGCTCAGCGCACTGCTTGCCCGGCACCGGCCGCAGCTGGTGCTGCATCAGGCCGGCGTGGACCCGCACCGCGACGACCGGCTCGGAAGGCTGGCACTGACAGATGATGGCCTCGCCGCCCGCGAGGCGCTGGTGGCGCGGCTTGCGGGGCGGGCCGGGGCAGCCCTGGCCGTCACGCTGGCCGGCGGCTATGCCACTGATCCGGCCGATGTTGCCCGCCGCCATGCGCTGGCGCTGACGGCGAGTTGGCAGGCATGGAGCGCCCGCGCGAGGGATGCGGCCGCCTGATCGCGTAAGGCCAGTGTGAAGATGGAAGCACCCGCGCCCGGATCAGCCCCTCCCGCCGCCACCCTAGCGACGGTGCTGATGCTGCGTGTTGCGGATGGCGACAGCGCCGCCTTCACCCAATTGGTGCGCCTGCTCGAACGCCCGGCGCTGGCGCTGGCGTTTCGAACGCTGAACGACCGCGCCGGAGCCGAGGATGTCTGCCAGCAGGCCTTCACCCGGCTGTGGACCCACGGCCCCCGCTTTGATCCGGCGCGCGGTTCGGCTGAGGCCTGGTTCCGCCGCATCCTCGTCAATCTCTGCCTCGATCGCCGCCGCGCCATCCGCCCGGTGCAGCCATTGGATGCCGCTGCCGAACTGGCCGATCACCGCCCTGATCCTGAAGCCGCTGCCATCCGCGCCGATGGCCATGCAAGGCTGGAACTGGCGATGGCCCTTCTCAATCCGCGCCAGCGCCTGGCGCTCAGCCTGTTTCACGGCGACGGGCTCAGCATGGCCGAAATCGCCGATCAGATGGACACCACCGCCAAGGCCGTCGAGGGATTGCTCGGCCGCGCCCGTAATGAATTGCGAACCATGATGAATGAAAGTGTGATGCCGTGACCGCCCTGTCTCCTGAAACCGCTCTGGCGATCCTGGCCAGCCATGGTGCCGATCCGGCACGTTGGCCGGTGCAGGATCGTACCGCGCTGCTGGCTCTGGCTGGCCGCGACGCCACCGTGGCGGCGGCGCTGGCCGACGCGCGGGCGATGGACGCGCTGCTGGCCGGTTGGGCCGCTGCGCCAGTGCCGCCGGCCCGGATCGATACGGCCGCGATCACGGCGTTGCCGCAGCAGCGCCCGGTGCCGCCTGGCCCCGTTCGCGCCTGGCGCCCGGCACTGCTGGCCGCCAGCCTGGCGCTGGTGGTGGCGGTGGGCGGTTGGATCGGTTTTGCCGGCCAATATGGCGGCCAAGTTGCCACCGAAATTGCCACCGCCACGCCGTCGTCGGCCGGCGTGGCGGCGG
>JAIXPM010000441.1 GCA_027486275.1 Sphingomonadales bacterium | reverse complement strand
GAACGCGGCATCCCGGTGATGGCGCATGTTGGCCTCACCCCGCAGGCGGTCAATGCGCTGGGCGGCTATGGCGCGCGCGGGCGCAGTGAAGCCGAAGCGGCCAAGATCCTGGATGATGCCAAGGCCGTGGCCGAGGCCGGCTGCTTTGCGCTGGTGGTTGAAGGTGTGGTGGAGCCGCTGGCGGTCGCCATCACGCAGGCCGTGGCCTGCCCAACGATCGGAATCGGCGCGTCGCCCACCTGCGATGGCCAGGTGCTGGTGGTGGACGATATGCTGGGCATGTTCGAACGCGTGCCGCGCTTCGTTGAACGTTTCGACGATCTGGCAGCGCGGATTTCCGATGCGGCGGCGCGCTATGCCGGCTCGGTGCGGGAACGGCGTTTTCCGGGTGATGCGCAGCTCTATCGGTAAGTCTTTACCTTTGATGCGCTGTCGGGCATTCACGCCCCGGCAAGAGTGGCAGTGCCATTCCCACGCTTGAGGAGCTTGACGACCTTGGCCAACACGCCTGCCAATCCCGAAGATGCCTTTCTGCGTGAAGTGGACGAGGAATATCGCCGCTCGCAGCTCGCGAACCTGTGGAAGCGGTTTGGCACGCTGGCCATTGCTGCGCTGATCCTGGCGCTGGCTGGCCTTGCCGGCTGGCTGTTCTGGCAGGACCGTCAGGAAAAGGCCGCTGGCGAAGCCGGTGCCGCGCTGACCCGCGCCATCGAGCAGCTTGAAGTGGGCGATGGCGCCCGCGCCCGCCCGGTGCTGGAAGCGATGACCCGCGATGGCCCCGGTGCCTATTCGGGGCTGGCCCGCATGGTGCTGGCCAATGATGCGCTGGCGGGCGGTGACAAGCCCAAGGCCCGCGGCCTGTACGAAGCCGTGGCAAACGATAGCGCGCAGCCGCAGCCGCTGCGCGATGCCGCGCTGGTGAAGGCGGTGCGCGTTGGCTTTGATCAGATGCGCCCGGCCGAGGTGGTGGCAAAGCTGAAGCCGCTGGCGGTGCCAGGCAATGCCTGGTTCGGCGTGGCCGGTGAACTGGTGGCGGTGGCCCATTTCAAGGATGGCAAGCCGGAACTGGCCAAGCCGATCCTGATCGCCTTGGCCAAGGATGAACTGCTGAGCCCGTCCTTGCGCAGCCGCGCGGCGCAGCTGGCGATTGCCGCCGGGGTGGATATCGCGACCTTGGGCATCAATACCCAGCCGGCGAAATGAGGAACAACAGGTGAGCAATCGCAGCACAGTCCGCACCGTCGCGATTCTGGCCATGGCCAGCCTGGCGCTGGCCAGTTGCGGCACGTTCAAGAAGGGCAAGACCAGCCGCACCCCGACCATCGGGGAGCGTATTCCGATTCTCAGCTTTGAAACCCGCGTGGAAGCGGAGACCGAGCTGAAGGATCTGGCCATCGTGCTGCCGCCGCCGGAAACCAATGCGGACTGGGCCCAGCCGGGCGGTTCGGCCGCGAAAGTTGGCGGCCACCTCGTGCTGGCCGAACAGCCGGCGCAGCTGTGGAGCGCCAGCATCGGCAAGGGCAGCAACGGCACCGCCCGCCTGAACGCCGCGCCGGTGGTGGGCGCCGGCAAGGTTTTCACCGTCGACGTCGGCGGCCAGGTCAGCGCCTTTGATGCCAAATCCGGCGCCGTAGCGTGGCGCGCCACCGTGAAGATTCCCAAGCGCGGCAGCCGCGCGGCCTTTGGCGGCGGTGTCGCCTATGGCGATGGCCGGGTCTATGTCGCCACCGGCTATGGCGTGGCGCTGGCCTATGACGCCGAAACCGGCAAGCAATTGTGGGAACGCCCGCTGGTGCAGCCGCTGCGCGGTGCGCCCAGTGTTTCGGGCCCGCGCGTGTTTTTCCTGAGCCAGGACAATCAGCTGCACGCGCTCGACAGTGCCACGGGTGAAGTCAGCTGGACGGTGCCCGGCACGGTGGAGCCGGCCTGCATCCTGGGCACGGGCGCGCCGGCGGTGTCGCTCGATACGGTGGTGGCAGGTTTCTGCTCGGGTGAACTGAAGGCGCTGCGCGGTGAAACCGGCCGCACCGTTTGGGAAGACCAGTTGGCTCGTACCGGTCGATCGACCGCGATGGCGGCGCTCGCCGATATCGATGGCTCGCCCGTGATCGATCGCGGCCGGGTGTTTGCCGTGGGCCATGGTGGCCGCATGGTCGCGCTGGAACTGGCGACGGGCCAGCGCGTGTGGGAACGCAATTTTGCTGGTGTGTGGACGCCGTGGGCTGCCGGTGAGTTCCTCTATCTCGTCACGGTGGATGGCGAAGTGCTGTGCATCACCCGCAGCGAAGGCAAGTTGCGCTGGGTCAGCCGGCTCGCCCGCTTCAAGAAGGACAAGCCGGGCAAGAACGGCAAGCCAGGCACGCAGAAGGGGCCGATCCTGTGGGCCGGGCCGGTGCTGGCCAGCGAACGGCTGTGGGTGGCCAGTTCCAATCGCGAACTGGTGGCGCTTGATGCCTATGAAGGCAAGCGCGTGGCCAGCATCAAGCTGAAGGCCGAAGCCTATCTGCCGCCGGTGGTGGCAGGCGGCATGATGTACATGCTCACCGACGATGGTTCGCTGACAGCCTATCGTTAATGGCCGCGCGCTGCTAAAGCGCGCGGCATGTCCTCTGCCAACATTCTCGATTACGACGCCGACGCGCCGCGCGTGGCCATCGTCGGCCGCCCCAACGTCGGCAAATCCACTCTGTTCAACCGGCTGGTTGGCCGCCGCCTGGCGCTGGTTGATGATCAACCCGGCGTGACGCGCGATCGCCGCGAAGGCTCGGCCAGTCTGTTCGATCTGAATTTCGTCGCAGTGGATACCGCTGGTTTCGAAGACGGCAGCGAGGAAAGCCTGTCGGGCCGCATGCGCGCCCAGACCGAAGCTGCGGTGGGCCGCGCCACCGTGGCCCTGCTGGTGTACGACGCCCGCGCTGGGGTAACGCCGATGGATCGGCATTTCGCCGCCTGGCTGCGGCGCAGCGGTGTGCCGATGGTGCTGGTTGCCAACAAGGCCGAAGGGATGCAGGCCGAAACCGGCATCAACGAAGGCCATGAACTGGGCTTTGGCGAGCCCATCGGGCTTTCGGCCGAACATGGTCTGGGCTTGGCTGATCTCTATCAGGCGCTGGCGCCGTTCCTGGCCGAAGCCCCTGTTGCCGAAAGCGAAGACGACGATGCGCCGCCTGCCGACGAAGACAGCGAAATTCCGGAACCGCCGCCCGGCCCGCTGAAGCTCGCCATCGTCGGCCGCCCCAATGCCGGCAAGTCGACCCTGATCAACAAGCTGCTGGGTGAACAGCGCCTGGTCACCGGGCCGGAAGCCGGCATCACCCGCGATTCCATCGCCATCGATTGGGACTGGGTGGACCGTGACGGCGCTGTGCAGCACGTCCGCCTGATCGACACTGCGGGCCTCAGGAAACGCGCCAAGGTCACCGACAAGCTGGAAAAGCTGTCGGCCGCCGATACCAAGTTGGCCATCGATTTTGCCGAAGTCGTGGTGCTGCTGCTCGATTCAACGCTGGGCCTGGAGGCGCAGGATCTGCGCATTGCCGACAAGGTGCTTTCCGAAGGTCGCGCGCTGATCATCGCG
>JAIXPM010000331.1 GCA_027486275.1 Sphingomonadales bacterium | reverse complement strand
TGGTAGCGCCAGTTCAGGGCGATATCGACCGTCCACGGCGTGCGCCAGGTGGTGGTGAGCGAGTGGCGATAGCGGAAGCGCGGCAGTTCGCACTGCAGATCATATTTGCCCACGCAGTTGGCGGTGAAGCCGCCGGCAATAGGCGTGGTCTTGAAAGCGAACAGATAGGTGGCGGCATAATTCCAGTTCAGCCGCCCCAGCCCGCCAATATCGTGGGCATAGTTGATCTGCGCATCGATGCCCGACGTGGACAGGCCGGCGATGTTCTGCGTGCGCTGGTCCACGAACGACGGCGGTTCACCCCGGAAAGTGAGCGAGCCATCGGGGCCGCGGTTGATCAGGCTGCAGAATTCCGGCGCGCCCGAATCCAGGCAGCGTTCGATGGTGAACACCGCTGGCACTGTGCCAACCGCTTCCTTCACGCGGATGTTGAAATAATCGAGGCTGATCGAAAGATTGCTGACAAAGCTGGGCTGGAACACCGCACCCAGCGTGACGGTATCGGCCACTTCCGGCTGCAGATTGGGATTGCCGCCGGTGCGGATGTTCACCTGCGCACCCGATGGCGGAATGGCGCCATATTGCGCCGCCGACACACCGGTGCGCTGGCAGGCGCTGAGCGGCCGGGTTGGCGCCTGGCTGGTGCCGGTGAAACCGGAGCAAGGATCGGCCACGTTGGCGAGGCCGGTGTTGACCGGCAGGAACAGTTCCAGAATGTTCGGCGCGCGGATGGCGCGCTGATACTGGCCGCGCAGCCGCAGTTCCTTCACCGGCGCCCAGCTGATGCCGAGCGCATAGCTGACCGGCGCGAATTCACCGCCGCGCACGCCGGTGAGATTGTTGCGTGATTTATATTCCGAACGCCGCACGGCGCCGGTGAGCGCCAGCGATTCAAAGAACGGCCGGCCCTGCACCAGCGGGATCGAGGTTTCCGCAAAGAATTCGGTGATCTGCGTCTGGCCATCGCCCGGCAGCAGCGCGCCGGCACCGGCCAGCAGCTGGCCCGACGATGCAGTGGCATCCGGGCGGGTCACGAGCGTTTCCTTGCGATATTCGGCGCCGATCAGCAGCGAGATGCCATCTTCCGCCCAAGGGCTGGCGATGCCGAAGGCGCCAAGATCGGATTGCAGCGTGCCGCCGAACATCACCTGGCTGGTCTTGCCGCGGGTCAATGTGGGCGTGTCGAGATAGGCCTGGAGGCGCGGGTCGTTGGTGCCGTTGGGATTATAGTTGGTGATGAACGGCACGCAGTTGCGATCGGTGCCCGCCACCGCGACGCGGCACGCCGGCTGGCCGGTGGCCGGATCGGTGATGATATCAAGCGCGTTCAGCAGCGGCGTGCGGGTGACATTGTTGGTCTGCAGACGATCCAGGCTGGTTTCCGCCCACTGGCCGAACACGTCGAACTTTACATTCTCTGCGATGTCGCCCTTCACGCCATAAACCGTGCGGAAGTTGGTGAGCGTGCGGTCATCGGTACGCGGGCCGCCTTCGACAAAGCGGCGCTGCACCTGCGCCTGCACATAACGATCATTGTCCACATCGCGCGGCCACGGGCCGGTGAGCGAGGCGCTGCCGCAGAACAGCTGGCGCATCTGCACCGTCAGCACCGGGTTGTCGCAGTTGACGCGGGTGATTTCCGAACCAAAGCCGCCCGATGGCGCGATGATCTGCGGCGAGGTCGATTTGGTGAAGCCGAATTCGGCATAGGCTTCGATGCTGTCAGTCAGCTTGTAATAGCCGCTGAAGCCGGCGTTGATGCGCTCAACCTGGCGGCGCAGCGGGTTGAACGGGTTGAAGTTGAAGCTGTTGGTGCCGTCGCGCACCGATCCATCGGGCTGCAGCGCCAGCGCAGCCGACGTGCGCGGATTGCCGTTGGCATCCAGCAGGATGCTGCCATCAGGGTTGCGCAGCGGGATCGCCGTGGTGGCGCCCGGCGCGAACACCGGCGTCAGGATGAAGTTGGTCGGGAACGGCCCGGTGGGAGCGCCCAGGCAGGTCGGGCTGGGGTTTGCCCCCAGGCTGAGCGCGCACTGGGAAAAATCACGCTCGGATTGATTCAGGCCATCGTTGCGCATGTAACGGATATAGCCCGTCACGTTGCCGCGACCCTCACCCAGCGACGCGCCAAATACGGCGGAGACATCGAACGTCGGGTTGCCGGTGTCACTGCCCGTCCTGGGCGTGATGCCAGCCGCGATCAGGCGCTGCTGCGCGTCGAGACTGTTGTTGTTGGACTGGTTGAAGCCGAACAGGCCATCGATTTCAAAGCCGGTGAAATCCCGCTTCATGATGAAGTTGGCCACGCCGGAAACGGCGTCGGAGCCGTACACGGCCGATGCGCCGCCGGTGACGACTTCAACCCGCTGAATCAGCTGGGCCGGGATCAGGTTGATATCCGAAGGATAGCCGCCGGGGGTGGGCGAGCCGGGCGGCAGACGCTTGCCGTTCATCAGCACCAGCGTGCGGATCGAACCAAGGCCGCGCAGATCGAGCGTGGAAGTGCCGTTGGCGCCGTTGGCAAAGCTGGTGTCCTGCGCGCGGGTGAAGGCCGGCAGGGTGTTGAGCAGATCGATGGTATCAACCGCGCCAACCACGTCGAACGCCTGTTCGGTGATGGTCTGCACCGGGCTGGAAGAAACCACGTTCTTGGAGGTCAGCCGCGAGCCCGTCACCGTGATGGTTTCAGGGGCCTCTTCGGCCGCGTCGGCGGCCACGACCTTCGCATCGCTCGCCGTCTGTTGCTGGGCAAGGGCCGAACTGGCGGACATCACGACAATTGCCGAAATGATCGTCGACGACAGCAAATAGCGACGCGAATTACGTTCCGACATTTGTGTGTTCCCCTCGTGAGGGCCGAACCCGGCACAGGGCTCAACCCGATGATGCCGCACCATTATCCCACTTCAGGCCCGCCAATCCCCATATGCGAACCAATGTTCGCAATGTGAATACGAACGCGCTTATGTGTCAAGGGTGTTACGAGACAGGGCGAATGCGAACTCAGGACTGGCATCCGCGGCAGCGCCAAGGGCACGCAGTGCCATGTGGGGCGGCACGGATTGGTCGATAATATTGTCGAATTACAATGGATTGAAGATAACGGGGGCGGCGCGATCGGCCTGCGGCCGGAGCAGATCAATCCACCACTGCGCAGGCGATCCGGCACCAATTCGAAGATCAATTCAGCGCAAATTGATGTTCGCTAAGCGAACGCTTACGCGCTCTGCGACCGAACTCAGGGGGGAACGCCCTGCCCCTTGCCGTTTTCAGCGCCGCCCTCTCCAACGGCTTGAAAACAGGGCCTGCCGGGACCTAGATCCACGTCTCCAGCCGCGTGTTCATCACCAGCTCTGCAACAGAGGAACTGTTCGGCAGCCGCAGCAGGAACGACACGGTTTCGGCAAGGGTTTCCGGCGCGATCCGGTCCTGACGCGGCGTGACACCGGGGATGCCGGCAATCAGATCCGTATCGACGGCCCCTGGGCACAGCGCCGTCGCGCGCACGCCGCGGTCCCAGCCGGCAAACTTGGCGGCCTGTGTCAGCGCCATCACGGCATGCTTGCTCATCGTGTAGCCAATCGAAACGCCGGGGCGGTAGCGCTTACCATCGGTCGACGCGATATTGATGATCCGGCCGTTGCCCGCCTCAGCCAGATGCGGCAGCGCGTGGCGGATCAGCCGGAACGGCGCCTTCACGTTGACGGCCCACACCTCGTCCAGAACGGCCTCGTCCCCGGTCTCGAAATCGATGGCGCGCAAGATGCCGGCATTGTTGATCAGCACATCGATCCGCCCGAACCGCGCTGCCGTGGCGGCCACCCACCCGGCGGCTGACTCCGGTTCAATCGCGTCAAAGCGGTGGACAAGGATGCGATCCCGATCGAAGCCGGCCGCAGCGAACCGCCGCGGATCACGCACCCCCAGCGACAGGCGATAGCCCTCCCCCGCCAGCCGGCGCGCAATGGCAAGGCCGATGCCGCGCGACGCGCCCGATATCATCACCACCCGGTCAGCCGGGGCGAGCATCTGGGCGGGCGCGGCGTCTTCCATTAGAACAACCCCTGATAAACCCCGCCATCGATGACGATGTTCTGCCCGGTCATGAAGCCGACCTGGGCGCTGCACAGATAGGCAATCAGATCGCCGCATTCGGACGGCGCGGCAAAGCGGTTGGCCGGAGTCATCTTGATGCGGTCGGCCACGATGGCCTCGTATGTCGTGTTGCCGCGTTTGGCGTGCGCGTGCAGGTTGGTGCGCAGGGCATCGGTATCGATGAAGCCGGGCAGCACGCTGTTGATCACGACATTGTGCGGCACCAGTTCCCGCACCATCGAGGCGATGGCGCCCGCGAGGCCCACGCGCGCCGAATGGCTGTGGGCAAAGTTCACCTGCGGGAACTT
>JAIXPM010000041.1 GCA_027486275.1 Sphingomonadales bacterium | reverse complement strand
CTTCAAGGCAGCGCAGCTGGGTTATCTCGGCGCCGCTGCGTAAGCTGCATTCCGTTCATGGCGTGTGAAGCCGCTGCCGGCTAAGGCAGAGGCATGAAACAGCTGTTCCTGCTCCCTCTGCTTGCCCTTGCCGCCCCGGCCAGCGCAACGTCGCTGGCCGATATCGCCGTCTCGCTGAAAGGCACCACCAGCCTTTCGGCCGATTTCACCCAGGCCGGCGCCGATGGCCGCGTGCTGGCTGGCAAATTGTGGCTGGCCCGCCCCGGCAAGGTGCGATTCCAGTACAACACAGCGAAAATGCTGCTGGTCGGCGATGGCCGCACTCTGTCGTTCATCGATTATGAGGTGAAACAGGTCAGCCAATGGCCGGTGCGCCGCACACCGCTGCAGATCCTGCTGGCGGCCGAGCCTGACCTTGCCCCCATCGCCCGCATCACCGCCGACACGCCCGACGGCGTGGAAGTCGCCGCCCGGGATCCCAAGCGGCCGGAATTCGGCACGCTTTCCATCCGCTTCGTGCGCGCCGCCGGTGCGCCCGGCGGGCTGGCACTGGCCGGGTGGACCGCTCTCGACGCGCAAGGTGGGCGCAGCGAGGTGCGGCTGGCCAATGTGCACTATGGGGCCAGCCTTGCTGGCGTGTCGTTTGGCTTCACCGATCCGCGCAAGGATGGGCCCCGATAACGCGGTTGCCCAACCTGAACACAGACCCTGAATCCCGTTCATGATGGGGCAAGGTCGAATCAGGCATAAGCAGTTCATCAGGCGGTTGGTGCTGACGGGTTTGCCCCCTGTTGACCGGACAGCACCGCGTAAAAATTTCCGCCTGTGTGCGTGACGAGCGCAGACAAGACCCCTGGCACCACGCCCCCGGTGCCAGGGGTCAACTCGTTTCTGAACAGGTGACGAGCGACAAAGCTTCGCCTAAATGCGTCCCATGTCTCTTCGCCCAAATTCACTCAGGATCGCCACCTGGAACATCAACAGCGTCCGCGCCCGCGCCGATATCGTGGAGCAGTTCCTGCGCGATCATCAGCCCGATGTGCTGTGCCTGCAGGAAACCAAGGTCGCCAACGACATTTTCCCACACGGCCTGTTCGAGCAATTGGGCTACACCCACCGCATCCTGAACGGCCAGCGCATGCACCACGGCGTTGCCACCATCAGCCGCGTGCCGCTGGAGGGCGCCTGGCGCTATGACTGGCAGGACAATGGCGAAGCGCGCCACATCGGCGTGCGTTTGCCAAACGGCGTCTTGCTGGAAAATGTCTATGTGCCCGCCGGCGGCGACGTGCCCGACCGCGAGGTGAACCCGAAATTCGGCCAGAAAATGGACTTCATCGAGCGCATGACCCGCTGGTCGGAAGGGCTGAAGGAGCCCGCCGTGATCGTCGGCGATTTCAACGTCGCGCCGCTGGACTGCGATGTATGGAACCACAAGGCCCTGCTCGATGTCGTCAGCCACACACCGATGGAAGTCGACGCGCTCAACCGCTTGCAGCAGAGCCACGACTGGGTGGACCTGGGCCGCCATTTCAACCCGGCGCCGGAGAAATTTTTCACCTGGTGGAGCTATCGCAATATCGATTGGCGCCTGTCGGATCGCGGCCGCCGCCTCGATCACATCTGGGCCTCGCCCAGCGTCGCCAAACAAGCCACCGCTTTCGAAGCCATCCGGGACGCCCGCGACTGGGGCAAACCTTCCGATCACATCCCACAGATCGTGACGCTCGACCTGTGAGCATCGCGGCCAATTATCTGGCCGAAGCCGCCAGCGATGCCCTGCGCCGGGGTCGTGCCGTGGGCGTGGGCAGCCTGGCCATCCTCTCCGCCGAACTGGCTGATGCCGACACGCTCGCCGCGCTGGAAACCCGCAGCCGCGCCGGCCTGATCATCACCGCGCGCCGCGCTGCCGTGCTCAACCTCGCCAACCAGATTGCGGCGGCCGCGCCCGATCCCGAACCGGTGTGGGTCGACCGGCCGGACTGGCTCGATCTCGCCGGAAGCCGGGCGGTCGCTGATCCGGTGCTCGATCTCGCCACCCCGTTCAAGGGCCCGTTTCGTACCCGCGCACTGGACGGCGATGCCGCCTCGGCCCGCGCCGCGATTGCACTGGTGAAACATGCCGGCCTGATCCCCGCCGTTTATGCCGTGCCGCTGGCCGGGGCAGAAATTGCCGTCACCTGCCCCTCCGAAGCCGCGCTTGCCCTGCCGGCGTCTGTGGCCCGCGTCCACATTTCCAGCCGCGCCCGCCTGCCGCTGGCCAGCGCCGAAGATACGCAGGTCGTCGCCTTCCGCCCCGATGATGGCGGCCCGGAGCATCTGGCGCTGGTGATCGGCAATCTGGGGCTCGTGCCGGATGTGACCCAACCCGTACTCACCCGCTTGCACAGCTCCTGCCTCACCGGCGACGTGCTCGGCAGTCTGAAATGCGATTGCGGCCCGCAACTCCACGCCGCACTGGCTGCCATCGCGGCCAACCCCGGCGGCGGCATATTGCTCTACCTTCAACAGGAAGGCCGCGGCATCGGCCTGCTCAACAAGTTGCGCGCCTATGCCCTGCAGGATCAGGGCTGGGACACAGTGGACGCCAACACTCGCCTCGGCTTCGAACCCGACGAGCGCGACTTCAGCCTCGCCGCCGCGATGTTCAAGGCGCTGGGCGTCTCCAATGTCGCGCTGATGACCAACAACCCGCTCAAGGTCGCCGGCCTCGCCGCCCACGGCTTCACCGTCAGCCGCGTCGCCCACGACATGCCGCCCAACCCGCACAACGCCGCCTATCTCGCCACCAAACGCGACCGGCAGGGGCATATGCTGTGACGATCTTCCGCGCCAACCCTGCCACCGGCACGGTCAGCGCGTTCGGCGAAACCCAGGCCGCCAGCTTCGGCAAAGGCGGCTATTGTGCCGCCACCGACAAACGCGAAGGCGACGGCAAGACGCCCCTCGGCCTCTGGCCAATCCGCGCCGCGCTCCTGCGCCCCGATCGCCTGCCCTCCCCAAACACCGCCCTCCCTTGGCGCTGGCTGCGCCCGTGGGACGGCTGGAGCGACGGCGCCGCCGACCCGGCCTACAACCGCCCCGTCACAATCCCGCACCCCCACAGCCATGAATCCCTGTGGCGCGACGATCATGCCTACGACCTCATCCTGGTGTTGGCCCACAACGACAGCCCACCCATCCCCGGCCTCGGCAGCGCCATCTTCTGGCACGTCCGCCAACCTGATGGGCGCCCCACCGAAGGCTGCGTGGCGATGGAGCGGGATGCGCTCGCACGCTGGCTCGACACGATGGCGCTGGGGGATGCGGTCGCGATTTCAGTGGATTGAAGAAGGGCCTGAGGCCCTGCACCCACTTTCGCTTTTGGGCAGCGCTTCGAAAGTAAATACATGTCGCGGGCCGATGCGCTGGCGACAAGACGCCGATACTCAGATGTCGTTTGCGACACAGCGGTTACCGTTATATGACATAACGATGACAGTGTTGACCGAATCCATCCTTCCACCGTCCAAACTGCTGTGGGCTGCCGAACTGCCGCGTGCCGCTTGGACCGTGATGAACCGGCCACGTCACAAGAGCTTGCTGCGCGGCGAGCCGGCCGGTGACGGCCGCCCGGTGATGTTGCTGCCCGGCCTCATGCAAGGGGAGCGGGCGTTTTTCCCGCTGCAGCGCTTCCTGCGGGACCGTGGCTACCAGGCGCACAGCTGGGGTTTGGGCCGCAACTTTGGGGCGCGTACGACCGGCGCCCAGGCCGAACAGCTCATCGAACGCCTTGAGACGATCGCAACCACAGACGGCCCGGTGACCCTGATCGGCGTCAGCCTTGGCGGCATGATCGCGCGGCTGGTCGCCCATCGCCGGCCCGATCTGGTGCGCGAAGTCATCACCATCAGTTCACCGTTCGCCGGCAGCGGCAAGGCCACCAATGTCTGGCGCTTCTTTGAATGGTTCACCGGCGAACGCCTCGATGATCCGGCGGTGGCCGCCCGCAGCGCCGAAATCGCCGCCCCCCTCCCCGTCCCCAGCACCGCCATCTGGAGCCAGTCCGACGGACTGGTCGCCGGCGAAATCTGCCGCGACAGCCACGGCCGATCGATCGAGATCAACAGCAGCCACTTGGGCGTGCAGATCCGTGCCGACGTTTTCCTGGCGGTCGCAGGCGTCCTGGAAGGCCGCTGATCGGAGGCGCTGTCATGCCTCCGGCGGGCAGGGCCTGAGGCCCTGCACCCACTTTCGTTTTTGGGCCGCACTTGTGTTTTGACGAGAGCACCGCAGGCTGTTGTCCATTGCCTGCTGCGCTGGTTTGCGCACGAGAAACAGGGGCAGCCCAGAATCAAACGGGTGCAGGGTCTGCGACCCTGCCCGCCGGAGGCT
>JAIXPM010000235.1 GCA_027486275.1 Sphingomonadales bacterium | reverse complement strand
CCGAGGCTTTGGTGTCGATCGACATCAACTCCGGGCGTTCCACCCGCGAATATGGCATCGAGGAAACCGCCACCAAGACCAACCTGGAAGCCGCCGACGAGATCGGCCGCCAGTTGCGCCTGCGCGACATGGCCGGCCTGGTGGTGATCGATTTCATCGACATGGAAAATGGCTCCAACGTCCGCAAGGTCGAAAAGGCCATGAAGGAGGCGCTGAAGAATGATCGCGCCCGCGTGCAGATTGGCCGTATTTCCAGCTTTGGCCTGATGGAAATGAGCCGGCAGCGCCTGCGCACCGGTATTCTGGAAGCCTCCACCCATATCTGCCCGATGTGCGAAGGCACCGGCATGGTGCGTTCGGTGTCGTCGGCGGCGCTGGCTGCCCTGCGCGCGCTGGAAGCCGAAGCCCTACGCGGTCGCCACAGCGATCTGGTGCTGCGCGCCAGCGAGGAAGTGGCGGTCTATCTGCTCAACCGCAAGCGCATCGAACTGGCCGAGCTGGAAGAACTCTATGGCGTGACCATCATCACCCGCCCGGATGATTCGCTGATCGGCCCCAATTTCGAGATCGATGCCGGCGGTCCGCCGCCGTCGAAGAAGGTGGAGATGGTGGCGCTGCCGCCGCTGGTGAAGATCGTCGAAGACGGCGATGCCGACGAAGCCGAAGACGATGACGGCGAAGAGGGTGAAGACCGCGGTGAAGAGCGCGGCGAAGATGGCCGCCGTGGGCGGGGCCGTGGTCGCCGTCGGAGCCGTGACGGGCGGGGCCGTGACGGCCGTGGCCGCGACAAGGGTGAAGAGCGCAGTGACGATCAGGCCGACGCGCATGACGACGATCATGGCGATGAGCATCACAACGATGGCGCGGCCGACGCGGCCGATGAGGCTGAAGGCGACGGCGCCGAGGCCACCGACAATGGTGAAACCGGCGAGAACGGCGGTCGCCGCAAGCGCCGCCGGCGTGGCCGTCGCGGCCGCCGCGGCGGTGCCGAACGCACCAACGGTGCGGAAACGGATGAGGCCGCTGAAGCCGCACCGGCTGCGCCGGAACCGGTGGCTGAAGACGTTGCCACCAAACCCAAGCGCAGCCGCCGCAAGAAGGCCGACGACGCGCCGGTGAGCGAGGAGGTGCCCGAAGCGGTTGTCGAGGTCGCTCCGGCGCCGGTGGCCGAAGAGGCTGCCACCAAGCCCAAGCGCATTCGCCGCAAGAAGGACGATGCAGCGCCCGAGCGCGTGGCCGCGCCGGAACCGGTTGTTGAACCAGCACCGGAACCGGTTGCCGAAGAGCCCGCGGCCAAGCCCAAGCGCAGCCGCAAGAAACCGGCGACTGAGGCCGTGGCCGAACCTGTCGCTGCTGCGGCCGAAGAACCGGTTGCCGAAGCTGCTGAGCCCACCGCCCCAGCCGCTCCGGCCCGCAAGGGCTGGTGGCAGCGTACCTTCGGGAACGACTGACAAGTCGGCCTAGGCCGCAGCAAAGAAAGCCTTTCTCCCCCCTTGCCGCGCGATGCGGCAAGGGGGGGCATGGATTTTCACCCCCAATCTGGTCGCATCCTCCTGGTTGGCGCTGGCCCCGGCGCCGCTGATCTGCTCACCCTGCGCGCCGTCCGCGCGCTGGCGGCGGCCGATGTCGTGGTGCACGACGGCCTGGTGGGTAACGAAGTGATGGCGTTGATCCCGGCCCACGCCCGCCGGATTTCGGTCGCCAAGCGCCGCGCCCGCCACACGCTGGCCCAGGATGAAATCGGCGATCTGCTGGTTGCCGAAGCCCGCGCTGGCCACACCGTGGTGCGGCTGAAAGGCGGCGACCCTTTCATCTTTGGCCGTGGCGGCGAAGAAGTGGATGCGGCACTCGCCGCTGGCGTGCCCGTTGTTGTGATTCCCGGCATATCGGCCGCCAATGGCGCTGCCGCCTCCACGCTGATGCCGCTCACTCACCGCGATCACGCCTCGATGGTCAGCTTTGTCGCTGGTGAATGCCGGGGCCTCGCCGAACAGAATTGGGCCGGGCTGGCCGGCAAGGGCCGCACGCTGGTGATCTACATGGGCCTGGCCGGTGCTGCGCCGATCGCCGAGAAATTGATGGCCGATGGCCTGGCACCCGATACGCCGGTGGCAGTTATCGAACGCGCCACCCAGGCCAATGAACGCCTCGTCACCTCGCTGCTCGCCGATCTGGCCGGGCTGGTGGCGCGCGAGGCCATTGCTTCCCCTGCTCTCATCATCGTTGGCGATGTGGCGGCCCTGCCGGCTGCTCGTGCCAAAGCCAAGGAAACCGCATGCCTCGTTTGCTGACCGGAAACCGCCTCGAAACCGGCGATGTGTTGTGGTGGGCTGGCTCTGATTGGAGCCTCCACCTCAGAGATGCCGTGGCCGTGGACGACGACGGCGAGGCGCTGATTGCCCGCCTGTTGCCCGAGGAACGCATCAACGATCTCGTTCTGATCGACGTGGATGCCACCCCCGATGGCTGGCGCCCGCGCTCGACCCGCGAACGCGTGCGCGCCGTCGGCCCCAGCGTCCGCCCCGATTTTGCCCTGCCCTCCCTGCCTGTGGACGCCATCTGATGTACCGTTACGACGAATATGATCAGGCGATTGTCGATGCCCGCGTCGCCGAATTCCGCGACCAGGTCGAACGCCGGCTGAAGAACGAAATCAGCGAGGAGGCCTTCAAGCCGCTGCGGCTGATGAACGGCCTCTATCTGCAGCTGCACGCCTATATGCTGCGCGTTGCCATTCCCTATGGCACGGTGGATTCGCGCCAGATGCGCATGCTGGCCCACATCGCCCGCCGTTATGATCGCGGCTATGGCCATTTCACCACGCGCCAGAATATCCAGTACAATTGGATGAAGCTCGAGGAGATGCCGGACCTGCTCACCGATCTGGCCAGCGTGGAAATGCATGCCTTCCAGACCAGCGGCAACTGCATCCGCAACATCAGTTCCGATCAGTTCGCGGCGGCCGCCGCCGACGAGATCGCCGATCCGCGCCCCTATGCCGAACTGCTGCGGCAATGGTCGACGCTGCACCCGGAATTCTCGTTCCTGCCGCGCAAGTTCAAGATTGCGGTGACTGGCAGCACGATCGATCGTGCCGCCATCAAGCTGCACGATATCGGCCT
>JAIXPM010000036.1 GCA_027486275.1 Sphingomonadales bacterium | reverse complement strand
GTTCGGCGCTCAGCTTCTTCTGGGCCGGCGTGGCCAGCGCCAGCGCCGGGCTGGCCATCACACTTGCCGCCAGCAACGCGGCGATCATCTTGGCAGTCTTCATCGTCAAAGCCCCCCCTATTGGCTTGATCAATATTCGAAACGCACGCCCATACGGTACACGCGGCCGAGCACATCATACAAGCTGCGGTTGGTTTGCGGATAGGCCGGCGTGTTGTTCCCGGTCGGGCCGTTGCCCACCAGCACCGGATCGCTGTTCAGCAGGTTGCGGACATAGAGGAACAGATCGACCTTGGATCCGCCCAGCTTCACCTTCTTGGTGATCGAGGCATCCACATACCATTGGCCGGCGATCTGGTTGTTGTTGATGGTGCGGGCCTGCGGCGTGGACGCCGGGCAGCCGGTGGTGCATTCAATGAAGTTGTTGTCATACACCCCGCCCGAGAAGCCGCGGCCGACGAGGTTGAAGCTCCAGCTGTCGATCTCGTAATTGGCGGTCAGACGGTAGTTCCATGACGGCGTGGCATCGCCGCCGCCGGCATTCTGGCCAGCCAGATCGCGGGCGACATCGATGCCGTTATCGATGATGTTATCGATATAATGGCTGGCGAGGCCGCGAAGCGTCGCCTTGCCGCCGCCCAGATCAAAGCGGTAGCTGGCTTCGATATCGATCCCGCGCACCTTCACCGATGCGAAGTTGAATGGCACCAGCTTGATGCCGGTGATCGGGCTGGTTGCGCCGGGGGTGCCGTTGAAGGTGATGAACTGGCACAGATCCTGACGGTTCTGTTCGATGCACAGGGTGGTGATCGTTTGCGCGGTGATGGTCGAAATCGCGCCCGAAAGATCGATGTCGAAATAATCCACCGAAGCGGCAAAGCCGGGCAGGAAGCTGGGCGTGAACACGCCGCCGACACCCCAGGTGAGCGCCACTTCCGGCTGCAGCGTGGTGTTGCCGGTGGTCTGTTCGGTGAACTGATCGGTCCGCTGCCCGCCGCCGGGCAACGGCACGTTGACCGTGTTGGTGCGGGCGGTGCCCGGCGCGAACAATTCGTTCAAGTTGGGGGCACGGATATCGCGGCTGCGCACGACCCGCAGCTTGAAATCATCGATCACCTGCCAGGTGGCGCCCAGTTTCCAGGTCGTCACGCTGCCCGAGGTGGAATAATCGGTCTGACGAATGGCCCCGTTGAAATCCAGGCCCTTGGCCAGCGGCACCACGGTTTCCGCGAAGACTTCCTTCACGGTGTACGACCCGGCGGTGACGAGATAATTGCCGTAGAGCCAGCCGGAATTGAACTGCGGATCGACCGCACCGTTCACCCGCTCCCGGCGATACTCGCCGCCAAAGGCGAAGCTGACTTCACCGGCCCAGGTTTCGAACAGATCGTTGGTGGAGAAGTTCACGGCCGCCACGTCCTGCCGCAGCGTCTGGTAGCGGCGCGGCTGGTTGCCGCCGTTCATGATGTAGTTCACGGCTTCGGGCGTCACGCCGCCGATGCCAATGCGGTTCAAGGGCACGCAGCCGGCTGCTGCAGTGCGCGTGGCCGCGGTGCTGCTCAACAGATCGCGGCAGATAATCGTGCCCGGCGCGACACCGGCGATGTTGCCCACCGGTGCGAAGACAGCATCCTGCGCCCGCGCCACGCGGGCGTTGTTCCACGTGTTGGTGAGCGCTTCCAGCGTGTTCGAAATGCCGGCCTGATAGTAAGCGCCATATTTCCACGCGATCTTGCCGGTTTCGAACTCGCCATCGGCGCCGGCGACAAAGCGATAGACTTCGCGCGTGTTGTCCGAACCGGCGGCCCCGATGCCGTTGTTGCTGGTGCCGATCTGGATGGCGTTGACGTTGAGCGCCGTCATCTGGTTGACCAGCGCTGTGGGCAGGAAAGCGTTGTCGCGCAGGATGGTCACCCCGGTCGACGGCGTCTGCTGATAGAAGCTCTGCCCGTCATAGGCCGAATAGCTGTATTGCACGAACGGCACGAAGGCGCGGCTCACTTCAAAACTCAAACGGCCGAACAGGTTGGCGCGGGTTTCGTCCGGCGCCAGGCTGTTGGAGCTGACATGGCCTTCGCGGCTGATCAGATAATCGCCGCCGATCATCCACTGGCCGCGGTTGGGACCATAGTTGAACCGGGTCAGGCCGGGGCCATTGGCGCCAACCTGGCCGAAATACTGCCCGGTGAGCGCGCCGGTGCCAAACGTGGTCGCGCCGGTGGTGCGCTGGCCGGTGATGATGCCGCCTGGCGTGAACTGATAGGTGCCGATGCCGGCGCCCACGAAGCGTTCCGGCTGGCCGTTGCCGACGACATAGGCCGGATTGTCGATCTGGAAGAAGCCGGCGTTTTGCCACGGCCGATCATAGGTATCGACGCCCTTCTGGGTGAAATAATCGCCGGCCAGCAGCAGCTTGCCGCGGCCATCGGCGAAATCGAAACCGCTGGTGATGCGGAACGTGTGGTTGGGCGTGTCACCATAATCGGTGATGCCGAATTCATATTCGGCGCGGAAGCCCTTGAAATCGCGAT
>JAIXPM010000226.1 GCA_027486275.1 Sphingomonadales bacterium | reverse complement strand
GTCACCAACGCACTGGCCTGCTCCTTTACGGCGTAGGTCGGCCTGTCGGGCGTCACCTGCACCGCCAGCCGTCGCGCATCGTGGCCCACCTTCAGTTGCGCCAGCCCCAGCCGGTAACTGGGCTTGGCGAGATCGACGAGCGCCGTGGGGTACGCGCCTTCGCGGCTGAGCCAGGGCAGGTTCCAGCGCCGCGCCAGATCAGCCAGCCACAGGCGCCAGCCTGCCACGCGGCCACGCACGGCCAGCACGGAGACATAGACATTGGGCGCATATTCGCCCTTCATCTTCACTTCCACCACCGGGTCCTTGCCGGACAAGGTCGTGACGAAACTTTCCATCACGCCGCCGCGCAGCACGGACACCAGCGCGGTGGCAGTCCGGAACGGCATGCGCACTTGCAGCCGGGCGGTGCCATTGGCAGCGACTTCGGGCGCTTCCGGCACAAGGTCCATGCGGTCGCCATTGTCGCCGCCGAACCACCAATCATCGTCGCCGGCCAGCCACAGGCTTTGGGTGGCGCGCGCGGTGCGCCCGGCGCTGTCGGTGGTTTCGGCCATCGCCAGCACTTCGCCGGAAACGCCGGCATCCAATTGGCACAACGCCCGCCCGCGATCATCGCTGGTGGCCGCGCATTTTGCCTTCAGTTCGCGGGTTTCGCGGGCGTTGTCATAGGCATAAAAGCCGCCGACCAGCCGCTTGCGGGTGGAGAGGATTTCGCGCGCGTACAAGCGCACGCTGATCTTCTGGCCGCGCACCGGCTTGCCGGCAAGATCAAGCACCACCAGTTTCAACCGCAAATCATCAGCCTTGCTCAGCCAGCCATCAGACGCGATGCCGATGCGCACGGCGGCCGGATCCAGCTTCAGGCGGGTGACCTTGGTCGCCACCTCGCCATTGGCATCGGGATAGTCCATCTCCGCCACCAGCGTGGATGGTGCAGTGATGGCCGGCCAGCCGCTCGCCGTCACCCGCGCCGTGCCAGCCGGCCCCAACGTCAGCGGCTGTTCGGCGGCGCGCTGGGCGCTCGCTCCGGCACCGGCCTCATTGCCATCACCATCCAGCCCGGCAAGGCCTGGCTTCACCGGCTCGGCGTCAAAGCGCCAGCCGTCATAGCCCGCCACCTCCACACTGCGCGGTACGACGCGGGTGCGCAGCGTCACCGGCGTGCCGCCGGCACCGCCGCCCGACAGGTAGGACAGCGCCAGATCAAGCGGCAGGCTGCGCGGCGCAACCGGGATCGATTTGGGGCCGCTGATTGTTGCGCGGCTGGTCGGCAGGCGGAAATCCTCCACCTGGAACCGGCCAACGCTCCGTTCCTCGTCGCCTGCCAGCCGCAGGTCCCAATCGCCGGCGGGCGCGCTGGCGGGCAGATCGACATGGCCGACCGGATCAGCGCCGCCATCAAGCGTGACGGGCAACACCGTGTCGCTGGCCCAATGCCGGGCGGTAAGGGTGCGCGGGCCGGCGGGCGCGCGGGCAAAGCCGGCATCGCCGGTCACACGCTCGAACAATTTCAGATTGATGCGCTCGCCGGGCCGCGCCAGCGTGCGATCCAGCACGGCGTGGGCCAGTTCGCCGCCCTGCCAGTCGCCGCCAGGCAAGTTGAAATCATAGGCCTGGATGCCGCGCCCCCAGCTCGACAGGGCAAAGCTGTAGTCATCCGCCGTGCGCGCCGAAATGAACAGCGGCGCGCTCTGCCCCGCGACGCAGCCGGTATAGCTGCTCGGGCGCGGCAGCCCGGCCGGGATGCGGGCGCGGCCTTGGGCGTCGCTCTTGCCCTGCCACAGCAGCTTGCCGGAACAGCCGTCAGAAATGCGCACGGCGGCACCGGTCACGGGGGCTGCATCATTCAGCCGTGTCACCCAGGCCAGGCTCGCCCCATCCCCCCACTGGAAATGCACCGCCATGTTGGTGACCAGCGCGCCGGTGGCGACATGGCGCACGTTGCCCCCCCCATTTTCCCTGGGCCCCAGCAGCGCTGAGCCCAGCAACGGCGAGGCAATTTCGACGACATGGAAGCCACGGGTTTTCAGCGGGATGCCCACCACCTGCATGGCGCCGTCCTTGCTCCGCGAGACCGTAAAGCGCCGGGCCGGCTGGCTGGCGGAGATCAGGGGCTGGCTGCGGGTGGTCTCGATGCTGCGGTTGCCACCATCACTCAGCGGCTCGCTGCGGAATGTGCGCTCTTCCGCCCGTTCCAGTTGGCGCAGCCAGCGGGCAATGTCGGCGTCGTTGGTGGTGGTGATGCTGCGGGTCGGCAAGGCCAGCATGCTGGCCGGCAACGGGTTTTCAACGCCGCGCAGGGTGACGGGCAAAACGCCGCCCTCTTCCGCTTCAAGGATGCCGAAGGTGCCGGCAAATTTGGCCAGTGGCGGGTAGTCGGCGGTGGCGATTGGCAGCGGGAAGCGTTCGGCATTGGCCAATCTGCGCCCGCTGTCATCAGCCAGCCCGGCGGACAGGGTGATGCTGAACTTTGTCCGGGCCGGCAGCGGCCCCTTGAAGCGGACTTCCTGCAGCGTGTTGGCGCGATCCTTCGGCATTTCCGGCGCAATGGCGCGGTCGCCCTGCAGCAGCCGCGCCCGCAGGGCGGCAGCGCGCGGCACCGGGGCGGTGAAGCTGAGGCGAATCGAATCGAGCGGCGAGCAGGCGGCTCCGGCGTTCACCCGCGTGCACTCGATGCGGGCGGTAAAGGCCTGGCGCACCGTGAAGCGCCGCTGCCAGTCGCTGCCGGCGGTCAACCCGTTGGTGGCGGCAACTTGCCTGCCCCACAGGATCGTTACCTTGCCGCCGGGCGGCAGTGGGCGGCGGCAGCGAAGGGCGGTGATCGTGGCGCGGGTGCGGGTCTCGCCGCCCTCGGATGCGCGCCAGCCGGCCTGTTCCAGGAACCAGTTCAGATTCCAGTTGCCGCGCGATCCCTTGATGATGGCGTCGCGCGTCGCATCGGGCAGCGGGTCGAGCGGGATTTTCTCGCCCACGCCTTCGATCAGGCAGGCGGCATGGGCGGCCAGGCTGGCGGGCGTGGGCGGCGCTTCACTGGCGATCAGGAAAATCTGGTCTTCGGCCAGTTCCTCATATTCGGGCGCGATGGCGCGCAGCGATGGTCCCGGCGTGGTGAAACGGAAGGGCCCCGTGGCAGGCAGCGGACGGCCGGCGAGATCCTTCAGGCCGGGCGCGAGGCTGAAACTGCACGCCCGCCCGCCCGGCAGTGGCGCGGCCAGATCGATGGCAAAACGCTGCGGATCGAGCCACTGGCCCTTGCCTCCTACCCCGCAGGCACCGCTAATGGGCGCTGGCGCGCTGCCTCCGAGCGCGACCATTGGCGTGGAAAAACGCACCACGATCTGGCGCGGCGCGGCCACTATCCCTTCGGGCGAGAAACCCGCCACGCCGGGCCGGGCTTGGCCGATGAGCGGCAGGGCGGCAAGGCCAAGCAGCAGCCCCGCGCCAAACAGGCGCCAGGGCATCCGGGGGGGCGGAGTCGGCATCGGCCAAGCTTGCCGGTAAGCGGGCGGGGCAACAAGCGATAGTCTTGCCGTGGCCGCTGTTTCGGCGCGCCTTTTTCCTGTCACGCTGGCCGGCTAGGGGTTAGGAATGATGCGCATGATCCTTGCTCCGCTAATGGTGTTGCTGATGGCTGCTGCCCCCTTGAAACCCGCGCCGGTTCCGGCTGGGCCGCCGGCCCCGCCGATCATCATCGCGCATCGCGGTGCCAGCGCTGAACGGCCGGAACACACGCTGGCCGCCTATGAACGCGCCATCGAACAGGGCGCCGATTTCATCGAACCGGACCTGGTGCCGACGAAGGATCATCAGCTGGTGGCCCGGCACGAGAACGAGATCAGTGGCACCACCGATGTCGCCAGCAAGCCTGAATTTGCGAGCCGCAAGACGACGAAGACCATCGACGGCGAGGCGATGACCGGCTGGTTCACCGAAGATTTCACCCTGGCCGAACTGAAGACGCTGCGCGCCAAGGAACGCCTGCCGCAGTTGCGCCCGGCCAATACGGCGTTTGATGGCCAGTTCGAAATCCCCACGCTGGCCGAGATCATCGCGCTGGCCAAATCGGCCTCGGCGCGGACAGGGCGGACGATCGGCATTTACCCCGAAACCAAGCACCCCAGCTATTTCCGCAGCCTGGGCCTGCCGCTGGAGCCGGTGCTGTTGCGCGAACTGGCCGC
>JAIXPM010000466.1 GCA_027486275.1 Sphingomonadales bacterium | reverse complement strand
GTTTGTACCAGCAGTTCTGCTGTTGAAGCTCTCAACACCGACAGTCGCAAATCTGGCGGTGCTGTTCTGGATGCCCGGCGCTTCGATCGTGATGGAATACACCGCTCGAGCAGACGAGATCGGCAAAACGGCCATCGCCGCTGCCAACATGAGCTGAATACGCATAGACCGACCCTTGAACTCCGTGCACCCCTCGCACGGCAGGCGATTTAACGTATCAAGGTTAAGGAATAGTATCCTTTATCAGGATTGATTGCGATGTTGATTGTTCATGCCGCTTCACTGTCCTTGTAACCCAGCACTGGTTTGCGGGCCGCCAGCGTTTCATCAAGCCGGCGGCGCGGCGCAAAATGCGGCCCGGTGCGCCAGGCATCCGGATCGGCCAGCATCTGCGTTGCGACATGGCGCATGGCCCCGATCAGCTGATCGAGGTTGGCCTTGCTCTCCGTCTCGGTCGGCTCGACCAGCATGGCACCGTGCACCACCAGCGGGAAATAGACCGTCATCGGGTGGAAGCCTTCGTCGATCAGCGCCTTGGCCAGATCGAGCGTGGAAAGCCCGGTGCCATCGAGGAAATCATCCGAGAACAGCGCTTCGTGCATGCACGGGCCGCTGGCGGCGAACGGCGCGGTGTAGAGATCCTTCAGGCTGGCAAGGATGTAATTGGCGTTGAGCACCGCATCCTCGGCGACCTGGCGCAGGCCATCGGCGCCGTGGCTCATCATGTAGCTGAGCGCGCGGACGAACATGCCCATCTGGCCGTGGAAGGCGACCATGCGGCCGAAGCTCTGGTTCGCATGGGTGCCGGCGGTGTCTTCTTCAACAAGTTCCAGGCCCTTCGCGGTCTTGCGCACGAAGGGGATCGGCGCGAACGGGGCCAGCGCCGCCGACAGCACAACTGGGCCGGAGCCGGGGCCACCGCCGCCGTGGGGCGTACTGAACGTCTTGTGCAGGTTGATGTGCATGGCATCAACGCCCAGATCGCCGGGGCGCACGCGGCCAACGATGGCGTTGAAGTTGGCGCCGTCGCAATAGACATAGCCTCCCACCGCATGCACCGCATCGGAAATGCGCTTCAGATCAGGCTCGAACAGGCCGCAAGTGTTGGGGTTGGTGATCATCACCGCCGCCACATCCGGGCCAAGCCGAGCGAGCATGGCATCCAGATCGACGCGGCCGCGATCGTTGGCCGGGATGTTTTCCACGGTGAATCCGCAGAAGGCCGCAGTCGCCGGGTTGGTGCCATGCGCCGATTCCGGCACCAGCACGACGCGGCGCGGATCGTTCTTCGCATCAAGCGCAGCGCGGATCGCCACCATGCCGCACAGCTCGCCATGGGCGCCGGCCTTGGGGCTCATGGCCACCGCCGGCATGCCGGTCAGCTTCATCAGCCAATCGGCCAGCACGTCGATCAGTTCCAGCGCGCCCTGCACGGTGGATTGCGGCTGCAGCGGGTGAATGTCGGCAAAGCCGGGCAGCCGCGCCATCTTCTCGTTCAGGCGCGGATTGTGCTTCATCGTGCACGAACCCAGCGGGAAGATGCCAAGATCAATGGCATAATTCTGCCGCGACAGGCGGGTGTAGTGGCGCACGGCTTCGGGCTCGGAAAAGCCCGGCAGGCCAATGACGGCATCACGGCCAAGGCCGCCGAGGCGATCCGGAACCGGCGGCACCGGCGGCAGATCAACGCCCGACGTGTCGAGCGAGCCGCGCTCGAACAGCAACGGCTCTTCCAGCATCAGCGCCTTGTTGCCGGTGAAGGTTTCGGCGACGGCACCGGTGCCGGCGACGAGGCGGGTGGGGCGGCCCACGTTGTTCATCGGAGTGCTCATCAGGCCATCACCTCGTCCAGCGCGTCTTCATACGCGTCAAAATCCTCGTCGGTCGCGGTTTCGGTCACCGCCACGATCATGCCGGTTTGCAGCGATTTCTCGCCCGGCCACAACCGGCCCAGCGACACACCGCCGAGCACGCCCTTTTCGGCCAGCTTGCGCACGACGGGGCGGGATTCGCGGCCAAGGTCCAGCGTGAACTCGTTGAAAAACGGCCCGTTCAGCAGCGTCACGCCGGGCATGCGGCTCAGCCGGTCCGCGAGTTGCACGGCGCGGGCGTGATTGAGGGCAGCCAGGTGGCGCAGGCCCTTTTCGCCCAGCAACGACAGGTGGGCGGAGAAGGCCAGCGCGATCAGGCCGGAATTGGTACAGATGTTGCTGGTCGCCTTCTCGCGGCGGATATGTTGCTCGCGAGTGGACAGCGTCAGCACAAAACCGCGCTTGCCGCTGGCGTCGACAGTCTCACCACACAACCGCCCCGGGGCCTGGCGCACATGCTTTTCGCGGCAGGCGAACAGGCCGAGATACGGCCCACCAAACAACAGCCCGGCGCCGAGCGACTGGCCTTCGCCCACCACGATATCGGCGCCCATTTCGCCCGGCGACTTGATGGCGCCCAGCGAAACGATTTCGGTGACCACGACGATCAGCAGCGCGCCGGCCTTGTGGCAGGCATCAGCCAGCGGGGTGAGATCGGCGACATGGCCGAACAGATTGGGGTTCTGCACCACGACGCAGCTGGTTTCGGCATCAATGCTGGCAATCAGGCTGGCAAGGTCATCGCCCGGCGCGCCTGGCGTGAAAACCTGAGTTCCGGCTTCCACCACGTCGCCGGTGAAGCGGGTGAGCGTCTTCAGCACCGAGGTGTAATGCGGGTGGACACCGGCTGAGACGATGCACTTGGATTTGCGGGTGATGCGGCGCGCCATGAACACCGCTTCTGTCATGGCGGTGGAGCCGTCGTACATGGAGGCGTTGGCCACTTCCATGCCGGTGAGCCGCGCCACCTGGGTCTGGAATTCGAACAGGACCTGCAGGGTCCCTTGCGCGATTTCCGGTTGATAGGGCGTATAGGCGGTGAGGAACTCGCCGCGCTGGATCACCATGTCCACCGTGGCCGGCACATGATGCTTGTAGGCGCCGCAGCCGACGAAGAAGGGCGTGGTGCTGGCGGTCAGATTCTTGCCCGCCATCTTCACCAGCGCGCGTTCCACCGCCATTTCGCTGGCGTGGTTCGGGAGGCCAGCGATGGGACCATCCAGCACAGCTTCGGCAGGCACGTCCTGAAACAGATCGTCGACGCTGGCGGCACCGATGGTGGCCAGCATGGCTGTACGGTCAGCCGTGGAAAGGGGCAGATAACGCAAGGGCCTTACTCCGGGAGATGGGCGGAAAAACGGATGCGGACATAATCGGCGATCCACTGGCCATTGGCGGCTTGCAGCGCCGGGGCGAGGAGAGCGACGGTTTCAGTGATGATCTGGTCTTTTTGGTCGTCGGGCACGCCGGCGGCATCGATGAAGCCACCACGGAAGGTTTCCAGCCAGCCGGCCATGCCGCTTTCTGGCAGGGGCGTCGGGCGCGGGATGATGGCGCAGCTGTCAACCACGAAACCGCCCGCTTCCAGAACAGCGCGGAAGGCTTCGGCGGTGGGATAGTAACTGGTTTCGGCTCCAGCGGCCGGGAAGCCGTGGCGGGCGAGCACAGCGATGAGTGCGGTGCGGATGGCCGCGATATTGGCGTGGCCGCCGAATTCGCCGACATAACGCCCACCGGGCTTCAATGCACGTTTCACACCCGCCGTCACCACGTCGGGCTGGCCGACCCAGTGCAGGGCGGCATTGGTGAAGACGGCATCATATTCGCCATCGAAATCCAGCGCGCGGGCGTCGCCCAGCCGGGCATCAATACCCTTGGCCTGTGCGGACGCGACCATCGCCGCATCGGCATCGACGCCGACAACGGTGCAGCCGGCGTCGATCAGCTTTTGCGTCAGCACGCCATCACCGCAACCAAGATCGAGCACGCGCTCACCGGCCTCCGGCGCCAGCAGACCAAGCACCGCCGCCCCCAGAGCCGGCACAAAGGCGGCGTTGGTCGCATAGAGGGACGGATCCCAGCGCGTGGCGGTGCCGGTGGTCACTTACAGGCTGGCGACGAAGGCGTCGTAAGCGGCCTTGTCCATCAAGCCATCCAGCTCCGACGCGTCGGACAGGGTGAGCTTGAAGAACCAGCCCTCGGCTTCCGGCGCACTGTTGACCAGGCTCGGATCGTCGGCCAGCGCCGGATTGGATTCGGTGACGGTGCCCGAAACCGGGGCATAGACGTCAGACGCGGCCTTTACCGATTCGACCACGGCAGCTTCCCCGCCCTTGGTCACGGCGCGACCGGCGTCGGGCAGATCGACGAACACGACGTCGCCCAGCTGGCCCTGCGCATAATCGGTGATGCCAACGGTGGCTTCACCAGCGGCAACGTCGATCCATTCGTGATCCTGCGTGTACAAACGGCTCATTTCTTGTCCCCTTCCCGAACATAATTCTTCTGTTTGAACGGCATCGGCACCACGGTGGCCGCAATCCGCTTGTCACGAACTTCGATCTCCAGCGCCGTGCCATCGGCGCTGTGGGCGGTGGCGACATAGGCCATCGCAATCGGCACATTCAGGCTGGGTGCAAAGCCGCCCGAGGTGAGCACGCCCACCTGTTCGCCGCCCACCCACACGGTTGCGCCTTCACGCGCCGGCATGCGACCTTCAACAGCTAGGCCCACGCGCTTGCGCGGCGCACCGTTGAACAATTGATCGAGCACCCGCTCCGCACCGGGGAAGCCGCCTTCCGTCTTGCGGCGCTTGGAAATGGCAAAGCTCAGGTCCGCTTCGATCGGCGTGGTTTCCGGGTCCAGATCATGGCCATAGAGCGGCAGGCCGGCCTCAAGTCGCAGCGAGTCGCGCGCGCCCAGGCCGATGGGCTTCACCTCAGGGTGCGCCAACAGCGCCTCGGCCAAGGCTTCGGCGTGTTCGGACGGCACAGAGATTTCATAGCCATCCTCGCCAGTATAACCGGAACGAGTGATGCCCAGCTTGATCCCGTTCCACAGCCAGCGCGCGCCGGCCATGAACTTCAGATCGGCAAAGGCC
>JAIXPM010000231.1 GCA_027486275.1 Sphingomonadales bacterium | reverse complement strand
ATGATGGGAACGCACAGGATCGATCGCGTGAAGAAGCCGGTCTGCCTGTCGAAGGAAGGGTTGAACCGCAAATCTGCATAGGCATGCGGAATGTTCATTGTCTGGCCAGCGGTGAAAACAGCACCAGCGATACCAAGGTTTGCCGGAAAGCGAATTTCCGAGATATCGCCGCCGGTGCTCACCCGTGAAAACAAAGTGCCAGTTGCGGTATCGTGAAGGAATATCGTCGCACGTTCAGCGCCCAGCATCTTCGTTGTTTCGCTGACGGCGCGCTGCAAAAGGCGGGAAAGGTCGAATTCTGAATTGATATCCGACACCAGTTCCAGAAACGCCATTTCCTTGCCGCGGATGCGTTCAATCTCTTCCAGATACTGCATGCTCTGAAGGATGGTGCAAGCTTGATTGGTAATATCCTGCAGAAGATCGAGATCTGTGTCGCTAAATGCGCCTTTGCGGCGATTTAGGCTTTGAATTACACCGATAATCTCGCCCGAGGCGGCATAAAGCGGTACGCAGATGACATTGCGCGTCACAAAGCCCGTGCGTTCATCAACCGATTGATTGAAGCGGGGGTCATGGTAGGGGTCATCACAGCGCACGGATTCGCCCGATCGGAAGACATGACCGGCGATACCGCTGCTGTTGAGTATGCGAATCTCTCGGACGAGATTGCCTTCCGCGACGCGGGAAAATAGCTCGCCTGTCTTGGGGTCGTTGAGAAACAGGGTGCCGCGCTCGCAGTCCAGCTCACGCGAAGTTAGATGCACCAATTCGGCAAGCACGGAATTCAGATCGGTGAGGCTGGCGCAGCGGCGGGTGACTTCCAGCAGCACATTCGCGCGGTGCAAAGCCTCGTCGCGGCGGGTGCGGCGCGCGACCGAGCGGCTCATACCGTTCGGAAATTCGGCGTTCATGCGTTGGTTTCCAGTTGGATGCGGAGCAGTTTGATCTGTTCCTTGAGAACTTCCTGATCGCGATGGGCCAACGCCTCTTGCGACCGAAGCGATTGGGCGGCATCGGCATTGGCTCCGTCCAGTTGAAGACGAAGCGCATTGACCGCCGAACGAAGCTGATCGGTTTCTGCCGCATGCGCTGCACGCAGCGCCTGCAATGCGGCCTCCGAAGCAATTGCCTGGCTATCCAGCCCGTCCCGCAATGCCTGAACGGTATCCTTTAGAACAACAATGTCCTGGGCCATGGCAGCCCGAACGCTTTGCACTTCGGTTTGGGTGTGTGCAGCAGCCGCTTCCAGCGCGTTCCGGAGCTGGTCTATTGTCGAGTGCAGCTGCAGGTTCTGCGCGTGGAGATCGGAGATCTCTGCCATTGCCATGGTCGCCAACGGCTTACCCTCCCCAACATGTCGTGCCGCGGCCCCGTGGCTTTGTCGCGACAGGGGTTGCAGCCGGGCAGTTGTTGTTGCGGGTGAGACGAGTCAAAGCAAAGGCCTGTTCTCTTGCACCCTGCCGGCCTCATAGGCCATTGGTTCCACGGCGCCCAAGTGCAACAACAACCGCTCTGCACTCATCTTCGCTGGATGAGATCAGGGTTCAGTTCTCATGGCGCGAACCATCTTGGGGCTTGCGTATCCGTTCGACCTGAACGACGGCTGGCAAACGGACCAACACACTCTGGCCGCCCGTTGTGCGGGGGGCAGAAAGCGTGCGGCATCACATTATGAAATCGCGGAAATCCTCCAACACCACATCCCTTGCACGCCACCCAGCAAGCTGCTCATTCGTGTCGCCCGCAAGCCGTTCAGCTTTAGGTATCAAAGCGACCTCTGGCCTGGCCCACTCGTCAAACTCATCTTCAGTTTCCTGTCGGCGATAGGTCCGATAGCGGATCATTCTGCCGCGCACATCTTTGGACCGGTTGCCAGTCCCTCTGACACAGAGTGCTCTCTTTCTCGCGGTGCCGGTGAATGCAAGGTCGTGTCACACGACCATTCCCGACCGTGCCGACACCGTGCTCGCAGCGCATTCTATCACGCTCGACATGATGCTTAATGAGCTGCCAGGCACGCGCCCCTCAACAAGGGCGAGTATTTCAACGCTGCCGAGCGATACGCCCACTTCGCCTTGAAGGCGCAGAGCAATTCCATCAACACGCAGGGGGCGGGGACGCCCAACCAGGTTCATCTGTCGCCGGTTCTGGCTCTGAGTCCCGATGGATGAAATCAGGGGTCGGGTCAGAAGGCGTAAACCAGCTCGCGAAAACGAAATCGGGGCGCGGTGGTCGATGCCCACCGCGCCCCGATCTCGCAAATCAAGTCTCGATTATCAGAAGCTGATCAAGACGGACGTCCGACCACCGTAAAGAGAATTGTTACCCACTTTCCCTTCAAGCGTCCAACGAACACCATCGGCGACATCAACAATGGTACCCAAGCTCGCCTTAACGCGGGTCGGTGAGAATCCGGGGTTAGTGACAGTCACGTTGACGGATTCAACACTGAGATTGGCTGTCATTGCCTGATCCGTGCTCTCGAAGTCATGATCGACCTTGAGCCCCAAGTAACCGCGCATGCCGGCACGGAGTTCATAACCAACCCGGATATCGCCGGACGCCATGGCGAAACGATTGTTGGTCGCATTAACCGACAGGTTATCGAGCGTACCAGCACCAGTTTCGCTAAAGCCCGACACGTTATTCCTAACGCTCAGCAGTTCCGTAGCAATATCAATCGTAAGCTTCTTTGCTACGCGATGGTATTCGAAGCCCCCGCCAAATACGGTCGACGAACCCTTCACAATACCGAAATCAGCAGTGCCGGCGTTGGTTACACGATTGCCCCTGAACGCGTAATCGCCATAGGCAACGCGAGCAGCAATTCTCAAGGCACTATCGAAAGCAACCGGCACCGACGCGCCGAAGCTGAATTGATCACCACGAACATCGCTGCGCACATAATCGCTCTGAACAGAGCCATCGGTTTTCCCGTAAGACAATTGGACGCGAGCCATTGGCAGGTGAGCTACGGCGCCAATGTTAAAGCGCCGATCGGTCGAATTGTAACGCGCGAACCCTTCACGATTCCGGTTCTTCATGTCTCCCAGATCGATTGAACCGGTCATAGCGAAGACCGGGCTGTCGACCGTGTCGTAGCCGCCAAGTTCAAGGCGATTATCGAGCATCGACAGTTTCATGTGATCCATGAGGCCGATGTAGGCTTCGGGCGACGCACGATCGAACACTGCAGCAACAGACTGCGGGTTTCCGCTCACCAGGGCACTGGCAGCATACTCGATCAGACGGCCGCCATAGTACTGATTCACACCGCCTGCCGAGCCGACACGCAGTTGGTTCACCATCGCTCCAGCGTTCTTGTTCACAGAGATCGCTGTTTCGAAGCCTGCTGAGCTGAAGGAGCCCAGGCCCACCACGGAACCAGTTGCCAGATTGAACGCCACGCTGCGACCAAATTGGCTTGTCACAGTGCCGAATTGACCAGCGACCGAACCAGGCGCGAAGGCGAAGAGCTTCACAGTTTGCGCCAGGCCGAGTTCGAACGTGTTCGAGTTCAATATGTTAAGTCGCGAGCTGTCGATTAGAGCCAATTTCCCTGTCACGACGATCTGATCAAAGCCGCCAGCCGCCGCTGAAGCGCCAGCACCAGTGTTGCCCTCAATCTCCATGTCGGTAACGGACAGCTTATCAAGGGTGAGATTGGCGAAAGTCATCACGCCCGGAGAATTGCCGGGCCGCAGCAGACCTGCCGAGCTGCCGCCAACCGATACCGTACCCGACACCGAGCCAACGCCGGAAAGTCGGCCACCACCATTGATTGTGGTATTGGTGCTGGCAAGCCGCCCACCAACCGTACCATCAGCAGAGCCAAGGTGGAGCACGCCAGTGACGTTGCTCGTCGCCGCGTTGACCACACCGACCACATTGAGCGTGCCGGAGACACTCACTGCCGGTGCATTCAACGTCCCAGTCTGCGCGACATTCATCGTGCTGTTCGCTGCAACGGCGAAATTGCCCGACGTCGAATTGATGGTGCTTGAGAGATTGAAGCTGCCGGACTGAACCTGAATGTTGCCAGAGCCGGACACGGTTCCGCTGAAGTTGCCTCCATTGGCCAGGGACAGGTTGTTGCCATTGAGCGCCAGCGAGCCTGAGCCGGTCAGATTGCGAATTGTCTGATTGCCCCCGACCAGATCAAGGATCGTACCGGCGGACAAACTGACCGCAAGCGCTGTATCAAGGATTCCCGCGCCATTAACGGCAACGGTGCCCTGTTCGATGCTCAACGACGATGGTGCGAAGCTGCCCGCAGCTCCAGCCAAGGTCAGGGTAGCCTGTCCGGTCTTTGTAACGCTGCTGGACCCGACGATGCTGCCAGCATAGCTGCCGCTCACCGTTTGGTTGACCACGAAGCCACCCGCCGCCCCAATGTCAATGATACCGCCCGCGCCCGAAAGCGAGCCGGTAGAAAGACCGGCTGTGGCTGTCAGCGTGCCACTGTTCTGGACATAGGCACCCGTCACGATCAGGTTGGCAGCGGCATTGATGGTACCGCTGTTGGTGAGCGTGGCGAACCGGTTTGCGCCGCCAGCACTCAGCGTCATCGTTGCGCCGGCAGCATTGCTGACAGCGCCACTGACCTGCAGATTGCCGCCAGACACCAGGGTTCCGGCATTCGACAGCGAGCCAGCGACCGACGCGGCTTGGCCAGCTGCAAAGCCGAGCGAAGCCCCGACCGCATTGCTGGCATTGCCCCGAACGCCGACCGTGCCGTTGAAACTGGCGGCGCCGGTGTTGGTCAGATCGGTAACGATAAGGTTGGCATTGCCCAACAGGACGCCGGCATTGCGAATGGAGCGCACTTCATCGGCGGTGCCCATCACAAGGCGGCCGCTCTGGCCAACCGTGATATCAAGCGTGTCTGCAAAGGTACCGCCACCGGTGGTGTCAATCCCGCCAAGTTCGATCGTGAGGCCGCCGACAAAACTGTTTGCGCCGGTAAGGACCAAGGTCCCAGCACCTTGCTTGACCAAGAAGCCCGGTCCAACGATCGTCCCGGAATACAAGCTGTCACCCGACTGATCGATGATGAGCGTGTTTGCCACGCGCTGCAGCCCGCCAAGATCGACGATACCGGTTGGGTCCTGGAAACCGGTTGCAATGATACGACGCACCGCAGCCCGCTCAACACCAGCTTCAACCCGGCCCACGACAACCAGCCGGCCATCATTGGTCACAGTCGATCCGGACGTGATGTTCCCGGCAAGAAACACATTCCCACCCTCAGCAAAATCGACGCTGCCGGCCGCTTTCAGATCACCGTTGAGATTGATCTCACCACCGGCCAGGTTCGCCAGCGTGGTAACAGAAGTGCGAACGCCCAGCCGCAGCTGGCCTTGGTTCTGGACATCAGCAAGCGTTGAATTTCCAACAAGGGCCATTGTGCCCGTGTTGGTCACATTGCCGGCGACCGTGGGCCCGTCGAGAAATGCCAGTGTGCCACTGTTGGTGATCGTCCCGGCGTTCATGGCGCCAGATGCAGCCAGCAAGCCGGCGTTCGCGATGTCTCCAACGGT
>JAIXPM010000103.1 GCA_027486275.1 Sphingomonadales bacterium | reverse complement strand
TGCGGTAGAGGACGGCGGCGCGGGCGATGGCGGCATCCGACGCGCCCTGCCAGTTGTAGCCGGCGTCGATCTTCAGCGGCGCCAGCACCAGCCGGGTCACCAACCGGTCGAAGCGTTCGCCCGTGGCCTTCTCCATAACCGAAGCGATCAGGCCGTAATTGAGATTGGCATAATCGAAGCGTTTGCCCGGCGCGCCTGCGCCCCAATGCTGCGGGGTTAGCTTGTCCTGCAGCTGTTCCTCCAGCGCAAAGCCATAGCCCGGTCCATCGACGATGCCGCTGGTGTGCGAGAGCAACTGGCGCAGCGTGACCGGCGTTTCGGGGTGGGTGGGGTGGCGCAGTTGCCAGCCGAGGTACAGGCTCACGTCTCGATCGAGATCGAGCTTGCCCTGCTCCACCAGCCGCCACACCGCGATGGCGACCACGAGTTTCGAGACGGAGGCGACGCGGATCACGCTGTCGGTCTTGAGCGGGCGGCCCGCGGCGATATCGGCCAGGCCATGGGCTTCGGCGCGCAGGATGCGGCTGCGGTCTGCCACCACGCCGACGACGCCGGAAAGCTGCGGCGCGCGGGGCTCTGTGCCGGCGACCAGGGCCGCCAGCGGATTGGCGGCGGCCGGGCTGGCCAGCAACAGGCTAAGAGCGAGAACGGCGCGCATATCCGGCTTCATAGGCAGGCGCGGCAGGCATGGCCAGCCGGCATCGGCTGCGCTAGCGTAGCGGAATGACGACGCGACTTGCCATTGGCCTGATGTCCGGAACTTCGATGGACGGCATCGATGCCGCGCTTGTGGAAACCGATGGCGAAGGCGTGGTGAACCCGATCGCCTTCATGTTTTTCCCCTATGAACTGGATTTTCGCCCGCGCCTGCGCGCCGCCATGGCCCGCGCGCTGGAGATGCACGCCCCGGCCCGCGATGCGTTGATCGACGCGGTGGAACAGGAATCAACCGGCCTGCACGCCATGGCCGTGCACCGCCTGCTCGCCGCCACCCACACGCGGCGCGATGATGTGGCGGTGATCGGCTTTCACGGCCAGACCATCGCGCACCGGCCCGACCGCAAATGGACCTGGCAGATTGGCTGCGGCGCCACGCTGAAGGCCGCGACGCGCATCCCCGTCGCCTTTGATTTCCGCAGCGCCGATGTCGCCGCCGGCGGCCAGGGTGCGCCGCTGGCGCCGGGTTATCACCGGGCGCGATCGGAAGAATTGGGCCGGCCACTGGGTGTGCTCAACCTCGGCGGCGTCGGCAATCTCACCTGGTTTGCCGAGGACGGGACTTGGGGCAGTTTCGACACCGGGCCGGGCAACGCGCTGATCGATGATTGGGTGCGCGCCCACACTGGCCGCAGTTACGACGAAGATGGCAAGGTCGCGGCCAGCGGCATGTGCCACGACAATGTGCTGCAAACGCTGGCTGACAATCCCTGGTTCGATGCGGCCCCGCCCAAATCGCTGGACCGCAACGCCTGGGATATCGGTGCCTTGCGCGGCCTCTCACCCGGCGATGGCGCGGCAACGCTGACGGCGTTCACGGCGGAGACGGTGCGCCTTGCCCTCACCCATATCCCGCCGATCGGCCGCTTGCTGGTGACGGGCGGCGGGCGCTTGAACCCGGTCTTGATGGCCGGACTTGCCCAGCGCTGCGCCGTGCCCTGCGATGCAGTGGAAGCCGTCGGCTGGAACGGCGACGCGCTGGAGGCCGAAGCGTTCGCGTGGCTGGCCGTACGCGTGCTGGACGGCAAACCGCTCAGCTGGCCGGAGACGACCGGAGTGCCAGTGGCGATGACTGGCGGGCGGGTGGCTTAACGCCCGCCGTTGGCCAGCCGCATGTCCAGATAACCGTCCACCTCACCCATCAGCAGCTCCATTTCGTTCTGGAAGAAATGGTTGGCGCCGGGGATGGTGCTGTGATGGATGGTGATGTGGCGCTGCGTCTTCAGCTTGTCCACCAGCTTGAGCACGGCAGATGGCGGCACCACTTCGTCGTTTTCGCCGTCCACGATGATCCCGCTTGACGGGCACGGGGCCAGGAAGGTGAAATCATACATGTTGGCCGGCGGCGCGATCGAGATGAAGCCCTTGATCTCCGGCCGGCGCATCAAGAGCTGCATGCCGATCCAGGCGCCAAAGGAGAAGCCGCCCACCCAAGTGGTGTGGGCTTCCGGATTGAACTGCTGCAGCCAATCGAGCGCCGAGGCGGCATCGGACAATTCGCCGATGCCGTTATCGAACGTGCCCTGGCTGCGGCCGACACCGCGGAAATTGAAGCGCAGCGTCGCAAAGCCGCGACGCACGAAGCTTTGATACAGCGCCAGCACGATCGGATGGTTCATCGTGCCCTGCGCTGGGTGCGGCTGCAGCAGGATGGCGACCGGCGCACGCGGGCCGGCACCAGGCTGGTAACGGCCTTCGAGACGGCCTTCAGGGCCGGTAAGAATGACTTCGGGCATGCTGATCCCAATTCTGGTGCAAGGCGGCTGTTGCGCCCTATATGGCCTGCAGAGGCCCTGTTGCAATGAAAAGCCGAATCTATCTCGATCATGCTGCCACCACGCCGGTGAGCGATGCCGCGCGTGCGGCGCTGGTAGAGGCGCTGGGCCTGACCGGGAACCCGTCGAGCGTGCACGGCGGCGGCCGTGCGGCCAATGCGCTGCTGGAAGGTGCGCGCGATACCGTGGCGCGCTTTGCCGGGGTGGCGGCGGAAAACATCGTCTTCACCAGCGGCGGCACCGAGGCGATTGCTTTGGCAGCGAATGGCGCGCGGCTGGCGGGGCCGACACGCCCGCGCTTGCTGGTGGGCGCGACCGAGCACAGCGCGGTGCTGCAGGCGCGCGATGATGTGGTGTTGCTGCCGGTGGATGGCGACGGCCAGATCGACCTTGCCGCCTTGCGTGCAGCGCTGTCCGAAGGCCCGGCGCTGGTGGCGGTACAGGCGGCGAACAACGAGACGGGCGTGATCCAGCCGCTGGCCGAGGTGGCCGCGCTGGTGCGGGAAACGGGAAGCCTGTTGCTGGTGGATGCGGTGCAGGCGGCGGGGAAGATGGCGCTGCCTGATGCGGATTTTATCGCACTTTCGGCCCACAAACTGGGCGGGCCACCGGGCGTTGGTGCCCTGATTGTGCGTGATCCCGAAAGCCTGATCGCCATCCAGCGCGGCGGCGGACAGGAGCGTGGTCATCGTGGCGGCACACCCAATCTGCCCGGCATCGCAGGCTTTGCCGCGGCCGTGGCACAAGCGCACGACTGGAGCCCGGTTGCCGCCCGCCGCATCGCGCTGGAAACACGGTTGAAAGCCGGCGGCGCGATCATCCATGGCGAAGCCGCGCTGCGCTTGCCCAACATCAGCAGCATCGGCCTGCCCGGCGTGGCCGCATCAACGCAGGTGATGATGCTCGATCTGGAAGGCTATATGGTCTCGGCCGGCGCGGCCTGCTCGTCCGGCAAGGTCAAGGCCAGCCATGTCCTCGCCGCGATGGGGCTGGGTGCGGCGACGGGCGAAGCCATTCGCGTTAGCCTGTCGCCGGCCACCACGGATGACGAGATTGACGCATTCGCTGCCGCCTGGCTTGCCATGGCGGCCCGGCTTGGCCGAAAGGGCGCGGCATGAGCATGCCGATTTACCTTGATTATGGGGCGACAACCCCGCTCGATCCGGCGGTGGCCGCCGTGATGGAATCGTGGGGGGTTGACGGCTTCGGCAACCCGCACAGCGCGCACATGTGGGGCTACAAGGCCAAGGCCGCGGTGGAACGGGCGCGCGAACAGGTGGCCAGCCTGATCAATGCGCCGGTGGAAAGCATCGCCTTCACCAGCGGCGCCACCGAAAGCAACAACTGGGCGCTGAAGGGCCTGCTTACCGCGCCGGGGCAGACGCGGCGGCGCATCGTGACGCTGGCGACGGAACACAGCAGCGTGCTGGAAACGGCGCAGTATCTGGCCAGCATTGGCGCGCAACTCACCATCGTGCCGGTGCGCGAGAATGGCCTGGTTGATCTGGGCGATCTGGAACGCGCGCTGGGCGAGGATGTGGCGCTGGTTTCGGTGATGGCGGTGAACAACGAGATCGGCGTGGTGCAGGATCTGGCCGGCATCGGCCGACGGGCCCACGCGGTTGGTGCGGTGTTGCATGTCGATGCCGCGCAAGGCTTCGGCAAGCTGCCACTGGATGTGGATGCTTGTGGCGTCGATCTGATGAGTATCACCGCGCACAAGATCTACGGCCCCAAGGGTGTCGGCGCGCTCTATCGCCGGCCATTCACCGTTATCACGCCGCTGCTGCACGGCGGCGGGCAGGAAGATGGCCGTTCGGGCACATTGCCCACCGCGCTGATTGCCGGATTGGGCGAAGCCGCGCGCATCGCCGGTGAGCGGATGACCGCCGATCATGCCCACGCCCTGCAGCTGCGCGACCGCTTGCTGGCGGGCCTGAGCGTGCTGCATCGCATCAATGGCGACCTTGATCGGCGCTGGCCGGGCAATCTCAATCTGTCATTCCCGGGCCTGGTGATGCCGTTGATCCAGCAACTCCCCGGGCTGGCCATCAGTTCCGGTTCGGCCTGCGCGGCCGTCACCGGGCGGGCCAGCCATGTGCTCACCGCGCTGGGCCTGCCCGAACCCACCGCCAAGGCATCGCTGAGGCTCGGCTTCGGCCGTTTCACGACCACGGCACAGATCGACACTGCGGCCACCCTGATAAATGCTGCAGTGCAGCGCCAGCTTGAAGAATTGGCCTGATCGCGCCACTATAAGCGCATGGCCCGCATCCGCTTCATCTCCGCCGATGGCTCACAGGAAGCCAT
>JAIXPM010000368.1 GCA_027486275.1 Sphingomonadales bacterium | reverse complement strand
GTCGATCTGCGCCAGGCGGGCGGCCGCGTGGAGGTGACGTTGCGCCAGTCGCTGGCCCCCACGCCGGGCCAGCCCCACAAGATGACCATGCACATGCCGTTCCGCCTGGCGCTGATCGGGCGCAGCAGCGGCAAGCGCATCGGCGAGGAACTGGTGGTGCAGCTGAAGGAGGCTGTCACCCACATCACATTCGACGCGGTGGCCGAACCGGTGCTGCCCAGCCTCAATCGCGGCTTTTCGGCGCCAGTGGTGGTGGAAGCGCAAACGGCCCGCACCGATCTCGCCTTCCTGGCCGCGCATGACGATGATCCGTTCGCGCGCTGGGAGGCGTTCCAGCGCCTGGCGCTGTCGGTGCTCTCAACCGATGATGACCCGGCCGAACTGGTGACGGCGGTGCGTGGCACCTTGCTGGATCCCGGCCTTGATGCCGCCTTCAAGGGTGAGGCGGTGCTGCTGCCCACGGAAGCCTTCATCGGCGATGCTGCGGAAACTGTGGAGGTGGAGGCCATCCACCGCCGCCGCGATGCCGCGCGCATGGCCATTGCCCAAGGCCTGGAAGAGCTGTGGTGGCAAACCTATGCGCAGGCCACGGCGGCACTCAGCGCCGATCCGGCGGCGCTCAGCCCCGAAGCCAAGGGCGCGCGCCGGTTGGCCAATGTCGCGCTGGGCTATCTGGTCAGCGCCGGTTCGGAACAAGCCTTTACCGCCGCCCGCCGCCAGTATGATACGGCCGCCACCATGACCGATCGCATGGGCGCGATGACGGCGCTGGTGAACAGTCCGTCGCCGGAGCGCGAAGCCGTGCTGGCGGATTTCCACCAGCGCTTTGCCAGCAACGCCGACGTGATCGACAAATGGTTCAGCGTGCAGGCATTGGCCAACCGGCCCGATGTGCTGGACAATGTGAAGGCGCTGATTGGTCACCGCGATTTCACTATCGTCAATCCCAACCGCCTGCGCAGCCTGATCGGCGCCTTCGCGGCCAATCAACGCTGGTTCCACAACGCCGATGGCGCCGGCTATCGGCTGCTCGCGGATCAGCTGATCGCGGTCGATCGGGTCAACCCGCAGAGCGCTGCCCGGCTGGCGGTGCCGCTGGGCCGCTGGCGCCGGTTCGATGCGGCCCGCAGCGCCCTGATGTGCGGCGAACTCGAACGCATCGCTGGCACCGCCGGCATGTCGAAGGACGTGCTGGAAATGGCGTCGCGGGCGCTGGCATGACATACGGAGCGCCGCCGCTCCCGCTGTTCTTCCACCCCGATTACGCGCCGCCGCTGCCGTCGGGGCACCGCTTTCCGATGAGCAAATATGCCCTGCTGCTGCCCGAACTGGCTGCGCGCGGGCAGGCGGTCGATCCGCGCGATCCGCCGTTGATGCCGGTGGAATGGCTGCACGCCGTCCACGATCCGGCCTATGTCGATGCCGTGCTCGCTGCTGCTGTGCCGCCCGACGTGGAGCGGCGCATCGGCCTGCCCGTCACGCCCGCCGTTGCCCGCCGCACCCGGCTGGTGGCCGGCGGCACACACGCGGCAGCCCTGCACGCGTTGGCCCATGGTTGGGCGGCCAATGGTGCCGGCGGCAGCCATCATGCCGGTCCCGACGGCGGTGCCGGCTATTGCGTCACCAATGATCTCGCCATCGCCGCCAACCGGCTGGTGAGCGAAGGGGCGGCACGCTGCATCCTGATCGTCGATTGCGATGTGCACCAGGGCGATGGCACCGCCCGCATCATGGCCGGGCGTGACGACATCATCACGCTGTCCATCCATGCCGAAAAGAATTTCCCGGTCAGGAAGGCGAATTCGCACCTCGATATCGGCCTGCCCGATGGCACTGGGGATGCGGATTATCTCGCTGCGCTTGAACCGGCGCTCAGCGCGCTGCTGGCCCGTCACCGGCCGCAGCTGGTGTTGCACCAGGCCGGCGTCGATCCGCACCGCGACGACCGGCTCGGACGGCTGGCACTGACAGATGACGGCCTCGCCGCCCGCGAGGCGCTGGTGGCGCGGCTGGTGGCGCGGGCCGGGGCAGCGCTGGCCGTCACACTGGGCGGCGGTTATGCCATTGATCCGGCCGATGTTGCCCGCCGCCATGCGCTGGCGCTGACGGCGAGCTGGCAGGCATGGCAGGAATCGGGGAGCACCGCCGCGAGGGATGCGGCCGCCTGAACGCGTAAGGCCAATGTGAAGATGGAAGCACCCGCGCCCGGATCAGCTCCTCCCGCCGCCACCCTGGCGACGGTGCTGCTGCTGCGCGTGGCACAGGGTGACAGCGCCGCCTTCACCCAGTTGGTGCGCCTGCTCGAACGCCCGGCGCTGGCGCTGGCGTTTCGAACGCTGAACGACCGCGCCGGAGCCGAAGATGTCTGCCAGCAGGCTTTTACCCGGCTGTGGACGCATGGGCCCCGCTTTGATCCGGCGCGTGGTTCGGCTGAGGCCTGGTTCCGCCGCATCCTTGTCAATCTTTGCCTCGATCGCCGCCGCGCCATTCGCCCGGTGCAGCCATTGGATGCCGCTGCCGAGCTGGCCGACAGCCGCCCCGATCCCGAAGCCGCCGCCATCCGCGCCGATGGCCATGCAAGGCTTGAACTGGCGATGGCCCGCCTCAATCCGCGCCAGCGCCTGGCGCTCAGCCTGTTTCATGGCGACGGGCTCAGCATGGCCGAAATCGCCGATCAGATGGACACCACCGCCAAGGCCGTCGAGGGATTGCTCGGCCGCGCCCGTATTGAATTGCGAACTCTGATGAACGAAAGCCCACGCTCGTGACCGCCGTCCCAACCCTCGAAACCGATCTGGATGCGCTGCTTGGCCAGTGGGCCGCAGCGCCGATGGAAGGTGCGTCGGTTGATGTTGCCGCCATCTTGGCGCAGCCGCAGTTGCGCGATGCACCGCGCCGCGCGGGCGCAGTGTGGCGTCCGGCCTTGATGGCTGCCAGCCTGGCGCTGGTGGTCGCCGTTGGCGGCTGGATCGGCCTGTCTGATCGTTTTGCGTCCCCCCCAACGCAGATTGCTGTTGTCTCGCCGTCGGCCGAGGCAGGAGCGGGCGAGGCAGATGCCTTTGCCCTGGTATTCACGCCGACGGCTGCCGAGGAAGACCTGATATGACCCCCAAGACGCTGCTGCTGGCGGCGCT
>JAIXPM010000405.1 GCA_027486275.1 Sphingomonadales bacterium | reverse complement strand
GTGGCCAGCTCGCGCGACCAATCGAGCGCAAAGCCCAGCCGCTTCAGCTGGGCGCGCATCGCGGCGATATTGGCGCGCGTCCAGCCGCCGGGGTGAACACCCTTTTCCATCGCGGCATTTTCGGCCGGCATGCCAAACGCATCCCAGCCCATCGGGTGCAGCACTTCAAAACCTTGCGCCCGCCGCGTGCGCGCCACCACATCGCCCATGGTGTAGTTGCGCACATGGCCCATGTGGATGCGCCCCGATGGATAGGGAAACATTTCAAGCACATAGGATTTGGGCTTGGCGCTGTCGTCGTGCGCGGCAAAGCTCTGCCGTTCGTCCCAAAGCGCCTGCCACCGCACTTCGGCGGCCTGGTGGTCAAACCGGGACATGCAGTTACTCAGCGATCCGGGGAAATGGCATTGCGACGCAGGTCGCGGGCCTTGCCAAGGATGGTTTCCTCCAGGCGCTGTACAGTGCCGGCGCGCACCGTGGCTTCGGTCCAGCCGGTGGCGCCCAGTGTCTGGCGCTGCACGGCCACGCGCACGGCATCGGCGCGCAACTCGGTATCAAGCACGGTCACCGTCACCTTCACCCGCTCGTTGGCGCTCTGCGGGGAAACATACCAATCGGTGATGATCACGCCGCCGTTGGAATCGACCTGAGCCAGCGGCATGAAGGCAATGGTATCGAGCGCGGCGCGCCACAGATAAGCGTTTATGCCCAGCGTGGTGACCCGGGCCGGCGCCTCTGCCGACAGCCTGGGCTTCTTGTTCTTGCCGCAAGCCGGCGCCAGCACGGCCAGCGACGTCAGGAAAACCAGGGTTGCAATTCGCCGCATGGCAAAACCTTCATCACGAAATTCGGGCCGGAACTGGCCACAGTACGGCCTGCCTTTTGGCATGTTGCACCCGCCCCGCCAAGCCCGCAGCCCCACGGAAATCGACGGAGGAGCGAGGCAGCGGCCTGCAACTGTGTACATGCCGCCACAGGCGAGATGAAAACGCGTGGCGCACGGCCGTTCAGGCAAATGCTACGCTTATTGTCATATGGGATTCATGGTCCGGTGTTGATAGGACTAAATTGTATGAAACCGCGTGCCGATTCGCTCGCGCTGTCAAGCGCGCCGCAGAATCCAGCCAAGTCCTGGCTGGCGGTGGCAGCACTGTGCGTGGCGGTGATGGCAAACCCGGCGCTGGCCGCCAAGCCCAAGCCGGCCAAACAGCGGCTGGTGGTTGATACGCCGCTCACTCCGTTCCAGCCGCAAGTTGGCGAAGTCGGCCGCTTTGCCTTTACCGCGCCCGGTGCGCCGGCCATGCCGCAATCGCTGGGCAGCGGTTTCCGCTTCACCCCATCAGGCCAGGCCGACAACCGCCGCGCGCTCTCGCTGGGCGTCGCCGCCCGCGTTACCACCCCCGTGGTCGATCGTTCGCGCGCCGCCGCGCCTGCCGATCGCTTCGTGGTGCCCGCCGGTTACAATTTGAACCTATCGCTGGGCTGGAAGGGCTTTGCAGTCGATACTGGCTATAGCCACGCTGAACCGTTGCTGATGTCGCCACTGTCGGGCCGCATGACCGACCAGCTCAGCCTTGGCCTGTCCTATGGTGGCCGCAACTGGCGCACGTCGTTGCAGGGCACGGCCGAACAGAGTCAGCCGCTGGCCTTCGCACCGCTCACCCGCCGCTATGGCCTGGAACTGGGCGGCGCCTATCGCGTCGCGCCGCGCTTCTCGGTGACCGGCGGCCTGCGCTATCGCATCGCGCCGGAACCGCCATCGCTGGTGCTGCCCAACCGCGACGATCAGGCCGTCTATTTCGGCACCAACATCGCCTTCTGATCCAGTGAGTGATGCAGAACAGCGGCTTGCGGCAGTGCAGGCAGGCCTTAATCGGGCCTGCCGCGACGCTGCCCGCACGGAAAACCCCCTGCTCGTCGCCATCTCCAAAACCTTCGATGCCGATGCCATCCGGCCCCTGATCGCTGCCGGCCAGCGCCACTTCGGCGAAAACCGCGTGCAGGAAGCGGCTGCAAAATGGCCGGAGATGCTGGGCGAAACGCCGGGAATCACACTCCACCTCGTCGGCCAGCTGCAATCCAACAAGGCCGCCGAAGCGGTGGCGCTGTTCGACGTGATCCACAGCGTTGATCGCCCGTCGCTGGTGACTGCGCTGGGCAAGGCCCAAGCTGCCGCCGGCAAGCACCCAGCCTGCTACCTGCAGGTCAACATCGGCAACGAAGCGCAAAAGGGCGGCTGCGCACTTGCCGAACTGCCCGCCCTGCTCGCCCAGGCCCGTGAGGCCGGCCTCAATGTGGTCGGCCTGATGTGCGTGCCGCCGGCCGCGGTCGAACCCGCCCCCTATTTCGCCCTGCTCGCCGAACACGCCAAACGGCTGGGCCTGGCCGGACTCTCAATGGGTATGTCCAGCGATTACGAGACGGCAGCGCTACTGGGATCGACCGTGGTTCGCGTGGGCAGCGCGCTGTTCGGAAGCAGATAAACGGCCTCCGGCGAGCAGTGTCGTAGCCCCTGCCGACTTTCTTCCCGAAAATCAGACCGCCAGCGGTTGAATCCGCAGGCGTTTCACCATGCGCGGATCGCCGTCGATCACTTCGAAGCGCCAGCCCGCCGGGTGGTCCACGAACTCGCCCGGCGCCGGCACGCGGCCGGCGAGCATGAAGACGAGGCCGCCGAGCGTGTCGACGTCTTCGCCCACTTCGTCATCGGCCAGGTTCACGTCGAGGGTTTGTTCAAGATCGTCGATGGCGAGGCGGGCGTCGGCTTCCCAGAGGCGTTCGCCGACTTCCTGGATGAGCGCGGCTTCCACCTCGTCATGCTCGTCCTCGATGTCGCCGACGATCTCTTCCACCAGGTCTTCGATGGTGACGAGGCCATCGACGCCGCCATATTCATCAATAATGATCGCCATGTGGGTGCGGCCGGCACGCAGTTGGGCGAGCAGATCGACGATGCGCATGGATGCCGGCACGAACAGCACTTCGCGCAGAAGCGGCTCGATGGGCATATCGTGCAGCGGAGCGGAGCTGATCGCATCGTTGAAGGTGTCGGCAATGCGGGAATAGACATCCTTGATGTGGATCATGCCGATGATGTTGTCGCGGTCGCCGCGCCACACCGGCATGCGGCTGTGGCCGGCATCGCGGAAGCGGGCGACCAGCGCCGGGAAGCCGGCATCGGCATCGAACATCACCATATCACCGCGCGGCACGGCGCTATCGCCGGCGCAGGCATCGCCCAGATGCAGCATGTTGCGCATCATGGCGCGTTCCACCGGGCCGAGATCGTCGCTGCCCTTGCCATTGGCCGGCGCATCTTCGGCTTCGTCGATCGCCTCTTCCAGGCTTTCGCGTAAGCTATGTTCGGGGGTGCGGCTGATCAACTGGCGCAGCTGCCGCCACCAGCGGCTGCCGCGCAATCGAGAATGGCTGTCGCCGCTACTGTCGCCCTCAGGCATGGTTACTGGTCTTCCTCATACGGGTCGGGCAGGTGCAGCCGGGCGCAGGCGGCGCGTTCCAGCGCTTCCATCTGCTCGGCATCCCAATCACCGGTTTCGTGGTCATACCCTAGCAGGTGGAGTGTGCCGTGGACAACCAGATGGCCAACATAGTCCGCCACGCTCCAGCCTTTCTCTGCGGCTTCGCGCACCACGGTCTCAGCCGCCAGCACCAGATCGCCCACCAGCACTTCGCCGTCGTCGCTGTTGGCCAGACTCACCAGCATGTCAGGAGCGAGCATCGGGAAGGAGAGGATGTTGGTCGGCTTGTCCTTGTCACGGTACTGGCGGTTAAGCGTGTGCACTTCGGCATCATCGGAAAGGCGCACGGCCACTTCCACCGCCATCGATGCATCGGCCAGATCGGCATAGGGGGTTTCAGCCAGTGCGGCCGCCACGGCAGCGCGCGTCAACGCCGGCCAATCCGCCGCTGGCCAGTCACCCGCCACCACATCGGTTTCAACAACCAGCATCAGCCGTCTTTCGCCGGGCCTTCATACGCCTCGACAATGCGGCCTACGATGGGATGGCGCACCACTTCCTTCACCGAGAAGCGCAGCGTGGCGATCCCTTCCACCCCGTCCAGCCGGCGCACGGCATCGGCCAGCCCCGATGAACCCGCCACCGGCAAATCGACCTGGTTGGGATCGCCGCAGATCACCATGCGGCTGCGCTCGCCAAAGCGCGTCAGGAACATCTTCATC
>JAIXPM010000240.1 GCA_027486275.1 Sphingomonadales bacterium | reverse complement strand
GCCTTCCACGAAGTTGGCCGGCAGGCGATCATGGCTGATCCGATGTGGGCGGGCGGAGCATATGTTGCCGACAAGCCGCCGGCGGCGGGCTTGGCCGTGGCGCGCATGGCGGCGCACATCACCTATCTGTCCGAAGAAGGGCTGACCGAGAAATTCGGCCGGCGCCTGCAGGATCGCGATGCGGTGAGCTTTGGCTTCGACGCGGACTTCCAGGTCGAATCCTATCTGCGCCACCAGGGCCTGAGCTTTGTCGAGCGGTTCGACGCCAATTCGTACCTCTACATCACGCGGGCGATGGATTATTTCGATCTGGCTCAGCCGCATGACGGCAATCTGGCGCGGGCCTTTGCCGGGGTGCAGAGCCGGTTCTGCCTGGTCTCCTTCACTTCCGACTGGCTGTATCCCACCACCGAAAGCCGCCGCATCGTGCGGGCGTTGAACGCGGCCGGGGCCCCGGTGTCGTTTGTGGAGCTGGAAAGCCCGTTCGGCCATGATGCCTTCCTGCTCGACGCGCCGGAAATGAACCGGGTCGTGGGCGGGTTCCTCACCGCATGAGGGGCCAAAAATGACTCCAGTCCCGCTGCGCCCGGATCTGGCCGCCGTGGCCGCCGCCGTGCCGGAAGGCGCACGCGTGCTCGATATCGGCTGCGGCAACGGCCAGTTGCTGGCCTGGCTGCGCGATACCAAGGGCGTGGAAGGCCGCGGCATCGAACTGGATGCCAGCGATGTGGCCGCTGCCGTGGGCCGTGGCCTGGCCGTCGTGCAGGGCGACGCCGATACCGATCTGGCCGATTATCCTGATGCCGCGTTCGACGTGGTGATCCTTTCGAACACGCTGCAGGCGATGCAGCGGCCAGCGGCGGTGCTGACGGAACTGGCCCGTATCGGGCGCAGCGCCATCGTGTCCTTCCCCAATTTCGGCCATTGGCGGGTGCGCTTGGGCCTGGCGCTGTCGGGCCGCATGCCCGTCACCCGCAGCCTGCCGGTGAGCTGGCACGAGACGCCCAATATCCATTTCTGCACCATCGCCGATTTCGAGGCGCTGGCGGTGGAGATGGGGCTGACGGTGGAACGCCGCGCGGGCCTGCACTCAGGTCGGCAGGTGGCGGCCTGGCCCAATCTGCTGGCGGATACCGGAGTGTTCGTCCTGCGCCGATAGGCTATCGTGAAGCGGTGGACGACGATCTTGATCCCGAACTGATCCGCTTCCTGCGGGAAGAGCTGGGGCATGATGTGCCCACAGGCCGAGAATGGACGTTCACCGGGCCGTTGTGGATCTGGAAGGGCAAGGCGGCAGACGGGAAGCCGTCCCCGATGAGCTGGCATTTCCTCACCATCACCGGCGATGTGGCGGCTGGCATCCGCGCGGCCGCACCCGGGCGCTCGGCGGCGTGGGGATCGGTTTATGTGAAGGTGACACTGGGCGGCACCAGTTGGGCGACGTCGGTGTTTCCGTCGAAAGATGTGGGCGGCTATCTGCTGCCGGTGAAGGCCGCGGTGCGGAAGAAGGAAGGCGTGGGCGAAGGGGATGTGGTGACGGTAGAGCTGTCGCTCTAGATCGCCATCTGCGTTTGCGTCGTCACGCTGGCCAGCTTGCCTTCGGCGCTCTCCACCCGCGTCACCCACACGCTGGTGCGCCGGCCCACGTGCAGCGGGGTTGCGGTGGCGACCAGCGTGCTGCCCACCGGAATCGCGCCCATCATGTTGGTTTTCGATTCGATGGTGGTGGTGCTCTTCGCGCCTTCGGGCAGCACCTGGAACGCGCCAACCGCGCCGGTGAAATCCGCCAGCGCCATCAGGAAGCCGCCGTGGGCGGTGCCGCCGCTGGTGCAATATTCCGGCTTGATAAGGGCGTGGACGACAACGCGATCCCGGCCCAATTCCTTGATGGTCAGATCAAGATGGGCGGCAAACGGTACCATCTGCACGACCGCGGCGAGAGCAGCTGCGTCCATCAGTTGATCAGCCGCGGCACCATGGCCGGATCTGCCGCGCCGACCAGCACCGGCTTCTGCCAATCGGTCTTGGCCACCAGCACGACATGATGGCGTTCGGGCAGGCTCTCCACCCGCCAGTCCAGCACTTCGAACATGGCTTCATCCAGCCGCAGTTGCAGCGGCTCGCGCAGCCAGCCGATATCCTTGATATGCCACGGCCGCCGCGCCCGCACGATCAGCACAGCCAGACCAGCCGGCGACAGCACCCGCCACAATTCGCGCAGCATCAGCCGCGGCTGGATCAACGGGGCCGACAGCAGCACCTTGTCGAACAGCGCTTCGTGGAAGGGCAGGTGATGCGGATCGGCGCGCACGGTGCCGGGGCGCAGTTCCTCGTCACTCGCTGCCACGCAGGCGACATGTTCCCAGCCTTCCAGCGCCAGCCCGATCCGTTCCGGCGGCTGGCCCAGCACCAGCAGTCGCCCGTTGGGATGTTCGGGGCGATGGCCCGCAAACAGCCGCTCGATGGGGGTGGCTTCGCGGATCAACATGGGGCTCAGCGTTCGACGGCGAGCGCGATCCCCATGCCACCGCCGATGCAAAGCGTGGCGAGGCCCTTCTTGGCATCGCGGCGGCCCATTTCGTGCAGCAGCGTCACCAGTACGCGCGCACCCGACGCGCCGATCGGGTGGCCGATGGCGATGGCACCGCCGTTGACGTTGAGCTTGGTGGGATCGAGGCCCAATTCCTGGCCCACGGCCAGCGCCTGGGCCGCGAACGCCTCGTTGGCTTCGACCAGATCGAGGTCAGCCACGCTCCACCCGGCCTTGGCCAGAGCCTTGCGGCTGGCGGGCACCGGGCCGATGCCCATCACGGCGGGATCGACGCCAACGCTGGCAAAACCGGCGATGCGGGCCAAAATGGGTGCGCCGCGGCGCACGGCTTCGGCCTCGCTCATCAGCACCAGCACGGCGGCGCCGTCGTTGAGGCCGCTGGCGTTGGCGGCCGTGACCGTGCCGTCCTTCTTGAAGGCGCCGCGCAGGCCCGAAACGCTGTCCAGCGTCACGCCATCGCGGATATATTCATCGGTATCCACCACCACGTCGCCCTTGCGGCCCTTGATGGTGACCGGCGCGATTTCGGCAGCAAAGCGCCCGGCGGCGCGGGCGGCGCTGGCCTTGTTCTGGCTGGCGACGGCGAAATCATCCTGTGCGGCGCGGCTGATCTGATACATTTCCGCCACGTTTTCGGCCGTGATTCCCATGTGATAGCCGTTGAAGGCATCCCACAAGCCATCCTTGATCATGGTATCGACCAGTTCCATGTGGCCCATCTTCTGTCCGGCGCGCAGGGCTTGCGCGTGGGTGGAAAGGCTCATCGATTCCTGGCCGCCGGCCACCACGATGCCGGCATCACCATTGGCAATCGCCTGGGCTGCCATCGCCACGGCGCGCAGGCCGGACCCGCAAACCTGGTTCACACCATAGGCCGGCGCTTCCATCGCGATGCCGGCGGCCATCGCCGCTTGCCGCGCCGGGTTCTGGCCTTGCGCCGCGGTGAGCACCTGGCCCAGAATGACTTCGCTCACTTCGCTGGGGGCCACGCCGGCATCGGCCAGCGCCGCTTCAATCGCCGCCTTGCCGAGCAGATGCGCCGGGGTGCTGCCGAAACTGCCCATGAAGCTGCCCACGGCAGTGCGGCGGGCGGCGGTGATGACGATGTTGGTCATGGAGTTCCCCTGGCTGTGCGAGTCGTTTGACGCAGATTAGGCCGGTTTGCGGCGCTGCACCATCACGCGCCGCCGAGGAAATCCGCCAGCGGTTCCCACAACAAACTGCGCGCACGGCGGCCGACGACCATGCCGACATGGCCGGCATCGAGCTGCAGTGCCGTGCCGATGCCCAGCGCGGACACAGCCGCTTGAGGTGGGACGATGCGATCAGCGCCGGCGATGACATCCAGGATGGGTGCGGTGATGGCGGTGGCGTCCACGCCGTCCCACCGGCCACTGGCGTACAGCGCGGCCAGATCCTGCACGGCGGCCAAGCTGAGTGGCGCGCCGCCGTTGGCCCAATCTTCCAGTCGCACGAAATCAGCCAGATCATCGGCATTGGCCGTGGCGAGTCGCACATATTTGGCCACCAATCCGGCGGGATCGAGCGACCAGAAGGCCGGTTGCAGCAGATCGATCGGCAATTGCCCCATGGTCTGCGCCAGTGGCTGCGCGCTGGCCCACCACTCCGCCAGCGCGGCGCGTTGGCCGTCGCCATAGCCGGCGAAGTGCCACGGCGTCGCGATCAGCGCCAGTCGGGTGATTGGTATGTGCGCCGCCAGCGCCAGCGCCAGCGTGCCGCCCAGGCAATAGCCCAACATGGCAACGGGTTGGCCCAGTTTCTCCACAAGCGGTGCGAGGCGTTCGTTGACCAGCGACGCAAGGCCAAGCGGTTCCGGCGAGCCGCCCCAATCGATGATCAGTGGGTTGAGGCCAGCCGATTCGAGGTGCGCCATCAGGCTGCGGCCGGGCAAATCGAGCACATGCGCCGGGTTGATCAACGACGGCACGATGACGACCGGGCGCGGGCCGGGCGTGCCGCGCAGGGAAACTTCCCCGATGCGGGCGATCTCCGGGCGCTTGGGCGGCGAGGCCGGGCGCGGGGCCTGCTGGTAGCGGGCAAGGCCAGCGAGCGCCGTGGCGAGTCGCGCCGGATCATCGGCGCAGGCTGCCTGCAGCGTGGCGAGGAAGATGGGGAGCGGGTGAGGGCCGGGGGAGCGTGTCATGGAGTGGGGATGCGGCATTGCACCGCAACATGCCATTTGCTACGCCAATATGCACAGTTCATTTCGGGAGCTCCCATGGCCAATGCCTCTTCCTCCCCCGGCGCCAAGGCTGGCACTTCCAGCCAGGAGCCTGTGATTATTAAGAAATACGCCAACCGGCGCCTCTACAACACCGAAACCTCAAGTTACATCACGCTTGATCATCTGGCGGAAATGACGCGCCATGGCCGTGATTTCCAGGTGTTCGATGCCCGCAGCGGAGATGAGATCACCCGATCCGTCCTCACCCAGATCGTGATGGAAGGCGAAGCCGGGGGACAGACCATGCTGCCCACGTCGTTCCTGCGCCAGATCATCGCGCTCTATGGTGATTCGATGCAATCAATGGTTCCGCATTATCTCGAAGCCTCGATGGCGGCCTTTGCGGAGAATCAGGCGATGTTCCGCAGTGCCGCGCTGAAGCCGTTTGAACAACTGGCGCGGCAGAATCTGGCGATGTTCCAGGCCGCAACCGAAATGATGACCGGCGGCCTGCTGCGCGAAGCGGGCGGCAAGCCGGCGGAGAAATCCGGCGAGAAGCCGGCGCCCGCGGCCGATGAAGTGGCCCAGTTGAAGGAACAACTGGCCGCCATCCAGTCCCGCATCGATGGGCTGAAGGGCTGAGCCAGTCCCCATGCGCGGATGCCCGACACTCGCAGTAAACGAAAGTTTCGTGACAGTCTTTCTGGGCCCGTTTCACCGCTTGCCGCTGAGCCTTCACAGGTTTAAGGGGCGCCGAGGGAGAGGTCTTGCCGGAGGGGTCTGGCGGGGCGGAGGTTCGGGACTGGCTGTTGTCCCGTGAAGGGCGGCAGGCCGGCACCGATTATGGGGTGTTGGTATGAAGAGCGAATCATATGGTGCGTTTTCCGGGCCGAGTACCAACGATGATGGGGTGCTGATCGTGCCAGCCGACGGTGATGATCTGCCGCCAGACTATCGTCCAACCGCAGGCGAGGAGTTCATGAACCCGCGCCAGCTGGCGTATTTCCGCAAGAAGTTGCTGATCTGGAAAGACGAGATTCTGAAAGAATCGGAAGCGACGCTGGAAGCCCTGAAGGCCGAACCACTGCGCGAACCCGATCTGACCGATCGTGCCGCCAGCGAAACCGATTGGGGCATCGAACTGCGCACCCGCGATCGCCAGCGCAAGCTGATTTCCAAGATCGATGCCGCGCTGCGCCGCATCGAAACCGGCGATTATGGCTGGTGCGAAATGACCGGTGAACCGATCAGCCTGCAGCGGCTGGAAGCCCGCCCGATTGCCACCATGACGATCGATGCCCAGGAACGGCACGAACGTGATGAGAAGGTGAGCCGCGACGAGTAAGAAAAAAGGCCGCGGCCCCGGTGCAAGATCCGGGGCGCGGCCGATGTTATGCCATCATTGCCCAGTCTTCAGTGGCTGGTGCCGATCTCGTCCTTGAGCTTGAGTTTTTCCCGCTTCAACCGGCGCAAGGTCGTCGGATCCGGCAGGGGCCGCTTCAATTCTGCGGCAAGGCTGGCATCCAGCCTGGCATGACGGGCAATCAACTGTTCCCGGTGGGCAGTGGCCATTGGCACATTCCCTTTTT
>JAIXPM010000098.1 GCA_027486275.1 Sphingomonadales bacterium | reverse complement strand
TTCGATCTGCCCGCCGTGGTGGACGGCGCGAAAGCCAAGCTGGCGGCGCGGGGGCTTTCCCACGTCTCGCTGCACGGCGGCAGTTTCCGCGATGATCCGCTGCCACAAGGGGCTGACGTCATCAGCCTGGTGCGCATCTGCCATGATCATGATGACGATGTGGTGCGCGCGCTGCTCAGGAAAGCCCATGCCGCGCTGCCGCCCGGTGGCCGCCTGTTGCTGGCCGAACCGATGGCCGGCACGATGGGCGCCGAAGTGATGGGCGATGCCTATTTCGGCCTCTATCTGTGGGCGATGGGATCGGGCCGGCCGCGCACCGTTGCGGCCTATCTGGCGCTGCTGGCCGAAGCCGGATTTGGCAGCGCCCGCGAGGTGGCCACGGCGCTGCCAATGGTCACACGGTTGATCGTTGCACAGCGCTGAGCTGCGGAACGGCGTTTGCCGGTTTCGTCAAGCCTAAAGACGACCAAGCCCGTCCAATTTTTTGCTTTCCGATCTGTCATGTGCGCTTTACAGCCGCAGGGCGCTTTGGATATTAGCCATTGCATTGGGAAGGCTCAGCGGGGCAAAGCTGGCAGGTTTCCTTATGGGGTTGTTTGAATGGAAACACTGGCCGTTGTGGTGGAAGAGCCTGAGCGCGTTACCTTGCGCTCGCTGACGCTCACGCCCTGCCAAGCCGATGACGTGGTGGTGTCGATCGACTTTTCAGGCATTTCCATGGGCACGGAAAAGCTGATGTACAATGGATCCATGCCCATGTTCCCCGGCATGGGATATCCGTTGGTTCCCGGATATGAAGCAGTCGGCACGGTGGTGGACGCCGGTGCGAATGTGACCGCCATGATCGGCAAGACCGTGTTCGTGCCGGGATCATCGAAATTCGAAGGCGCGCGCGGGCTGTTTGGCGGCCAGGCGAAAACGCTGATCACGGGCGCGGCGCGGGTGATTCCGCTGCCGGCCGAATTGCATGAAAAAGCCGTGCTGATGAGCCTGGCTGCCACCGCCCAGCATGCGGTGGCGGGCGGCGAGATGCCGGATCTGATCATCGGCCACGGTGTGCTCGGCCGCCTGCTGGCGCGCATCGCGCTGGCGGCGGGTGTGGAGCCGACCGTTTGGGAAATCAATGACGCCCGCATGTCGGGTGCAGAGGGATATCGGGTGGTCAGGCCCGAGACCGACGAGCGGCGGGATTACCGCTCGGTCTACGACGCCAGCGGTGACCACCGCGTGATCGACCAGACCGTCATGCACATGGCGCGTGGGGGCGAGATCGTGCTGGCCGGCTTCTACAGCGATCCGCTGTCGTTCAACTTCGCGCCAGCGTTCCGGCGTGAACTTCGCATCCGCATCGCCACAGAGTTCCAGCCTGACGACCTCGCGACTTCGCTCGCGCTGGTGGGCAGCGGTAGGCTGTCACTCGAGGGCCTTGTGACGCACAAGGTACCGGCAACAGAAGCCCCGACCGCTTATGGTCAGGCCTTTTCGGACCCCAATTGTCTCAAGATGGTCTTCGACTGGAGAGATATCGCATGAGCATCAATAATCTTCTCGATCAGGTTGCCGCGCTTCGCGAGGAGGCTGAACTGGAACCTGATCCCGTTCACACCGGTGAAATCACCAAGGAAACCCAGATCATCGCCATTTACGGCAAGGGCGGTTCCGGCAAGAGCTTCGCGCTCGCCAACCTCTCCTACATGATGGCGCAGCAGGGCAAGCGCGTGCTGCTGATCGGCTGCGATCCCAAGAGCGACACCACCAGCCTGCTGTTTGGCGGCAAGGCGACGCCGACGATCATCGAAACCTCGTCCAAGAAGAAGCTTTCGGGCGAAGAACTGTCGATTGAAGACGTCTGCTTCCAGCGCGACGGCGTGTTCGCCATGGAACTGGGCGGGCCCGAGGTTGGCCGTGGCTGCGGCGGTCGCGGCATCATCCACGGCTTTGAAACCCTGGAAAAATTGGGCTTCCACGATTGGGGCTTTGATTACGTCCTGCTCGATTTCCTGGGCGACGTGGTGTGCGGCGGCTTTGGCCTGCCGATCGCCCGCGACATGTGCCAGAAGGTGATCGTGGTCGGTTCGAACGATCTGCAATCGCTCTATGTCGCCAACAATGTCTGCAAGGCGGTGGAATATTTCCGCAAGATGGGCGGCAATGTTGGCGTCGCCGGCATCCTGATCAACAAGGACGATGGTTCGGGCGAGGCCCAGGCCTTTGCCAAGGCGGTCGGCATCCCGGTGCTGGTCAGCATCCCGGCGCATGAAGATATCCGCAAGAAATCCGCCAATTATCAGATCATCGGCACGTCAGACAGCCAGTGGGGCCCGTTGTTCGCCGAACTGGCAGAAGCCGTTGCAACCGCGCCGCCGGTGCGGCCGACCCCACTCGATCAGGATGGCCTGCTCGGCCTGTTCAAGCCGGAAGATACCGGTGGCAACTTCACCCTGAAACCGGCTTCTCAGGCCGACATGCGCGGCGGCGTCTATGAGACGAAGCCGAGCCTGGAAGTGGTGTACGACAATGTCTGAAGACCTGGCGGTTCCGCCCGCTGAAGGGGCCGGCTGCCACGCCGGCGCAGACACGATGCGCGATGCAGCGGCCAAGGCCGGCAAGTCCGAAGTGCTGGAGCGTTATGCGGCCGATTATCCCAAGGGCCCGCACGACCAGCCGCAATCCATGTGCCCGGCCTTCGGCTCGCTGCGCGTTGGCCTGCGCATGCGCCGCACCGCCACCATCCTGTCGGGCTCGGCCTGCTGCGTTTATGGCCTCACCTTCACGTCGCACTTCTACGGGGCGCGGCGCACGGTGGGCTATGTGCCGTTCAATTCGGAAACGCTGGTTACCGGCAAGTTGTTCGAGGATATCCGCGACGCCGTGCACGACATGGCCGATCCGGAAAAATACGACACGATCGTGGTGACCAACCTGTGCGTGCCGACCGCTTCGGGTGTGCCGCTGCAGTTGCTGCCCGATGCGATCAACGGTGTGCGTATCATCGGCATCGACGTGCCGGGGTTCGGCGTGCCGACCCATGCCGAAGCCAAGGACGTGCTGGCCGGCGCGATGCTGAATTACGCGCGCAATGAAATCATGGCCGGCCCGGTCGCGGCGCCCGCCGTGATGCCTGACAAGCCGACCGTGACCCTGCTCGGCGAAATGTTCCCGGCCGATCCGGTGGGCATTTCGATGCTGCTGGAACCGATGGGCCTGACAGCTGGGCCAGTGGTGCCCACCCGCGAATGGCGGGAGCTTTATGCCGCGCTGGCCTCGCCGGTGGTGGCCGCCATCCATCCGTTCTACACCGCCGCCGTGCGTGAATTCGAAGCCGCCGGCCGCACCGTCGTGGGTTCGGCTCCGGTCGGCCGCGACGGCACCGCCGCCTGGTTGGCTGCCATCGGCGACGCGTTCGGGCTGCCCGCTGACAAGGTTGCCGCCGCGCAGAACAAGTGGCTGCCGGCCATCACCGGCGCGCTTTCGGCCAAGCCGATCAAGGGCCGCATCACGGTTTCGGGTTACGAGGGCTCGGAACTGCTGGTGGCGCGGCTGCTGATCGAATCGGGCGCTGATGTGCCGTACGTGGGCACCGCCTGCCCGCGCACCAAATGGTCTGATCCCGATCGCGAATGGCTGGAAGCCAAGGGCGTGCGCATCCAGTATCGCGCCAGCCTGGAACAGGACATCGCCGCGGTGGAGGAATATCGCCCTGATCTGGCCATCGGCACCACGCCGGTGGTGCAGCACGCCAAGACGCGCGCCATCCCTGGCCTGTATTTCACCAACCTCATCTCGGCACGGCCGCTGATGGGGCCGGCCGGCGCCGGCAGCCTGGCGCAGGTGATCAACGGCGCGCTTGGCAACAAGGGCCGGTTCGACATGATGAAGGACTTTTTCCAGGGCGTTGGCGAAGGCCATGCCGCCGGCATCTGGGAAGAGGTCCCTCGTGACCGGCCCGAGTTCAAGAAGAAATACGCTGGTAAGATGATCGCCGCCGCCAAGGCGAGCGAAGCGATCGGGGACTGACGCCATGCTCGTGCTCGATCATGATAGGGCCGGCGGCTATTGGGGCGCCGTGTACAGTTTTACCTCGGTGAAGGGCCTGCAGGTTGTCATCGATGGCCCGGTGGGCTGCGAAAACCTGCCGGTCACTTCGGTGCTGCACTACACTGACGGCCTGCCGCCGCACGAACTGCCCATCGTTGTTACCGGCCTGGGCGAGGATGAACTGGCCAAGACCGGCACCGAGGGCGCCATGAAGCGCGCCTGGCGCACGCTCGATCCGGCGCTGCCTGCGGTCGTCGTCACCGGCTCCATCGCCGAAATGATCGGCGGCGGAGTGACGCCGGAAGGCACCAGCATCGTTCGCTTCCTGCCGCGCACCATCGATGAGGATCAATGGCAGGCCGCCGACCGCGCGCTGACCTGGCTGTGGAAGGAGTTCGGCCCGAAGAAGATGCCGGCGCCCAAGGTGCGCAAGGAGGGCGAGAAGCCGCTCGTCAACATCATCGGGCCGCAATATGGCACCTTCAACATGCCATCCGATCTGGCGGAAATCCGCCGTCTGATCGAAGGCATGGGCTGCGAAGTGAACATGGTGTTCCCGCTGGGCACCCACCTGGCCGATATCCGCCGCCTGGCCGATGCGTCGGTGAACGTGTGCATGTACCGCGAATGGGGCCGCAACCTGTGCGAGACGCTGGAGCGGCCCTATCTCCAGGCCCCCATCGGTCTGGCCAGCACCACCGCCTTCCTGCGCAAGCTGGGTGAGTTGACCGGGGTGGACCCGGAGCCCTTCATCGAGAAGGAAAAGCACACCACCATCAAGCCGCTGTGGGATCTGTGGCGCTCGGTCACCCAGGATTTCTTTGCCACCGCCAGCTTTGGCATCGTGGCGACGGAGACCTATGCCCGTGGCATGAAGGTGTTCCTGGAAGACGACATGGGCATGCCCTGCGTGTTCGACTTCCAGCGCAACGCCGGTGTGAAGCCCGACAATGAAGCCGTGAAGCAGGCCATCGCCACGTCGAGCCCGCTGATCGTGTTCGGCAGCTACAACGAACGTATGTACATGGCCGAATCGAACAGCCGGTCGATCTACATCAACGCCAGCTTCCCAGGTGCCGCCATCCGCCGCCACACCGGCACGCCGTTCATGGGCTACGCCGGCTGCACCTGGATCATGCAGGAAGTGTGCAACGCCCTGTTCGATGCGCTGTTCTTCATCCTGCCGCTGTCCACCATGATGGACAAGGCCGATGCGACGCCATCGCGCCTGCTGGAAGCGGTGGGCTGGGAAGACGAGGCCCGTTCCGAGCTCGACCGGATTGTCGACAAGGAGCCGGTTTTGGTGCGAATCTCTGCGGCCAAGCGTTTGCGTGATGCGGCAGAGCGTGCAGCGCGTGATGCGGGTGAAAAATTGGTAACCGTGGACCGTTTGCGCTCCGCTGTGCGCCTTTATGAGGCCCAAGCGGCATGATCAGCGCTATCGCCCTCAATTCAAGCTGTAATTCACTTGCCTTGCTGGCAAGGTCAGGCATAGACTGTCGCAGAGACAATCTGACACAGTCTCAATCTCTTTGCGGTGGAATCATCCTACGCCGCAAAGCCGCCGGT
>JAIXPM010000016.1 GCA_027486275.1 Sphingomonadales bacterium | reverse complement strand
GTGGCCAATGGCCGCATGAAAAGGCAGCTTGGCTATTCGCTGTTATACCCCGATTATCACGCCGGCCTGTTGGCCTGCCTTGAGGAGTCTGCCCCATGAAGTTCGGCACCGGCCAATCGATTACCCGCGTCGAGGACGCCCGCCTGCTCACCGGCCAGGGCCGTTTCACCGATGATCTGTCGCGGCCCGGCATGCTGTATGGCGTTACCCTTCGCAGCCCCCATGCCCATGCCGAAATCAAGGATATCGACGTGTCGGCCGCGCTGGATGTGCCGGGTGTCGTCGCCGTCTACACCCACAAGGATGTCGAAAGTTACGGCCCGATCCCCTGCTTGGTGCCGCTGTCAGGTGAGGTGAAAACGCCGCGCGTGCTGCTGGCCGATGATCGCGTGCGCTTCGTGGGTGATGGTGTCGCCTTTGTTGTCGCCGAAACCCGCGAGGCGGCCCGCGCCGGTGCCGAAGCCATTTTCGTGGATTATGAAGAACTGCCCGCCGTGGCCAGCATCGCTGCCGCGCTTGCGCCTGATGCATCCCTGATCTGGCCGGAAGCCAAGTCGAACAGCCTGTTCGATTGGCAGGTGGGCGATGGCGCGGCGGCCGATGCCGCCATTGCCGGCGCCACACATGTGACGCGCCTGAAGATCATCCAGAACCGCATCGCGCCCACCTCGATGGAGGTGCGCGCCGCGCTGGGCGAATATAGCGAAGGCGAAGGCTTCACGCTGACCACCGGCAGCCAGGGCGTCGCTTCCATGCGCAGGGAGCTGGCCAAGGCCATCTTGCAAGTGCCGATCGAACAGATGCGCGTTGTCACCCACGATGTCGGCGGCGGCTTCGGCATGAAGAGCTTCCTCTACCCCGAATATGCGCTGTGCCTGCATGCCGCCCGTCACTTGCGCCGCCCGGTGAAGTGGACGGGTGAGCGCAGCGACGCCTTCCAGACCGATACCCACGGCCGCGCCATGGAAAGCGAGGCCGCGCTGGCCCTTGATGCGCAAGGCCGCATTCTGGCGCTGAAGGTGGAAACCTGGTCCGATCTGGGCGCCTATCAGGCGCAGTTCGGCCCGGCGATCCAGACGATGGCCGGCGGCCGCATCATGGGCGGCGTCTATCGCATCCCGGCCATCCACAATCTGGTGCACGGCGTTGTGACCAACACCACGCCGGTTGATGCCTACCGCGGCGCTGGCCGCCCGGAATCGGCCTATATCATGGAGCGGCTGATCGAAGCCGCCGCCCGTGAAATCGGCATCGGCGTTGACGAGATGCGCAGCCGCAACCTGCTGCTGCCGGCCGAACTGCCGCACGAAAACGGACTGGGCCTCACCTTCGACATCGGCAATTTCCCCGCCGTGCTGGAACGCGCCAAGCAGGTGGCCGATTGGGCCGGCTTCCCGGCCCGCAAGGCCGAAGCAGCGAAGCGCGGCAAGCGCTTGGGTCGCGGCATGGCCTACTATGTCGAAATCGCTGGCGGTGGCGGCACCGAGGAGCACGCCGATGTGCGGGTTGCGGCCGATGGCACGATCGAAATGTCGGTCGGCACCCAATCCAACGGCCAGGGCCATGAAACGGTTTATGCGCAGGTCGCTGCGGCGAAACTCGGCGTGCCGATGGACCAGATCCGCATCGTGCAGGGCGACACAACCCGCATGGAAGTGGGCGGCGGCACCGGTGGCTCGCGATCGATGGCGTTCGGCGGCGGCGCCGTGCTGGTGTGTGCCGACGACATGATTGCCCGCGGCACTGCGCTTGCCAGCGCCGATCTGGCCAGCGACGTCGATTACGGCGACGGCCTGTTCAAGGCGCGCGGCAGCAATGCCACGCTGAGCTGGGCCGAACTCGCCAGCCGCCACCCCGGCGCGCTGGATGGCCGCAGCCGTTACACCACCAAGGAATCCAAGCCCGCCCCCACCTTCCCCAACGGCTGCCACATTGCCGAAGTGGAGCTGGACCCGGATACCGGCATGATCGCCGTCACCCGGTACAGCCTGGTCGATGATTTCGGCGTGCTGGTGAATCCGATGCTGGTGGAAGGCCAGATTCACGGCGGCATCGCCCAGGGGCTGGGCCAGGCGGTGATCGAGAATATCGTTTATGACGAAGCCGGCCAGCTGATCACCGGCAGCCTGATGGACTATGGCATCCCGCGCGCCGACGTGATGCCGCCGGCGGTGGCCTTCGAAACGCTCAACACCCCCTCGCCCACCAATCCGCTGGGCGTGAAGGGCTGCGGCGAAGCTGGCACAATTGGCGCCATGCCATCGGTGATCAACGCCATCATCGATGCGCTGGATGGCCAACAGGTGGAAATGCCGGCCACGCCGGAGAAATTGTGGCGGCTGGCACAGGCGTTGCCGAAGGCCGCGTGACACACGACAGAAAGAAGGAAGGCCGCCGTCCCTGCCCGGGTCGACGGCCTTCCGTTGGTTGATCGGCCCGGCGTCACCCCCCGCAGGATGGGTGGGAGACGGAGGATGCAGTCCGGTCGACAACCAACCCCTGAAACGGGGAAAT
>JAIXPM010000128.1 GCA_027486275.1 Sphingomonadales bacterium | reverse complement strand
CGCAGCGAAATCGCCCGTGGCCGCGCCATCATCCCGGCCAACATCAACCACCCGGAAGCCGAACCGATGATCATCGGCCGCAATTTCCTGGTGAAGATCAACGCCAACATCGGCAACTCCGCCGTCGCTTCCTCGGTGGCCGAAGAAGTCGAAAAAATGGTGTGGGCCGCCCGCTGGGGGGCAGACAACATCATGGATCTTTCCACCGGCCGCAACATCCACAACACCCGCGAATGGATCCTGCGCAACAGCCCCGTGCCGATCGGCACCGTGCCGATCTACCAGGCGCTGGAAAAGGTGAACGGCGTCGCCGAAGACCTCACCTGGGAAGTCTATCGCGACACGCTGATCGAACAGGCCGAACAGGGCGTCGATTATTTCACCATCCACGCCGGCGTGCGCCTGGCCTATGTGCCGCTCACGGCCAAGCGTGTCACCGGCATCGTCTCGCGCGGCGGCTCGATCATGGCGAAATGGTGCCTGTCGCACCACAAGGAGAATTTCCTCTACACCCACTTCCGCGAAATCTGCGAGATCATGCGCGCCTATGATGTGAGCTTCTCATTGGGAGACGGCCTGCGCCCCGGCTCCATCGCCGACGCGAACGATCGCGCCCAGTTTGCCGAACTCGAAACCCTGGGCGAACTCACCCAGATCGCCTGGGAGCACGACTGCCAGGTGATGATCGAAGGCCCCGGCCACGTGCCGATGCACAAGATCAAGGTGAACATGGAAAAGCAGCTGGAAGAATGCGGCGAAGCCCCCTTCTACACGCTGGGGCCGCTCACCACCGATATCGCGCCCGGTTACGATCACATCACCAGCGGCATCGGCGCCGCCATGATCGGCTGGTTCGGCTGCGCCATGCTCTGCTACGTCACGCCCAAGGAACATCTCGGCCTGCCCGATCGGGACGATGTGAAGGTGGGCGTGATCACCTATAAATTGGCCGCCCACGCCGCCGATCTGGCCAAGGGCCACCCCGCCGCCCAACTGCGCGACGACGCCCTGAGCCGCGCCCGCTTCGATTTCCGCTGGCGCGACCAGTTCAACCTGAGTTTGGACCCGGAAACCGCGCTGGCCTACCACGACGAGACGCTTCCGGCCGAAGGCGCGAAAGTGGCGCACTTCTGCTCCATGTGCGGGCCGAAATTCTGCAGCATGAAGATCACGCAGGACGTGCGCGACTACGCCGCCAAGCAGAACAGCGCCGAAATGCTGGAAGCCGGCATGGCGGAAAAGAGCGCCGAGTTCCGGGCGAAGGGTGGGGAGATTTACCTGCCAGCGGCGGAGTAGATTGTGACAACAGGCACTGCGCTGGTGTGACGGTATGACAAAATTTGAAATCACGTGGCTAGAGGATCGTTCAGACGAAGGCGTACTAGCTGAAATCCGGCGTGTGGCCGCGCTAGAGCCTAATCTTCGACTTACGGTCGAGCGGTTTGACGCGGTCGCAAGGATCAAGAGCAGCGCTGTGCGCGCAAGGTTCGGATCTTGGAGTGAGGCGACAAGAAGAGCAGGGCTTTCAGACGCATTGCCAATTTATTCTCGTGACGCACTGATCGATGACCTAAAGCGTGTATCCACGTTGGCTTCGGATGAACCGTTCACTGTAGACGTCTATAAGCACTACGGTCGCTATTCCGTGAGCCATGTGAAGCGAGCTTTCAGCGGTTGGCGCGAGGCACTCAGCCAAGCGGGCCTGAGTTCTCGATACACTGGTCCTGTGATCACTGATCGCATGAAGGCCCAAATCGGTCGAACAATGACTGATAGCGAGATTCTCGACAGAATTCGTAAGGTCGCAAAAGATTTGGGAAAATCCAGTATCTCGGGCGAAGAGATCGCAGCAAATTCTGAAATCTCACAGTCCCAAATGTACCGAAGGTTTGGCGGAGTGTCTGCGGCACTGAAAAAGGCTGGCATCGAACAAGTTCCTCATGGGCGCCGGTATACGGAAGAGGAGATTTTCGACAACCTTCTAAATGTCTGGACGAATTATGGTAGGCCTCCAACTGCGCTCGAGATGGATACGGCACCGTCTATTGTTGGTAAAAATGCCTATCTTATTCGTTATGGAGGCTGGCGAGCGGCACTGAAAGCTTTCGTAGAGCGCGCCAATTCAGAAGCAGAACGTAGCCCCGACAGCGATATTCACACCAATCCTAAAGCGGATGTGGAGCGGGCACCGGAAGCACAAACTACAGCCGTGCAGATCAGCAACATAGAAAGCATCAATTCTGCAAAGTCCGCCCTTCGTCCGCCGGTCCGCAGGAGAGCCATGCAGCCGAACGTGCAACCGGAAGACCGGCGCGATCCGAGCATAGGCCTTCGGTTTAGGGTGCTGCAACGCGATAACTTTAAGTGTGTGCTTTGTGGAGACCATCCTGCGCGAAACGCTGGATGCATACTTCACGTCGACCACATTTTACCTTGGTCTAAGGGCGGAAAGACCACTGAAGATAACTTGCGTGCATTGTGCGCGGTATGCAACATCGGGAGAGGAAATCGCTTCAGCGATTAAATAGCCACTCGGGGGACACTATACTCAATCCCCACCCTCCAACGCCCACACCGGCGCATCCAGCGCCATAGCCAACTTGCGCCGCGTCGCGGGCGTGCCATGCCCCTTCCCCGCCTCGATCCGGTTCACCCACACCTGTGACAGGCCGGCGCGGCGGGCGAGGTCACTTTGGGTGAGGCCGCGATGGCGGCGCCAAGCGGCGACCGGGGTCAGGCAGCGTGTTTGATGGCCCGTGCAGTGGCGTCCGGCTCGGCAACGATGACGCGCAGATAGGCCATCACCGCCGCTGGCGGCGCGGCACGGACGCTTTCATAGCTGGCATATTCACCTTCCGGGATACCATAGCGTTCCGCGAACGCGGCCAGAGTCAGGCCAAGCCGAGTCCGCAGCTGACGCAATTCGCGCGCCAACAGGCCGCGTTCCAGGCCGGCAGCCGACACGTCGAAGTCCTCCGGATCATTCGGGTCGGCCGGCAGCGCTATGGTAGTCTCGTTCTTCACCAGCATTGCTCCTGCGCACCGATATAAACCGGATCACTTCCCCGCGCCAGACATGCACAGCGCTATAGAGCCGGCCATCGACCAGACCGATGATCTTCCAGCGGTCCTCACCGTCCTCCAGCCGAAACGACGGAAGGACGAGATGGGAAGGATCATCGAAAAGCCGCGCGCCAAAGGCCAGAGACAGCCCATGCTGCGCCCGATTGGTCGCGTCTTTGATGGGATCATATTCAGTGCGCATCAGCGATGTATGACATCAATGGCCCCCATGCCCAATGGACCGTCGCCGCAAGTAAAGTACTTGTATTGCTTTCTTCGCAGTGAGGGGCTGGGGCAGCGCAAGGCGGAGCGATGGCCTGTCCTACACGCGGCTGGTGCGGTTATGCTGCGGGTGGCGCAAGTGGCTCGCGCCGCCGCCCAAGGACGCGCGCGCACGTGGAAAAAACTGTAACCTTTGCAACCTACAACCCCCGTTAAGTGCGCCGATGGAGACGGTGCGCCCCCTCTCCTTCCGTCATGCTGGCGCAGGCCAGCATCCAGCGTGGAGCTTGCCCTGATGCGGAGCCGGTGGCCCCTGCCCGGCAATGGATGCTGGCCTGCGCCAGCATGACCGGGCTTTTTGGGGGCAAGGGCTGCCTGAAAACAAACCGGCGCAGGGGTCACCCCTGCCCACGTCACCCCGGACTTGATCCGGGGCGGAGGCCCTTGCCGCGAAGAACGACGTTGACGCCTGCGCTGGCGGCGGTGATGCAGCGATACGCCTGAGCGTATGGCATGTTCGGCGCAGTGGCAGTTTGAGGGGAGTGCGCGCGATGGGCGAGAAGTTCGAGCGGCACAAGCAGGCGTGGACGAGCGATGAAGTGCAGAAACTGCACGCGCTGGCGAAGAAGGGCATGCCCCTGCGCGCCATCGCCAAGGCGCTGACCCGCAGTGAGGAATCGGTGAAGGCGCGGGCGAAGGAGGATAAATTGGGCATTGCCAGCCTGCGCTAACGACACAGGAGCAAGGCCTTGCGCTTCCCGTCAGGCGCGCCGTCGATCAATTCACTTGGTCGAAGGGTTGGCCTGGATCACCTTCTTGGGGGCTTCCTTCTTGGGCTTGCGGACTTCCTTGTTGGATTTTGCCTGACCCTTGGCCATCGTCTGTCTCCTGAACGGACTCATGTCCGGGGTTGATTATGGTCGCTTCCCGGCCCGGCGTCACCGGCCAATTATTGAAAAGGGTGTCGTGAAACCCGCCAGATGCGGAAAAACTGTCAATTCCGGACCACGGAACCACCCCTGCCCGCCGGAGGTTCTGCCTGCCCCCTCACAAATGCCCCAGCCGCCGCATCCCGGTCACGAAGAACGCCGTTGACCAGCCGAGCAGGATGACGCCGTTGACGCCTTCGATGGCCGCGACGAGGTGCCATTGCGGATCGAGTGCTTCGTCGCCGAAGCCGATGGCGGCATAAGTTTGGGTGGAGAAATACACCGCTTCGCGCAGCGTATCGAGGGCGCCGAGCTGCAGGTAGAGCGCGGCGTAGAGCCAGATTTCCAGGGCGTGGAGGACAAACAGGCCGAGCACCACCGACATGGTGAGCCCCACGCCGGCCAGCGACAGCGGCTTGATCGCCAGCTTGCGTTCTTCCAGCCTTTCATAGCGCGTCAGCCGGCCGAGGAGCAGCAGGCCAACAGCGTGAATGAACACGGTGGCCAGCACCATGACGGTGGCGATGAGCAGTTCGGTCAGCATTGGAGGTGCACCATGACCGATCGGGTTCATGCCGTCATCCGGCAATAGCCCGTAGTTACGCGGGATAAGCAATGCTGCGGAGTTGGCGTGGCGGGCCGGACTGATACACTCGGGCGATTGCACAAGCGTGGGGGACGGACGATGCGGCGCATCCTGATGCTGACAATGGCAGCGACACTGCTGGTGCCGGTGATGGCACAGGGCCAGTCGCGCAGGCCGGCGCTCAAGCCGGCGGCAAGGCCCGCCGCCATCGTGCAGAAGGTGATCCCGCCCAAGGCGGTCTATTGGCTTTCGGCGCAGACGATGACGGGCTTTGGGATGGGCGGAAACATGCCCTCCCCCGGTGACATGATGCGCATGGCGATGAGCGGCCAGCAGCCCGGTGCCATGGCGAAATCGCTCAGCCTTGATCTGGGCGGCAAGCTGCCGGTGGCCACGCCGCCGCCGCTGGCCCGCCACCTGATCCCGGCGGGCATGAACATGGGCGACCTGCTGTTCCTGAAAAGCCCGCAGCGCGCTGCGGCCACGCCATCAGAGCCGGAGGATTATGAACCGCCCAAGGGGCGGGTGCTGCTGTTCTGGGGTTGTGGGGAAACTGCCCGCCCCGGCCAGCCGGTGGTGATCGATTTCGCCAAGATGGCAGCCGGCCAGGTGCCGCCCGGGCTGTTCGCCGGCGAACGGGTGCGCATCGCGCGGCCGCCATCCACTGCTGGCTGGCCCAATCACGGCCATTGGCCCAACGATGATCGCGCCAGCCGCAGCGGTGTGCCGGCCACGGCCAGCTTGATCGGCGATCATGCGGTGCGCGGCAATTATGTGCCCGAAATCGATTTCAGCCTGACCAAGGACTTCATGGCCGCGCTGAACCTTGATCAGAAGAAGGCGCCATCCGGTGCCATCGCCTTGAGCTGGAACCAGTTGCCCGAAGCCACCGGGCACTTTGCCAGCTTCATGGGCGGCGAAGGCGACGATCCGGCGAAAGGCGCCACGCTGGTGTTCTGGTCATCCTCGGAAAGCCAGACCTTCATTTCGGCCCTGGGGGACTATATCGCGCCGGCCGAAGCCGCCCGGTTGGTGGGCACCAAGCAGTTGATGCCGCCCACCCAGACCAACTGCGCGATCCCCAAGGAGGTGATGGCCGCAGCGCCCAATGGGCTGGTGAGCCTGGTGGCGCATGGGCCAGAAGAGAATTTCCTGTTTCCGCCGCGCCCGGCTGATCCGAAAATCGCGTGGGATCAGCAATATGCGGTGAAAGCGCGTTTCGTGGCGCGTGCTGGCGGCCCGGCCGGCATGAACATGGCCGAGATGATGGGCGGCGGCGACGAGGATCGCCCGCGCCGCAGCAACCGGCGCGGCGCCAAGCCGAAATGCGAGGATCGCTCATCTGCCGGAAGCCCCGTTGGCGGCATGATCGGCGGGCTGCTGGGCGGCCGCCGCAAGAAAACGGAGGATTGCGATCCAACCTGAAGCGCCGGCTTGGCAGAGCGCAAAGCCAGTGCAATCATGCAGTTGATGCAAATCCAAGCGATCTTCCCCAGGCAATGAGCGACGACGCCACTTCCGCGTCCGGCCACCGCGAACGGCTGCGCCAGCGCCTGCTGGCCGGCGGTGGCGATGGTTTCCACGATTATGAATTGCTGGAATATCTGCTGGCGCTGGCCATCCCCCGGCAGGACACCAAGCCGCTGGCAAAGCGGCTGCTGGGGGAATTCGGCAACCTGGCCGCCCTGATTGCCGCCACGCCGGAAGAATTGAAGCGCGTCGAAGGGCTGGGCGATGGCACGGCGGCGGCGATCAAATTCGTCGAAGCAGTGATGCTCCGCTCTCTGCGCACCGGAGCGCTCGATCGGCCGGTGCTCTCAGGCTGGCAGGCGCTGCTCGATTATTTGCACGTTGCGCTGGCACACCGGCCCACCGAGCAGTTCCGGGTGATCTTCCTCAACAACCGCAACATCATGATCCGCGACGAGGTGATGAACGATGGCACGGTCAACGCCGCGCCGGTCTATCCGCGCGAGATCGTCAAGCGCGCGCTCGATCTGGGCGCGGCGGCCGTGGTGCTGGTGCACAATCACCCGTCCGGTGATCCGCAGCCCAGCCGCGATGACATCCAGATGACGAAGGCGATCATCGAAGCCGGGCGGCATCTGGGCCTGACCGTGCATGACCATGTGATCATCGGATCAACCGGGCATGTATCGATGCGGGCTCAGGGCCTGATCTGACCAATACGCAATAATAACCTTGCGCTTGGGCCGGCAACTTCGCACTAAAGCGACTGAAGTCACTCGGGGGGCACAATGCAGGCCATACCGGCCTTTGACGAGATGTTCGGCTCCGGCGAAGGCTATGACAGTCGCTCGCCGGCAGGGGTGACGCATGCCTACCGCGCCATCCGCCAATGGCTGGCCGACAGCCCGCCCGAACTCATGGCCGCCAGACGCGCCCAGGCCGAACTGTTCTTCCGCCGCATCGGCATCACCTTTGCTGTTTATGGCAACGCGCAGGCCACGGAGCGGCTGATCCCGTTCGACATCGTGCCGCGCATCATCACCCGCACGGAATGGACCCGGCTGGAAAAGGGCCTGAAGCAACGGGTGCAGGCGCTCAACATGTTCCTGGCCGATATCTATGGCCCGCAGGAGATATTGAAGGCCGGCCTGATCCCGGCGGAACTGGTGCTGATGAACCCGGCCTATTGCCTGCACATGGTGGGCCGCACCCCGCCGGGCGGCGTGTGGGTGCATATCGCCGGCATCGATCTGGTGCGCACCGGCAGCGACGATTTCTATGTGCTGGAAGATAACGCCCGCACCCCGTCCGGCGTGTCCTACATGCTGGAAAACCGCGAAGTGATGCTGAAACTGGTGCCGGAACTGTTTGATCAGGTGAAGGTGGCGCCGGTCGAGACCTATCCGGAAAAGCTGCTGGAAACGCTGGCCAGCGTGTCTCCGCGCAAGCAGCGCGGCAGCAACCCCACCTGCGTGCTGCTGACGCCGGGCCAGTTCAACAGTGCCTTTTACGAACACAGCTTCCTGGCCGACAAGCTGGGCATCGAACTGGTGGAAGGCAGCGACCTGTTCGTGCGCGATGATATCGTGTTCATGCGCACCACCGAAGGCCCGCAGCGGGTGGACGTGATCTATCGACGGCTGGATGATGACTTCATCGATCCGCTGGTGTTCAACCCCACCTCGATGCTGGGTGTGCCTGGCCTGATGGCGGCCTATGCCGCCGGCAATGTGACGCTGGCCAACGCCGTGGGCACCGGCATCGCCGATGACAAGGCGATCTACAGCTATATGCCCGAAATCGTGCGCTTCTACACCGGCGAGGAGCCGATACTGGCCAATGTGCCGACCTGGCGCTGCCGCGAACCGGAAGCGCTGATGTATGTGCTCGATCACCTGCCCGAATTGGTGGTGAAGGAAGTGGATGGTTCGGGCGGTTATGGCATGCTGGTCGGCCCGCATGCGTCCAAAACCACGATTGCCGCCTTTGCCGCCAAGCTGAAGGCCAATCCGGAAAAATTCATCGCCCAGCCCACGCTGGCACTTTCCACCTGCCCCACCGCCACCGATGGCGGCGTGGCCGCCCGCCATGTCGATCTGCGGCCCTTCGTCCTGACCGGTGCCGATGGCGTCCGCATTGTGCCAGGTGGCCTGACGCGCGTGGCCATGACGGCGGGATCGCTGGTGGTGAACTCCAGCCAGGGCGGTGGCACCAAGGACACGTGGATCATCGACGGATGATGACATGCTGAGCCGCACCGCCGGAAACCTCTATTGGATCGGGCGCTATCTGGAGCGCGCTGATTTTACCGCGCGCCTGATCGAGGCGACGCAGCGGCTGGCCGCCCTGCCCTCTTCCTACGGCGGCGCCTCCAACGCGTGGGAATCGGCGCTGGCCGCCGCCTGCCAGACCGATGGCTTTGCCGCCACCGGCCTTGCCCTCGACGAGCATGAGGTGACGGAATATCTCACGCTCAACGCCGCCAATTCCTCCTCCATCCGCTCCTGCCTGGAAGCCGCGCGCAACAATGCCCGCGCCGTGCGTACCGCAATGACCGAGGAAGGCTGGGAGGCGATCAACACCGCCTGGCTGGAGGTGAGCCGCTATGGCACCCATCTTTCCAGTCGCGAGACGCTGGCGCAGCTGATCGAATATGTGAAGCACGCCATCGCCGCCTTTGATGGCGCCAATTATCGCACCATGCTGCGATCGGATGCTTTCTGGTTCACCAATCTCGGTGCTGCCATCGAACGGGCCGACAATTCGGCGCGGCTGCTGGATGTGAAATATCACCTGCTGCTGCCGCGCGATGAACCGGTGGGCGGCAGCCTCGATTATTTCCAGTGGACGACGATCCTGCGTACGGTCTCCGCGATGACCGCCTATCGCTGGGTGTATAACGACAGTGTGAAGCCGTGGCTGGTCGCCGATCTGCTCATCTGCAACCGTCAGATCCCGCGCAGCCTGGCCTCCTGCTATGATGAGATCTTGCGCCACCTCGATCTGCTCGCCAGCCACAGCGGCCGCCGCGGCCCGGCGCACCGGCTGGCCAGCACCGGCCACGCGCGGCTCACGGGCGGCAACATCGATGCGATCTTTGCCAGCGGCCTGCATGAATTCCTGACCCAGTTCATAGCCGACAACAACCGGCTGGGCGAAGCCGTTGCCGAACAATATCTTTTCTGAAGGCCGCCATGCGCATCCGGGTCGATTATTCCACCATCTACGAATATGCGCAGGCCGCCAGCGACGTGCTGCAACTGCTGCGCGTGCAGCCGGCCGGGCATGATGGCCAGCATGTTGTGCACTGGCGCATCGATACCGAAGTCGATGGCCATCTGCGCCGCGGCGAGGATGCCTTCGGCAACATCACCCACATGTTCTACCCTGACGGCCCGGTGCAGCGTGTTGCCCTGCATGTCACCGGCGAAGTGGACACGATCGAAAGCCATGGCGTGCTCACCGGCAGCTATGAACGGTTGCCGCCCACCGTCTATCTGCGCCAGACCGAACTCACGGTGCCCGATGATGCCATCAAGCAGCTGGCCCGCCAGCTTGACGCTGGCGACGCGCTGGCCAGCTGCCACCGGCTCACCGGGCTGCTGTATGACAGCATGACCTTTGATGCCGATGTCACCCACGCCCACAGCGATGCCGCCCATGCCTTCGCCATCCGGGCCGGCGTGTGCCAGGATTATGCCCATGTTTTCCTCAGCGTGGCGCGCTGCATGGGCATCCCGGCCCGCTATGTTTCGGGCCACCTGGTGCGCGCCGATGGCTTCATCACCCAGCCGGCAGCGCATGCGTGGGCCGAAGCGCTGATCCCCGATCTGGGTTGGGTGGCCTTTGATCCCACCAACGGCATGTGCGCGACCGAAGCCTATCTGCGCGTCGCGGTGGGGCTGGATTATCGCGACTGCGCGCCCGTGCGCGGCGCCCGGCGCGGCGGCGGCATGGAAACCATGAACGTGGCTGTCACCACCCAAGCGACTGGCCAGCATCCCGGCCTGGGCGAACTGGGCCGCCAGACCCAGGTGCAGAACCAGAGCTGACGTGCCCCCCTTGCCGCTTGCCGGCAAAGCCGCCAATCTTGCGGCCGATCACAGGAACCCGGAAAACCACTCATGACCTATTGCATCGGCATTCTCGTGCGCGAAGGCCTGGTGTTGATGGCCGACACCCGCACCAACGCCGGGGTCGACAATATCTCCACCTATCGCAAGTTGCGGGTGATGGAACATGGCCCGGACCGGGTGATCATGTGCGCATCGGCCGGATCATTGTCGGTCACGCAGAGCGCCCTTTCCCGCGTCGCGCTGGGGGTGGTGATGCCCGATACCGGCGAGAAGGAGGTGCTGGCCGAGGCGCCCACCGTGTTCCGCGCCGCGCAATTGGTGGGCCAGGCGCTTTCCGATGCCAAGGAAGAGATCGACCGGGTGGTGAAGGACGAGAGCGTCTACACCGATGCCACGCTGCTGCTGGCCGGCAGCATCGGCGGGCGGCGGCCGCGATTGTTCCAGATCTATGGTGCCGGCAATTTCATCGAGTGCCAATCCGACACGCCGTTCCTGCAGATTGGCGAGACCAAATATGGCAAGCCTGTGCTCGATCGCATGCTCACCTATGAGACGCCGATGGCCGAAGCGTTGAAGATCGCGCTGATCAGCTTCTCTGCCACCATGCGATCAAACCTGGCTGTGGGCCTGCCGGTCGATATCGCCACCATCCGCAGCGGCGTTTCCGATCTGGAACTCATCCACCGGATCGAGGTGGATGATGAATATTACAGCGAACTCAACAACCGTTGGAGCAACGCCCTGCGCGCTGCTGCTGCCGCCATCCCGCTGCCGCAATATGCCAGCCAGCCCGAACAGGAATTGCGCAGTTAAGCAGGCGCCAGTTGTGCGTTCGGCTTCGCCCGCGTCACCCACAACATCAGCGCCAGCACCAGCCCCACGACACTCACCCCGGTCATCGCCAGATAACCCAGCGCGGCATCGCCATCCGCCACCAGCGCATCATAGAGATAGCCCGAAACAAAGGTGGTAAAGGCCTGCGCCGGGGCCGAGGCCAGCGCCATGTAGATCATCTGCGCCGTGGCTGTCTGTTCATCGCCCATCATCTGGTTGACCAGCCGCATCGCGCCCAGGAACACCGCCGCAAACGTGCCGGCGTGCAGCACCTGCAGCGGCCACAGCGCCCATTCCGGCGGCAGGAAGGCCATCGCCGTCCAGCGGATGATGCAGGCGACGGCACCGACAAGGATCAGCGTTTCCGAAGCAAATTTGCTCGACCAGCCGCCAAGGAACATCAGGAACAGCACTTCCACCGCCACGCCGACCGACCAGAGATTGCCCGCCACCGTCTGCGAAATCGCCTGATCCTTGGTCCAGATCAGCACGCCGAAACCATAGAAATAGCCGTGCGTGGCCTGCAAGATGCCGGCGGCAAAGATCAGCAGCGCAAAGCGGCGGTTCTTCAAAAGGCCCACGCCCTCCTTCAGGCGGCCCAGGAAATCGCCTTCCTCATTGCCCCGCACGGGCTCCTTCGGCATCACGAACGCCGCACCGATCAGCGCAATCGACACGCCCAACAGCCAGGCCCAGATCGCCCATGGCCCGAAATCCGTCACCAGCGCGCCCACGCTGGACGAACCGACAATGAACGCTGCCGACGCCAGGCCACGCGCGAAGCCGTAGGGCGGCAGGCCCGATTTCGTCAGCCGGATCAAGGCCGCCTCCACGGCCGGCAGCAGGCCCCAGAAGCCGACATCCATCAGCAGGATGATGGCAAACACCGGCCAGAAGCCTTCCACGAACCAGAGCGCACCAAAACCAGCGCTAAGCAGGAAGGCGAACAGGAACAGCGGCGCGCGCTTGTCGGCCTGGCCTGCGGCCCAGGCGGCAGTGAGCGGCCCGACCACAATGCGCGACAAGCCACCAACCGTGAGCACCAGGCTGATCTGCACGCCGGTGAAGCCCTGCGCCGCATCCAGCCAGGTCGGCAGATGCGGGATCAACGCGCCGAAGCCGGCAAAAAACAGGCACGACAAGGTGGTGGCGCGTACGCCGTTGGAACTCAGCTGTGCGGGGGGTGATTCGGTCATGGCGTTTGATGGCAGGCTGTCACCACCCTGTCACTCTTGGCGCGTGGACAGATGGTGCAGCAGCGGCCTAGATTGCGTCAAACAACCAATGGGGAGACTTCGCCATGGCCCTTCCGGCGCTTTTTGATCTGACCGGGCAGACCGCCCTCATCACCGGTTCCAGCCGCGGCATCGGCAAGGCCATTGCCCACCGCATGGCCGAACATGGCGCCAACGTGGTGATCTCCAGCCGCAAGGCGGATGCCTGCGAAGCCGCGCGGGACGAGATCAACGCCGCCGTGGGCCGCGAAGCCGCCATCAGCGTGCCAGCCAACATCGCATCCAAGGAAAGTCTGCAGGCGCTGGTTGATGCCACCGTCGCCCAGTGGGGCCAGATCGATCACCTGGTCTGCAACGCCGCCAGCAACCCCTATTATGGCCCGCAGGGCGGCATTTCCGATGAAGCCTTCACCAAGATCCTGCAGAACAATATCGTTTCCAATCATTGGCTGATCAGTATGGTCGCCCCGGCGATGCGTGCCCGCAAGGATGGCACCATCACCATCGTCTCCTCCATCGGCGGCCTGCGCGGCAGCACCATCATCGGCGCCTATTGCATCTCCAAGGCGGCCGACATGCAATTGGCCCGCAACCTCGCCTGTGAATATGGGGCCGACAATGTGCGCGTGAACTGCATCGCGCCCGGCCTGATCAAGACCGATTTTGCCAAGGCGCTGTGGGATGATGCCGAAACCCTGAAGCGCTCCACCGCCACCGCGCCGTTGAAGCGCATCGGGGTACCGGATGAGATCGCCGGCATGGCGGTGTTCCTGGCCGGCAAGGCCGGCGCGTTCACGACAGGGCAGAATTTCGTGATCGATGGCGGGGTGACGGCTGCCTGATCGCAGCGCCTAGCGCCTGTCGTAATAGATCTGCCCCATCAGCCCGAACAGGCGGATGGCATCGGCCGGTGTCGGGTCGTTGTTATACTCACGGTAGAGCGTGTCGACATTGACCGCGATGCGTTCGGCGTCCTTCCACGTCGCATAACGGCCCAGCCCGATATCGCGCGCGGCGTCCTCGGCCGACAGGCCGGCCGCAAAGCGGGCGCGGGCTTCGCGATCGATATAGGCCAGATAGTCCGCCACCTCGCGCACCCCGGCCTTGTCGGTGAGGGGGCCGTGACCGGGCACGATCACATCCACATCCATGGCATTGATG
>JAIXPM010000442.1 GCA_027486275.1 Sphingomonadales bacterium | reverse complement strand
GACGACCAGCCCGAAATCGAGCGCACCCAGGCTCATCAGATTGCCGCTGATATCGAGCCGCACCATGCCAATGCTGGCCAGCAGAAAAGCCACCGGAATCACCGCCGCCACGATCAGCGCCGCCCGCCACTGGCCCAGCGCCAGAATCAGCACGAACGCCACCAGCAATGCGCCTTCGGAAAGATTGCTGCGCACGGTGGCGACAGTGCGCTCGACAATGTCGGCACGGTCATAGCGCACCTTGATCACCATGCCCTTGGGCAAGGCCGCCTGCACCTCGGACAGATGTTCGTCCACCCGCCGGGCTACCTCGCGGCTGTTCTGGCCGGTGAGCATCATGATGGTGCCCAGCACGGTCTGCTGGCCGTTCACGGTGGCCGCGCCCGCACGCAGCATGTGGCCAACACGCACGGTGGCAAGATCAGCCACCGTCAGCGGCCGCACGCCGCCGGCGAACTTCACCGGCAACGCACCGATGGCTTCGGGCTGCATCACCTTGGCATCGGTGCGCACCACGAGCCGGCGGCCGTTCTGCGAGATGGCGCCGCCCCCGGCATTGTCGGCATAGGCGGCCACCGCCGTTGCGAGTTCGGCCGGAGTCACCCCGGCGGCGGCCAGCTTCGCCAGGTCCGGCTCGATCACATATTGGCGTTCCAGCCCGCCGATGCTGTTCACTTCGGCGACGCCGGCGACCTGTCGCAGCATGGGGATAACGACATATTCCTGGGTTTCGGCCAGGGCCATCAGATGTTCGTCCTGGGTGCTGGCCGGTTGCAGGCCGGCGTGATGCGGCTCGGCGTGCGGCGGGTGATCCCATTCCAGCGTGTAATAGAGAATCTCGCCCAGCCCGGTGGTGATCGGTGCCAGTTGCGGCGCCGAACCGGGCGGCAGTGTCGCCATCGCAGTCGCCAGCCGTTCCGTCACCACCTGGCGGGCGCGCATCACATCGGTGCCGTCTTCATACAACAAGGTCACCTGCGACAGGCCCGAGCGGGTGAGCGAGCGGAAACCGACAAGTCCGGGCTGGCCGCCCATCAGCCGCTCGATCGGCACCGTCACCCGCGTCTCGATCTCCTCGCCGGCGAGGCCCGGCACGGCGGTGTTCACTTGCACCTGCACGCCGGTCACATCGGGAATGGCATCGATGGGCAAGGTGACGAGGTGATACAGGCCAATCGCCGCCGCAATCAGCGCCGCGATCAGCACGCCGCCACGATGGCGGGCGCTGGCCGAAATCAGCGCAGCGATCACGGCTGTTCGCCGCCCCCAGTGAGGATGCGGATATTCTCCCGCGCTTCCCACAGGCCGGCGCGCGTCTCGAGTACCGCCGTTTGCGCATCCAGCCAGCCGGTCTGCATCTGCACATAAATGGCCAGCGGCACCGCACCCAGGCGATAGGCGCGGTCGGCTTCGGCGGCGACTTCGGCGAAGTGCTGCGGCGCATCCCCCGGCCACTTCGCCAGTGCCTCCGACCGTGCGCGATAGAGGGCGGCATCGGCATGCAGGCTGGCCAGCAGGCGCCGCCGAGTCGCGATCAGCGCCGCTTCACCCTGGGCGGCGCGCGATTCGGCTGTGGCCACATCGCCTTCCTGCCGGTTCCACAGCGGGATGGTGGTCTGGGCACGCACGCCGGCAATGGTGTCGCGTACATCGCCGCGTTCCCGCGTGAGATAGGGCCCAATGCTGATCGCACCCACCCGGCTTTTTTCAGCGAGCCGCACCGACAGCCCTTGCTGGCCCAGTTGCGCCTTCAGGGCGAGCAGTTCGAAATTGCCGCCTTCCAGCCGATCGGCCAGCACCGTCACATCGGGCAGCAGCGGCGGCGCCATGGGCGGGCGCAGGATGCGCAGACGGGCCGGGAAGGGCTGGCCGCGCAAGCCGTTCAGTTCATAAAGGATCGCGTTGTAACTGGCCTGCGCTTCAGCGGCGATGCGTTCGGCGTTGATGGCAGAGGCTTCCAGCACGGCGGCTTCCAGGCGCGGTGCCGGCCCGGCTGGATCGCGCGCCACCAGCACCGCGGCCAGGCTGCGCATCCGCCCCGCCACGGCGGCGGCGGCATCGGCGCGTTCGCCGGCGGCAAACAAGCGATAGCCCAAGCTGCGGGCTCGGCCGGCCAACGTGGCATCGAACTGTGCCAGGCCCAGACGCGCCAGCGTCACATTGCCTTGCGCAATCGCCTTGCGCAGCGGGATGCGGCCATTGAACTCGATCGGTTGCAGGATCGACACGGCAAAGGCCGGACCGTCACCCAGACGCTGGCCATTGAGCGGGCTGTCGGTGCGCTTCTCGCCGAAATCGACGCTGATTTCCGGATCCGCCAGCCGGCCAGCCGCCGCGACACCGGTCTGCGCCAGGCTGATCTGGCGGGCAAGATACTGGCGCTCAGGATTGCCGGCCACCACGTCGGCGGCGAGCGCATCGATGGACAGCGCTGTCTGTGCTGCGGCGGGGGCCGCCACTGCAATGGCGGCAAAGAGACAAATCATGCGGATCATCCCGATCCGCGTAGAGCAATTGCTACAAAAGAAAACCCGTTATATTACGGGTGCTTAGTTGCGATTAGGTCGCGATAGCGGTTGAGCACGGCGCCGTTGATGGCATCCCAGTCAAACGCCTGCGCAGCGGCCAATCCGGCGTGGCCATGGGCGCTGCGCAGCGCGGGATCGGTGCAATAATGCTGCAGCGCATCGGCATAGCCGGCGATATCGCCCGGCGTCACCAGCGCGCCGGTGGTGCCATCGGTGACCAGACATTCGTTGCCGCTGGCCCGCGCCGCCACCACCGGCAGGCCGCTGGCCATGGCTTCCAAATTGATGTTGCCAAAGGTTTCGGTGGTCGACGGGTTGAGCAGCATGTCCATGCTGGCATAGGCCCGCGCCAGGTTGGTGCCATCAAG
>JAIXPM010000208.1 GCA_027486275.1 Sphingomonadales bacterium | reverse complement strand
CGATGCTCGACCAGTTCAAATCGATGAGCCTGAAGCAGCTGCAGTCGATGGCTGGCGGCCAGCTCACCGATTCCATGCTGGAAGCGGTCGCTGCCGATCTCGCCAGCGGCAAGTAGGGCCCCTGGCTGGCGTTATCGGCCCTGTCCTGCACGCAAGAAAAATGTCACCCTGCCGGGCATGAGGCCTGATCCGGAAACCCCCGTGCCAGCCTTGGCCGGGGCACCTGCATGAGTGACGTCAAGAAAATCTGGCTGACCGCCGATGACCTGCTGGGCGACAGTTTCCGGCTGGCACGCCAAGTGCTGGAAAGCGGTTTCCGCCCCACTCATCTCGTTGGCATCTGGCGTGGCGGTGCGCCGATCGGCATCGCCGTGCAGGAGTTTTTCGATGTGCACGGTGTGGAATGCGATCACATCGCCATCCGCACGGCGAGCTATACCGGCATCGACAAGCAGTCGAAGACCGTGAAGGTCTATGCGCTGGGCTATCTGATTGATACGCTGAACGCTGATGATCGACTGCTGGTGATCGACGATGTGTTCGACAGCGGCCGTAGCATCGAGGCAGTGCTGAACGAACTGAAGGCGCGCTGCCGCGCCAACATGCCGGCCGATATCCGCATCGCCACCGTGTGGTACAAGCCGGCGCGCAACCAGACGGCGCTGAAGCCCGATTATTTCATCCACGAAAGCAACGAATGGTTGGTGTTCCCGCATGAAATCGACGGGCTGACGTCGGCCGAAATCCGCGCCCACAAGCCGGCGGCAGACGTGATCCTTGCCCCCATCAACGGTCTGAACAAGTGACCGCATTTGCTTCGCGCGAGGCCCGTGCCGCCTTCATCGCCGGCGTGCCGAAGGCCGAGCTGCACCTGCACATCGAAGGCAGCCTGGAGCCGGAGATGATGGCTGCACTGGCGAAGCGGGGCGGGGTACAACTCGCCTTCGACAGCGTCGAGGCGATTCGGGCGGCCTATGATTTCTCCAACCTGCAGGACTTTCTCGACATCTACTACCAGGGCATGGCGGTGCTGCTGACCGAACAGGATTTCTTCGATCTGACGACAGCCTATCTCGACCGCGCCGCCACCGATGGCGTGCGCCATGTCGAGATTTTCTTTGATCCCCAGGGCCACACGGCGCGCGGCGTGCCCATGGCCAACGTGGTCGGCGGCATTGCCCGCGCGCTGGCCGAGGCGGAGGAGCGCGGGATCACGTCCCGGCTGATCATGTGTTTCCTGCGCCACCTGCCCGAAGCCGACGCCGAGGCCACGCTGGATGCGGCATTGCCCTTTCTGTCGCTGATTGAAGGCGTTGGCCTTGATTCGAGCGAAGTTGGCCACCCGCCGGAAAAGTTCGCGCGCGTCTTCGCCCGCGCCCGCAGCCTCGGCCTCAAAGTCGTTGCCCACGCCGGTGAAGAAGGGCCGCCCGACTATGTCTGGCAGGCGCTCGACGTGCTGAAGGTGGACCGGATCGACCATGGCAACCGCGCGCTGGAAGATGCCGCGCTGGTGGATCGCATTGTCACCGACGGGCTGACGCTCACCGTTTGCCCGCTGTCCAATCTGAAGCTGTGCGTGGTCGACGATCTTGCCCAACACCCGCTGCGTCGCATGCTCGCCGCCGGGCTGCGGGCGACGGTGAACAGCGATGATCCGGCGTATTTTGGCGGCTATGTAAACGCCAACTTCGTCGCCGTGGCCGATGCGCTCAACCTGACGCGGGACGAGATCCTCACGCTTGCCCGCAACAGCTTCACCGGTAGTTTCTTGCCGCCGGCAGAGCAGGCCGTGCATCTGGCCGCCATCGACAGCTTTGCAGCCACATATTGACCAGGCGCGGCGCAGCCAGCATCAACAGCCCAACTCTCGGGGGAGCGAATATGACCAAGGCCGATATCGGATTGAACAGCTGGTTCAGCCGCCGTGTGCTGCAAACACCCGACCGGCCGGCGCTCACCTTCGAAGGCACCACCCGCAGCTATCGCGAGATGGGCGATGCCGTGAACCGGCTGGCCACGGCGTTGAAAACCGGCGGCATCTGCCGGGGTGACCGGGTGGGTTATCTGGGCCTCAACAACCCGCTCTATTTCGATCTGTTGTTTGCCGCCGCGCGGCTTGGCGCCATCTTCGTGCCGCTGAACTTCCGCCTGACGGGCCCGGAACTGGATTACATCATCAATGATGCCGGCGTGCAAACGCTGGTGGTCGATGGCCCGCACCGGCCGGTGATCGACAGCGTACGGGATCGCCTGTGTTGCCGGCGCTTCCTGTCGGCCGATGGGCCGGCCGATGGTTGGCAGCCGATCACGGAGTTTGTGGGCGATGCCGCCCCGCTGGCCGATCGGGTGGAAACCGCCGAGGATGACGTGGCGGTGATCATGTACACATCGGGCACCACCGGCCGGCCCAAGGGCGCCATGCTCACCCACGGCAATTTCTGGTGGGCCAACATCAACGGCGTGCTGGGCGCCGATGTGTCCGAGAAAGACGTGAGCCTGGTGATGGCGCCGCTGTTCCATATCGGCGGCCTCAACGTCACACCCTTGAGCTGCTGGCAGAAGGG
>JAIXPM010000347.1 GCA_027486275.1 Sphingomonadales bacterium | reverse complement strand
TCGGCCCGTCCACCTTGCGCGATGGCATCATGACGCCGGTGGATTTCTTCGTTGATCCCGCCGATTTCGCCCGCAACGCCTGGCTGCATCCCGGCTGGGGCGTGCGCATCGCCGTGGCCAGCGGGCGGGTCATCAATTTCCGCAACCAGTTGATCGAAACCGGGGCGGACAAGTTGCTGGCCGACAGTCTGGATGATTATACGCTGGCCAAATCCGCCTGGCTGCAACGCCGGCGGCTGCAATTGTTCGATGGCCAGTTGCCCGCCGAGGAAGACCCGTTTGCGGAGCCGGCAGAGGAGCCGCCCGCCGAGCCCCCGAAGGCAGAGCCGCCTAAGCCTTGATGGCGCTGCCCATCACCAGCGGCGTGAGCTTCTTCAGCGCACCGAAGGCGTATTCCTCTTCCTGGCGCGGCATCGGATCAAGGCTGAACCCAGCATCGCGCACCAGTTGCGCCGACGGGCGATTGAGGTTGCAGCCCACGCCTACCACCTTCTGAATGGGGTTCAGCCGCTGCTGCCAGCGCTGCCGTTCCGGATCTTCGGACAGCACATGCTCCATAAACAGGAAGCGCCCGCCTGGCCGCAGCACCCGCTTCACCTCGGCCAGCACCTGGCCGACATCCTGCACACTGCACAGCGTGAGGCAGCACACCACAGTGTCGAAGCTGCCATCGGCAAACGGCAGTTTCTCCCCCGCGCCGGGCACGGATTTGATCGGCACCGGCGAGCCCGCCAGATGCGCCGCCGCGCGCCGGTTCATGCCTTCAGATGGCTCCACCACGGTGAGGCTCGTCACCTTGGCGGGATCGTAAAAGGGCAAGGTCGCGCCTGAACCGAAGCCGATTTCCAGCACCTCGCCCGTCGCCTGGCTCACCAGCGCCTGGCGCCGCCGCATGATGTTGGGATGGCCCAGCGCCTTGTCGAGCAGCCACGGGAAGATGGTTTCGGAATAAAGCCCCATGCATTCGATGGTTGCACGGGGTTGGCGCACTGCCAAGCCAAGGCTAGTGTCAGGTCATGCGGATCATGCTTACCCTCGTCGCCCTGTTGCTCGTGTCGTGCAGCAAGGAAGCTGCTGCGCCCGCCGGCAATGAGCAGGCGGTAATCGACAAGGCGAACGCGGATGTGATGGCGGCGGAAGCGGAGGCGGGCGCCAAGTAAGCGCGGCCGGCGGCAGAGCCGCCGAGTCCGCTGAGGGGTGAAGCAAGAGCAGAAAGAGCGTGGCGGAGCCACGCCGTCAGACGAATCAAAAAGGGCGGTCCCGAGGGACCGCCCTTTTCGTTCGCTGGCCGGATTTCGCCCGGTCTGGCGGCAGCTTGCGCTGCCGCCAGCCAACTCAATCTTAGAAATCCATGCCGCCCATGCCGCCCATGCCGCCGCCGGGCATGCCGCCGCCACCCTTGTCGTCAGCCGGCAGATCGGTGATCGCGGCTTCCGTGGTGATCAGCAGCGAGGCCACCGAAGCGGCATCCTGCAGCGCGGTGCGCACGACCTTGGTCGGGTCGATCACGCCGGCCTTGACCAGGTTTTCGTACACGTCGGTCTGAGCGTTGAAGCCCACGGTCTGGTCGCCGCCTTCCAGCAGCTTGCCAGCCACAACGCCGCCATCATGGCCCGCATTGATCGCGATCTGGCGCAGCGGGGCCTGGATGGCCTTGCGCACGATATCAATGCCGCGGGTCTGATCGTCGTTGGCGCCCTTCATGCCGTCGAGCGCGCGGGTGGCATACAGCAGAGCCGTGCCGCCGCCGGGAACGATGCCTTCTTCCACCGCAGCGCGGGTGGCGTGCAGGGCATCATCAACGCGGTCCTTGCGTTCTTTCACTTCGACTTCGGTGCTGCCACCAACCTTGAGCACGGCCACACCGCCGGCCAGCTTGGCCAGACGTTCCTGCAGCTTTTCACGGTCGTAATCGCTGGTGGTGATTTCGATCTGGGCGCGGATCTGTTCCACGCGCGCCTTGATCGCCTCGGCAGCGCCTTCGCCGTCAACAATGACCGTGTTGTCCTTGTCGATGGTGACGCGCTTGGCCTTGCCCAGCATGGCCAGCGTGACGTTTTCCAGCTTGATGCCCAGATCTTCGCTGATCATCTCACCAGCGGTCAGCGTGGCGATATCTTCCAGCATCGCCTTGCGGCGATCGCCGAAGCCCGGCGCCTTCACGGCAGCAACCTTCAGGCCGCCGCGCAGCTTGTTGACCACCAGGGTGGCCAGCGCTTCGCCTTCGATGTCTTCAGCAATGATCAGCAGCGGGCGACCCGACTGCACCACGGCTTCCAGCACCGGCAGCATCGCCTGCAGGCTCGACAGCTTCTTTTCGTGGATCAGGATGTAGGGGTTCTCAAGCTCCACCTGCATCTTTTCGGCGTTGGTGATGAAATAGGGGCTCAGATAGCCACGGTCGAACTGCATGCCTTCGACCACGTCCAGCTCGCTGTCCATGCCCTTGGCTTCTTCGACGGTGATCACGCCTTCCTTGCCAACCTTTTCCATGGCCTTGGCGATCATGTCGCCAATTTCGGTTTCACCGTTGGCCGAAATCGTGCCGACCTGGGCGATTTCCGACGAGCCGGACACCGGCTTGGAACGCGCCTGAAGATCAGCCACAACCTTGATCACGGCCATGTCGATGCCGCGCTTCAGATCCATCGGGTTCATGCCGGCGGCGACCGACTTCATGCCTTCACGCACGATGGCCTGGGCCAGCACGGTGGCAGTGGTGGTGCCGTCACCGGCAGCGTCGTTGGTCTTGGAGGCAACTTCGCGCACCATCTGGGCGCCGAGGTTTTCGAACTTGTCCTTCAGTTCGATTTCCTTGGCCACCGACACACCGTCCTTGGTGATGCGCGGGGCGCCGAAGCTCTTTTCGATGACCACGTTGCGGCCCTTGGGACCCAGCGTCACCTTCACGGCATCGGCGAGGATATCAACACCACGGATGATGCGTTCACGCGCATCACGACCAAATTTCACGTCCTTGGCAGCCATTTGCCTTGCTCCTTTGAATGTCTTTTGAAATCAGCGATTTGCGATCTGGGATTACATGATCCCGAGAATATCGCTTTCCTTCATGATCAGCAGGTCTTCGCCGTTCAGCTTGACCTCGGTGCCCGACCACTTGCCGAACAGGATGCGATCACCGGCCTTCACTTCCAGCGGCGTCACGGTGCCGTTGTCGGCGCGGGCGCCGGTGCCGACGGAGACGACTTCGCCTTCCTGCGGCTTTTCCTTGGCGGAATCGGGGATGATGATGCCGCCAGCAGTCTTGGCTTCGGCTTCGACGCGGCGAACCAGCACGCGGTCATGGAGTGGACGGAATGCCATGTTTCCCTCTTTCGATTTGCAGTGTTTGCCAAAATTCGGCCGCTGTTGGCACTCACCAGAAGCGAGTGCCAGCGGCTGATGAGGCATATGGGTCCGGCCCGCAGAGTCGTCAAGGGCTCGGCGCTGTGAATGCGGGGCTGTCGCGAGAATGTCATTTTGCCGTCTGGACAAGGCGGCACCTTAGCCACCACAACCGCGTTCATGGTTCGCCCGCGTTCTGCCCTCACCTCCGCGCTTTGCGCCGCCCTTCTGCTGGCCGGATGCGGCGGGAGCAGCAGTGGTGGGGGCAGCAGCAGCGGGCCAATTGCTGTCGCCCCTTCGCCCACGCCAACGCCCACCCCGCAATGCACGCTGCGTGATCGCCAGCTCTGGGCCGAAGCACAGATCCGCCAATGGTATCTGTTCCCGGAAGACCTGCCGGCCAGCCTGTCGCCCGACGGCTTTGCCAGCGTGCAGGCCTATATCGACGCGCTCACCGCCAATGCCCGCGCCGCCAACAAGGATCGCTTCTTCACCTACATCACCTCCATCGCCGAGGAGAATGCCTTCTTCTCCTCCGGGCAGACGGCGGCATTCGGCATCCGGCTGGAGTATGACAGCACGGCAAGGCGCACCTATATCCTGGATGTGTTCGAAACCGGCCCGGCCTTTGCTGCCGGCTTTGATCGCGGCGCCGAAATCCTTGCCATCGGCACCACGCCGGAAAATCTGGTGCCTGTCCCTACCCTGTTTGCGCAAGGCGGATCGGCCGCCGTGTCTGACGCGCTGGGGCCCAGCCAGGTCGGCGTTACCCGCAGCATCCGCTTCTTGGCTGACGGCACGGAGCGCACCGTCACCATCACCCGCGCCGAATTCAACATCCCGCCCGTCTCCAGCCGTTTTGGCGTGCAGACCTATGACCAGCCGGGGCTGGGCCGGGTGGGCTATGTCAATCTGCGCAGTTTCATCAGCACCGCCGAAACCCCGTTGCGCGATGCCTTCGCCCGCTTCCGCAGCGAAGGCGCCACCAACATCATCGTCGATTTCCGCTACAACGGCGGCGGCCTGGTGCGCCTTGCCGAAGTGATGGGCGACCTGATGGGCCAGAACCGCCAGGCCAGCGACGTGTTCAGCTTTACCACGTTCCGCCCATCGAAATCGGCGGAAAACGAGACCCGCCTGTTCCGTTCCGCCGCACAGGCGGTGGCGCCAAGCAACCTCGCCTTCATCACCACCGATGGCAGCGCCTCGGCCAGCGAACTGGTGATCAATTCGATGCTGCCCTATTTCCAGAACCGGCTGACGCTGGTGGGGGAAAACACATCGGGCAAACCGGTGGGCCAGATCGCCGTTGATCGCGCCGCCTGTGATGATCGCTTGCGTATCGTTGCTTTCGCAACGCAGAACGCCAGCCGCCAGGGCGATTATTACAATGGCCTGGCACCCTATCTGCCGTCACGCGGCGGGCGCACCTGCGCGGCCAGCGATGATTTCCGGGCCGTAATGGGCAACCCGGCCGAAGCCTCCACCGCGCGGGCCATCTCTGCCCTTCGCGGGGAAAACTGCACCACCATCGCGGCCGCCGCCGGCGACATCCGCGAACAGTCGCTCGGCCGCCAG
>JAIXPM010000008.1 GCA_027486275.1 Sphingomonadales bacterium | reverse complement strand
GGGCCGGCATCACGGTTGTGCAGCCGGTGGTGCCGGCCGGCACCAGCGCCGCCGATGCCCTTGCCCACCAGGGCGAGATTGCCGCCCGGTTGGTGGCCAAGGCCGGATCGGGGGCCGGATCGGCACCGGTGTGCCTGTGGTATTATGCGCCAATGGCACGAGCCTTCGGGCAGCATCTGTCGGCCGATCTGGTGATCTATGACAAGATGAGCGAGCCGGCCGCCTTTGCCTTCGCGCCGCCCGACCTTGCCGTCCATGACGCGGCGCTGCTGCGCGAAGCCGATGTGGTGTTCACCGGCGGCGCATCGTTGCAGATTGCCGCCAGCCTGCACCGCAGCGACGCACATTGCTTCCCTTCCAGCATCGATGCGCTGCATTTCGGGCAGGCGCGTCACGCGGGCCTGGCCGATCCCGAAAGCCAGCGCATGATAGCGCATCCGCGGCTGGGCTATTTCGGCGTGATTGATGAGCGGATGGATCTGGCGCTGATTGCCGAAGTGGCGGCGTTGCGGCCGGATTGGCAATTCGTGATGATCGGCCCCACCGCCAGGATCGATCCCGACAGCCTGCCGCAAGTGAGCAATATCCACTGGTTGGGCGCGCGCCCCTATGCCAGCCTGCCGCACTATATGGCGCACTGGGATCTGGCCTGGATGCCCTTTGCCCGAAACGAGGCGACGCGCCACATTTCGCCGACCAAGACGCCAGAGTTCCTCGCTGCGGGCCTGCCGGTGATCTCCACCCCGATTGCCGACGTGATCAGCAGCTATGGCCGGCTGGGGCTGGTCGAGATCGCCATCGATGCCGCCGATGTGGTAGCGTGCGCCAAGCAGATCCTCGAGAATGCCGCGGATCCGGTGCAGCACCGCCGTCGTCTGACGGCAGTAGACGCGCAGCTGGCCGACGACAGCTGGGATGCAACCTGGGCTGCGATGCGTGGCCTGATCGCGGCAGCGGCGCAGACCACGCCGTTGCCGGCCCGCCAGCAGGCAGACCGGAGCTCCGCGCATGTTTGATTGGCTGAACGTCGGCCCCGGCATGACCGCCTGTCACTCCTTGATCTGCACCGGGCCGATCGATGACGATCATGATCTTCTCTTTGGCTTTCCACCCCGTCGCTCGCTGTGGTTCAGACCTGAAACGCTGGATCAAGCCCAGGCGCTGTTCGCGGGCGCGATCAGTTTTCCCCAAACAGCTGCCTTCACCCACGTCAGCCAATACAAGCACGTGACAGGCCAGGTGCACCCGCAACGCGCGATCACCCGCGAATATCCTTCCATCCTGCGGCCGGAGCAGCATGCGCTGTTCAAGCGTGTCGAAAAGGCGTCCACGGAGCGGGCAACGCTGCGCCTGAGCAACGGTAGCGGCGCAAATCAACCAACTGCAGCAGCAGCATGAAGGCCAATCCCTTGAACCAGCCGGCAGCCGAACCGGCATCGCACCCCGATCGGGCGGCACCGCTGTTCGGTTCCATGCTGATGGGCGGATTCGAATGTGCGGCCCACCGGTTGCGCACGGGCCGGCGGCTGGACATGGCGGCGGCCACCGGCCACGACCGGCGCGCGGCCGAGGATTATCGCCTGCTGCGCGACCACGGCATGACGGCCGCGCGCGATGGCCTGTGCTGGCACCGCATCGAACGGCGGCCGGGTTATTACGACTGGTCGGGTCTGCTGCCGATGTTGCGCGCCGCGCGGGACAGCGGCACCACCGTCATCTGGGATCTGCTGCACTATGGCGTGCCCGACGATATCAATCTGTTCAGCACCGAATTCATCGACCGCTTTGCCAGCTTTGCCCGCCATGCCGCGCGGGTGATCGCCAGCGAAACCGATGCTGCGCCTGTGTTCACCCCGGTCAATGAGATCAGCTTCTGGGCCGATGCCGGCGGCGAGACGGCGGGGCTGACGCCGTTTGCGCTGGGCCGCGGTGCCGAACTGAAACGGCAACTGGTGCGCGCCGCGCTGGCAGCCAGCGCTGAAGTGCGCGCCATCGATGCCCGCGCTCAAATCGCCTGCGCCGAGCCCCTGATTCATGTGTTCCCCGCGGCCGACGGTGAGGAGTCCGCCGATCGCGCTGCCGGTCACAATCAGGCGCAGCATGAAGCGATCGACATGCTGCTGGGCTTGCAGGCGCCGGAACTGGGCGGCCATGCCGATGCCGTCGATATCATCGGCTGGAACCATTATCACGACGATCAATGGATCGATGGTGGCCACTGCGTGCCGCCAGGGGATTGGCGGCACCGGCCGCTGCACGAATTGCTGATCGAAGCCGCCGGCCGTCACGGCAAGCCCTGTTACATCGCCGAAACCGGCTGCGAAGGCGCGTTCCGGCCGTTCTGGCTGCGCTATGTCGCGAGCGAAGTGCGGCAGGCACAGGCGCACGGCGTCGCGCTGGGTGGCATCTGTCTTTATCCCGTCGTCAGTCACCTGGGCTGGGATGATGATCGCCCCTGCGCCAATGGCCTGTTCGACGGACACGATCCCGAAGGCACGCGCACCATCTTTGCGCCGTTGGCGCAAGAGATTGCCGAACAGGTGCAGGTTTTCGCCCGCTCCGGCTGAAGGCCTGGGATTTGGGAACCAAAGTCAATTTCGGGCGTAACCCTCCTGAAGCTGCCCATCCTGAAGCGGCAAGGAAATGCCCCATGACATCGACGACCATCATCGCGGCCTGCACGGCCATCGCCCTGCTGGCGAGCGGCTGTTCCACCACCGCCGGCGCCGGGAAGGACATCCAGTCCGCCGGCAAGGCCATCACGAAAACCGCTGAGGACGCTAAGAAATGACGATCACCCGCCCGGCCCGACTGGCCGCATTGAGCCTGCTGGCGCTCACCGTGAGCGCAACCGCGGCTCAGGCCCGCGACAACAACTGGTATATCGGCCTGCGCGGCGGCGTGGTCCTCCCCAGCGACCGCACTTTCTTCGGCACCCCGCCAACCCGCCCCGATTTCGCCACCAACGAGAAACTGGGTTGGGCTGCTGCCGCGCGCCTGGGCTATGATTTCGGCCGCCTTCGCACCGAAGTGGATGCGGGCTATCACCAGACCAGCCTGAAATCGATCGATCTGCGCTCGACCACGGCAGTGGGCAATGCCGGCCGCTACAATGATCCCGATGGCCGCATCCGCAACTGGACGATCATGGCCAACGCGCTGTTCGATGTGATCAACAGTGACGGCTTTTCCGTTTCGGCGGGTGCCGGTGCCGGCGCGGCACGGGTGAATGCTCGCCATGTCCGCCTGACCCAGGGCGCGGACATGTTCCTGAACGATCATGATTGGGTGTTTGCCTGGAACGCGCTGGCGGGTGCCCGTGTTGCGCTCACCCCCGGAGTCGATCTTGCGGTGGATTATCGCTATCTGCGGCCCAACCGCGCCAATTTCAACGATACCGCCGGGCAGCGCGTGACGATGCGCAATGATTCCCACACAATTCTGGTGGGTCTCAACTTCAATTTCGGCGAACGCCGCGCCGCCGCGCCGGCGCCGGAACCGGTCGCCCCGATGGTCGTGCCCCAAGCCCCGCCGCCACCGCCGCCACCCCCGCCGCCGCCGGCCCCGATGGCCGAACCGGCAGCGCCGGTCACCGCCGGGCCGATCATGCTGTTCTTTGATTGGGATTCCGCCGAACTGTCGGCCGAAGCCCGGCAACTGATCGCCCAGACTGTCGATCCCTCTCGCCAGCAGGGCATGTCGCGGCTGGATGTTTCGGGCCACGCCGATCGGTCTGGCACCGGGCCGTACAACCAGGCGTTGGGCCTGAAACGGGCCCGCGCCGTGCAGCGCGAACTGGAAACGCTGGGCGTCGATCGCGCCCGTATCGCAGTCCAGTCGTTCGGCGAGGATCGCAGCCTGGTCGATACCGTCGATGGCCAGCGCGAACCGCAGAACCGTCGTGTCGAAATCAGCATTCAACCGCGCTGATGGCATCGGGGCCGGCTTCTGCCGGCCCCACACGCTATACGGCGAAATCCTGCATAAGCCGTCATGCCGGCACCCCGCTGGCGGGAAACGATGATGCCGCCGGCCCCGATCCTCCCGCGCATCCTGATCGTGGAAGATTCGATCTTCCTCACGCTGGCCCTGCAGGACATGTGCGACAGCCTTGGCTGGGCATTGGTGGGCCCGGCCGTCACGCTGGCCGATGGCCTGCGGCTGGCCCGGGCCGAGCCCATTGATGCCGCCCTGCTGGATGTGGAGATCGGCGACAGCCAGAGCTGGGACATCGCGGAACTGCTGCAACAGCGCGGCATTCCCTTTGCCTTCACCACCGGCCACAGCCTTGATCGCGTGTTGCCAGCCCGATTTTCCGGTGCGCCCATCCTGCGCAAGCCGTTCCGGCTGGCGGGCGTCGAACAGATGATCAACACGCTGCTGCCCTCTTCAGCCAGCCCCCCGCCAATTTGAGGTTCCCGCCGATGCCGCCGCGCCACAACCCCGCAACCCGCTACCCCCACCCACAAGCAGTGCTGGATGATGCCCGCCTGTCGCCAGCGCAAAAAGCGGAATTGCTGGACGAATGGGCGCTGGATCTGGGCGATCGCAGCACCGCCAGCGACGAAGGCATGGCCAGCGCGTCACCCGCCCGCACGGATCGCGACGTGCAGATGCTGGATCGGGTGATTGCCGCCCAGGCCAGCCTGGAAGCGGCGACGGCGCCG
>JAIXPM010000453.1 GCA_027486275.1 Sphingomonadales bacterium | reverse complement strand
GCGCGCTGCCAGCATATCGCGCTGGAACATGCCCGGGTGCGCACGGCCTTTGGCAAACCGCTGCTCGCCCACCAGGGCGTCAATTTCATGCTGGCCGACAATGAAATCGCCCTGCACCAAGCGCGGTTGGCCATTCGCCACGTCGCCTGGCTGCTCGATAATGGCGTGCGTGCCCGCCACGAAAGCAGCATCGTCAAAGCCAGCGTGTCCGAAGACCTGTTCAAGGTCGCCGATCGCTGCGTGCAGATATTGGGCGGCATCGGGGTGACGTCGGAAACCGTCGTCGAAATGATCTTCCGCGATATGCGGCCGTTCCGCCTCTACGACGGCCCCACGGAAGTGCACAAATTCGCCATCGCCACCCAGCTGGAACGCCAGGGCAGCGCCTTCACCGATCCGGTAGGCTGGTGATCAGAAGCGCAGGCCGGTCGCTGCCGCCAGATCGGCCAAGGCTTGGCGCTCACCCGTCACCTTGATCGCCGTCATGCCCAGCGCGGCGGCTGGCTTGCAGTTGATGCCCAGATCATCAAGGTACACACAGGCCGCCGGCTCCACCGCCAGCGCGTCGCACATCATCAGATAGATGCGCGGATCGGGCTTGCGCAGGCCAACCTTGGCACTCTCGATGACATGATGAAACTCGCTGAGGATATGCTTCACGCTCGGTCCCCAGCCGATATCCTCCTCACTCGCCACATTGTTGGTGATGCAGCCGATCTTGAACGCCGCCTTGCAGGCCCTGAGCGCCGCCACCATCCCCGGCCGCACATCCCCCGCCAGCAACGGCAACACGTCCCCGCCCGGCACATCATGGCCCAGGCTGATCGCTTCCGCGCGAAACGCCGCGTCAAACTCGCCGGTGCTGATCTCGCTGCGCTCCAGCCGCGCCCAGGCGTTGCTGTCGGGGTTCGTGGAATTCACCGTGCGGATGAAACCATGCGGCAACCCACGCTGCGCCTCATACCGCGCAAACGCCTCGAACGGCGACGAGGTGATCACCCCGCCAAAATCGAAAATCACCGCCGAAATTGCCATGCCCGGTTCCTTGTTCCCATACGACCCTTAGGCGCGGCGACGACGGACTTCACCCGAGAAAAGAACAAGGGAGCCTCCGGCGGGCAGGGTCGCAGACCCTGCACCCGTCAGTTGGATTTGCCCATTTGCCGCTGAAGGCCGGCCTGCTAGTCGTGCGCTGTCCGAAAACAAACGGGTGCAGGGTCTGCGACCCTGCCCGCCGGCGGCAATCCTGCCTTGAACCTTAAATCGAGAAGCTCGACCCACACCCACAGCCCGACGCTGCCTGCGGATTCTTCACTTCAAACGCCGCCGCGCCGATCTTCTCGACATAATCGACTTCGGCACCGGCGACGAAGGGCAACGAATCGGGATCAACCAGCATGGTGACGCCGTCGGTTTCGACCAGCGTGTCACCATCGGCGGGGGCGGATTCGAGGCCGAAGCGATATTGGAAGCCCGCGCAGCCACCGCCATCGACGGCGAGGCGCAGCATCATGCCGGGTTTGCCCTGACGTTCAGCGATAACGGCAACGCGTTTTGCGGCAGCGGGAGAGAGGCGGGGCAGCGTTTCCATGACGCCAATGTAATCGCGGCGGTGGCTTGCTGCAACCGGCGCAGCGATCAACGGCCTGTGCGGACCTTCCACGCGCGGCCGCCGGCCATCACCATGTCGTCGCTGGCCAGCGGTGCGAAGGGTTCGTCGCTGGCGATGTTCACCGGAGCGATCACGGTGACACGGCTGCGCGCCGGGGCATCGACACCGAAGTTGGCGAGATCAAGGAAAGGCTGTGGATCGAGGGCGCGGCCATCAAGGCGGACTTCGAAGTGCAGGTGGGTGCCCGTCGAGCGCCCGGTGGAACCCATGCCGCCGACAACCTGGCCCTGACGGATCATGTCGCCTTCCTTCACGTGGAAGCGAGTCATGTGGCCGTAGCGGGTTTCAAGGCCATTGCCGTGATCGACCACGACCACCTTGCCATAGCCCGCCCACCAACCGGCGCGGACAACGACGCCATCGGCTGCCGCGTGAATGGCGTCGCCGGTCTTGCCGGTCATGTCGATGCCAGCGTGGAAGGCGCCGCCGCCGTGGAACGGATCGGAGCGATAGCCGAAATCCGACGACGGATCATAGTGGTTCACCGGCAGGAAGGCCGGGATGCGGGCGAAGGTGGCAGCGATGGCGGCCTGGCGCGCAGCGCTGGCCTGCAGATCGCGCACTTGCGGATCATTGGCGGCGATGAAGGGGCCGCCGGCGTTGCCGAGGAAACGATCCGGGTTGAGGCCAAGGCGGCGCAGCACGGCTTCGGCGCGCGGGGTGCCGGCGGGGGCAGCGCCGATCAGCGCGGCGACCGGCTGGCCGGCACGCGGCAGCATGCGGGCCAGGGTGGCGGCATCGGTGCGTTCATTGGCCAGCGCGGCAAGGAAGGCGCGGCGGGATTCGGCCATGCTGCTGGCCTTGTTGGTGGCGCTGTCGTCCAGCGTCATGGCGGAGACGGCGGCAACGGCGGAAATCGGGGTCACATCGGCGGCAGCGGCGGGAGCGGATGCCACAAGGCCGAACAGGCCCAGCGCTGCCATCATCTTCTTGGCGCTGCGAAACGTTTCGGCGCGAAATTGCATGATTCAGTGCGACCCTTCATCAGGCTGGGAACCCGGACAAGCGGAGAGCATTCACCGGAATCAGCTTCCAGCGCCTTTACCCTGCAAGACCATTGCCCCTTTGCCGCCGGTGAACCCGGCTGACATTCGTTACAGAGCAGCCCCGGTGACGCTGAACAACCGGTCAATTGCCGGGGAGCGGCCAACCGTTCGGCGCAGACGACGAATTGTGACCTTTTCGTGCCACAAGCGTGAAACT
>JAIXPM010000002.1 GCA_027486275.1 Sphingomonadales bacterium | reverse complement strand
TCTGCTCGCGGCGTTCCACAGTTTTCAGGGAGTGCCAAACCAGCCATGTCTTACATGGACGCACCTGCGATGAGCAAGAATCGGCAGATCGCGCTGGTCTCGGTCGCCATTCTGCACGTTCTGCTCGGCTATGCCATCGTGTCCGGTTTCGCCATTTCGGTGGTGAAGAAGATCGTTGAGCCACTCGAAGCGGTTAACGTGAAGGAAGAGGCACCGCCACCGGACGAACCGCCGCCGCCGCCGCCGAAGGAGATCGAGATCCCGCCGTACGTGCCGCCGCCGGAGGTGTCCGTGCAGTCGGATGCGCCGACGAACACGATCACCACGCAATCAAACGTGGCTCGGCCCGATCCGCCCGTCGTGGCTCCTCCAGCCCCTCCAGCCCCGCCGGCCCCGCCGGCCGTGGCACCGTCGCCGGCAACGCCGCGCGGCCGTGGGAATGTCTTCTCGGATGATGATTATCCCAGCGCTTCGCGTGCTGCCGAAGAAGAGGGCGTGGCCCGTGTGTCCTATGTTGTGGGCGCTGATGGCCGTGTCACACAGTGCGAGGTCGTGCAATCGAGCGGCTTCAAGCGTCTTGATGATGCGACTTGCTCCATCATCCAGCGTCGTTTCCGCTTCAATCCGGCGACTCGTGACGGGCAGCCGGTACCGGAACGCAAGACCCAGCCGGTGCGCTGGCGCCTGACCAACTGATCAACTCATCAATCTGGGTCTGGCCGTGGTGCCAGGGTCCCGCAACGATAACCGAGGGAAAAAGACAATGCAGACCGAAGCCGCAGAAAACCCCTATGGCCTGATGGCCGCTCTGGAGCAGGGGGGCATCATCGCCTGGGCCGTGTTCGGCCTCCTGGTGTTCATGTCGCTGTACAGCTGGTTCATCATCATCACCAAGTATCTGGATCAGAAGAAGGTCTTGGCGGAAGCCGCTGAACTGGAAAAGAAGTTCTGGACCGCCAGCGACCTGAAGACCGGTGCCGCGAAGCTCGAAAAGAACTCGCCGTTCCGTCAGATCGTTGATGACGGCCTGCGCGCTTCGGATCACCACGAAGGCCGCCTGACCGACAAGATCGATCAGCACGAGTGGGTGACGATGGCTCTGAACCGTTCGGTCGGCCTGATCAACGGCAAGCTGACCACCGGCTTCTCGTTCCTCGCTTCGGTCGGTTCGACCTCGCCGTTCGTCGGCCTGTTCGGCACCGTCGTCGGCATCTATCGCGCTCTGATCAACATCGGCCTCGCTGGCCAGGCTTCGATCGACAAGGTCGCCGGTCCGGTCGGTGAAGCACTGATTATGACCGCGCTGGGTCTGGCCGTGGCCGTGCCCGCCGTGCTCGGCTACAACTGGCTGATCAGCCGCAACAAGGACATCGCCACCCGCCTGAACAATTTCACGTCTGACGTGCATGGTGCTCTGGTGTCTGGCTCCCGCATCCAGCGTCCGGTTGCTGCTGCTCCGGCTGCCGCTGCTCCTGCCGTCAAGAAGTAATCGGTCTGATCGCCGCATAGGGAGATAGACCGATGGGAATGAGTATCGGCAAGGACACGTCGGACGAAAACGCGCCGATGAACGAGATCAACACGACGCCGCTCGTCGACGTCATGTTGGTGCTGCTCATCATCTTCCTGATCACGGTGCCTGTTGTCATCCAGACCGTGCCGCTCACGCTGCCGACGGTGACCAACGTTCCCACCACCACCAAGCCGGAAAACGTGCTGATCTCGGTGGATGGGAACTGCGACACTTACTGGGGTCAGACCCGGGTCGACACGAAGCAGGAACTGCTTGACCGTGGCGTGAAGGCACTCAAGGATGAGATCAAGCGCCAGGAAGCCCTGGGCGGCAAGATCGAACTGCCGGAAGTGCATGTCCGCGGTGACAAGGACGTGGCCTATCGTTGCATTGGTGGGGTTGTCTTCACCATGCAGCGGGCCGGGTTCCTGAAGGTTGGGTTCATTTCCGAGCCCGTCCCGGGCTTCGTCACGCGCGATTGATCAGGCAATGATGGCGGCCGGTTCCTCCCCACAGGGGAACGATCCGGCCCCATCCGATAACGGGAGTTTGGCCGATGGCCATGTCAGTTGGTAAAGAGGGTGGTGACGACAACCCGATGGTGGAAATGAACACGACGCCGTTGATCGACGTCATGCTCGTTCTGCTCATCATGTTCATCATCACCATCCCGGTGCAGACCCACGCTGTGAAGCTGGACCTGCCGCCGCCGAATCCGAACCCGAGCAATGTTGATCCGGTGTTCAACCAGATCGATATCGATTTTCTCGGCAACATCTACTGGAACAAGACCGAAGTCGATATGCCCACGCTGAAGGGGTACCTGAAGCAGGCATCGGCGTTGCCGGAACAGCCGGAGCTGCGCATGCGTCCGGAAGCGGAAGCCAAGTATGTCATCGTCGATCAGGTGATGGCTGCTGCCCAGCAAGCTGGCATCGAAAAGATGGGCTTTGTCGGGAACGAGGCTTACGCGAACTGATCGCAGCGGGGCGCGTGCATAACGCTGAGCGTTATTCACCGGCTCCGGAAAGATCGGCCAGCAGGAAGAAAAGGGCGGCCTCAACAGGCCGCCCTTTTTCTTGCCTGTCTGACAGCGTGGCTCCGCCGCCGGCCGCGCTCAATGGGCTGCCGCCTCAGACCGCCCTCCGCCTCGACAAGCGAGACACTCTACACCCCGCAATCCCCCCAGTATCGCTGCCGCCTGAACCAGCCTAGCCTCCTCGCAATCAGGAGAGGATCACGACATGGCACGACTTTCAGGCAAAGTGGCTCTGGTTACAGGTGCGGCTTCGGGATTGGGCGCGGCAACCGCGCGGCGACTGGCCAAGGATGGCGCGGCGGTATTGTTGACCGATCGTGATCTGGCCGGCGAGGATATTGCGGCCAGTATCACGGCCGCTGGCGGTCAGGCCGCATTCCGCCTGCACGACGTGACCAGCCATCCCGATTGGGCCGCCGCTGTTGAGCATGCCGTTCATGATTTCGGCCGGCTTGATATCCTGGTCAACAATGCCGGTGTGGCCGGCGGCCGTCACGAACTGATGGACCACAGCTATGATGCCTGGCGTCAGATCCTCGCCGTCAATCTCGATGGCGTGTTCCTCGGCCTGCGCCACGCCGGCCCGCGCATTGCCGCGTCAGGCGGTGGCAGCGTGATCAACCTCAGTTCCATCCTCGGCAAGGTCGGGATGGCCGGGGCCGCGGCCTATTGTGCGTCAAAGGGTGGGGTAACGTTGCTCACCAAGGCGGCGGCGTTGGAATGGGCACCGCTGGGCATCAGGGTAAACAGCGTGCATCCCGGCTTCATCGACACGCCGATGGTGAGCAATGCGCTGGCCGATCGGGAAGATGGCAACGAGATGCGCGTGGCGCTGATGAACGCCCATCCGATCGGCCGCTTTGGCGTGCCGCGCGAGATTGCCGATGCCATCGCTTTCCTGGCCAGCGATGATGCCAGTTTCATCACCGGCGCCGAACTGGTGGTGGACGGCGGCTTTACCGCCCAATAACGCGCCTCAAGCCGCCAACTGGTCGAACTGCAGCCGGGCAAGGCGCGCATACAGCCCGCCGCCGGCCATCAGGCTGTCGTGCGTGCCTTCGGCAACGATGCGGCCCTTGTCGAGCACAACGATGCGATCGGCATCGCGCACGGTGGCGAGCCGGTGGGCAATCACCAGGGTGGTGCGCTGCTTCATCAGCCCGTCGAGCGCTTCCTGCACCAACTGCTCGCTTTCGGCATCGAGCGCGCTGGTGGCTTCATCGAGCAGCAGGATTGGCGCGTTGCGCAGGATGGCGCGCGCGATGGCCACGCGCTGGCGCTGGCCGCCGGAAAGCCTGGTACCGCTTTCGCCCAGGAAGCTGTGGATGCCTTCGGGCAGGTCTTTCAGGAAGCCATCGGCATGGGCGGCTTCGGCCGCGGCCCACACTTCGGCTTCGGTCGCCTCCGGGCGGCCATAGCGGATATTTTCCAGTGCGCTGGTGGCAAAGATCACCGTTTCCTGGGGGACCACGGCGATGCGTTCGCGGATCTGGTGCGGATCAGCGTCGCGATAGGCAACGCCGTCGATCCGCAACGCGCCAGCTTCCGGATCATAGAAACGCTGCACCAGTTGGAACAGGGTGGACTTGCCTGCGCCCGACGGGCCGACGACGGCCACCGTTTCGCCCGGCGCCACCTTCAGGGTGAAGCCATTCAGCGCCGGGGCATCGGGTTTGGACGGATAATGGAAATGCACGTCCACCAGTTCCAGTTCGCCCCGCGATGCGGGCAGGGCGACCGGATCGGCCGGAGCGCGGATCAGCGG
>JAIXPM010000449.1 GCA_027486275.1 Sphingomonadales bacterium | reverse complement strand
TCGGCATCCACCGCGATGAACGGCGCATCCTCCACATCGATGTCGAGCTTTTCCACCGGCGTCACCAGCACATGGCTGCCATCGGGTTCGCGGCGCAGGATCGAGGAAAACAGCTGCACAAGTTCCTTGCGGCCAATGGGAGAGCCGGCGTGAAACCAGGTGCCATCAGCGGCAATGCGCATGTCGCTGGGGCCGCAATGGCTGGGGTGCCATTGTTCCACGGGCAGCCGCTTGCCGGCCCGCGACAGGGCGAGCAGTTCGGCAAAACGATCAGCAGGAGATTCGATGCTCACGCGCCCTAGATAGGGCAAGACGCCGTTCAGGCAACCTTGGCGGTGCGGGGCGGGTTGCCGCTGGCGGCTTCCACCCAGGCGATGCGCGGCAATCCCGTGGTGGGCCCACGCAGCAACAGCCGATCATGATCGACCGGGCCGGGCAGTTCCCAGTGCCGCGTCGCCGCCGCCGAAAAGCCGAAGCGGCCATAGAAGGGCGCATCGCCGATCAGCAGCACCGGCGGACTGTCGGCCGCATCGAGCGCGGCCAGGCTGGCGCGCATGAGGGTGGAGGCGATACCCTGCCCTTCGCGCGCTGCCGCCACCGCGACCGGCCCGAGCAGGATCATCGGTTGCCGCGCGCCGCCCACGCTTTTCAAACGGATCGGCCAGCATTGCAGGCTGCCCACCAGCATATCGCCGTCCATGGCCACGAACGAGAAATCACCCAGCACTTCGGCGCGATCCCGCAGGCGATAGGCGGTGCGGTTGCGGCGCGCCGGGCCGAACCGATCGTCGAGCAGGGAGTCGATGACAGGCTGGTGCCCAGGCGCCAGCGGGAGGATGGTGATCACAGGAACGACGGCTTTCTGCAAAACGGGGCGACAAACGCAAGCGGGCACTGCACCATACGGCGCAGTGTCAGTTTCGTCGGCCAAGGCTCAACAGATGCATCATGGGCATCGGCATATCAGTGGCCGGGTGAATGCGCAATGAGCAGTGGGGCTTGTGCCGGGTGAGCCTTTCAGGCAATCTTAAGGCTCAGGGTCGGCCATCCCGGAGGATGAACCATGCGCCGATCCGTGACAATTCCGTTGTTTGCGAGCCTTGGTGCCAGCCTGTTGTTGGCAGCGTGCACGCCAAAGGATAGCCCGATGGCCGAGACGCCGCCGCGCTTGAAGGGCGGCGAAGTCGCCGCCACCGGCCGTGCCGATCAGATCGCGCTGGGCGGCCACGGCGAATTCTTCGATGCCGATATGCGCCGCATCGTGCTGACCGAAAAAGCCCTTCTCGCCATGCAAGATGATCTGATGCAACGGCTCGACATGCCGGCAGCTGCAGTTGACCCGCGCTTTGCCAAGCTGCTGGCCCGCCAGCGTTGGAGCGCTGCTGAACGCTACTGGTTGCGCGGCGCTGCCATCAGAAGCCATCTGGCCAAGCGTAACGACAAAGACGGGCAGCGCTTGGCTCTGATCAACGATCTGCTGTTGCAGCGCAGCGGCCGGTTCCGCGGACTGCTGCTGTCTGATGCCCGTCTGGCTCGGCTTCGCGAATTGCTTGGCCTGGCGGAGGTGCCGTTCATCGGCACCAATTACATGCTGCGGTGCCGCAGCGCCGATGTGCCGATACCGCCAGACTTTGCCACCGGCGGCACCGATTGGAAAAATCAGGGCGCGCTGGTCACCAATCTGGTCAACCCGGGCGAATATGCGGGTGTTTATACTTTTCACGATCCGCAAAAGCACGGCGCCTGCGTGGCGCTGCCGCGCGGCAGTGGCGCACCCGGTAGCCTGATGGGCATCATCTGCCAAAGCGCCACCACCGGCGCGGCCTGTTTCTGGGACAATAAATTGCGCAGTGGCGGCCCCGGCGCGTCGCCCATCGGCTGGGCCAACATGACCGTGCGCATACGCGATCTGCAGGATGGAGACAGCTTGCGCGAAAACTGCACCGGCTGTCACACGGGCAACAATGTCTATCTGGTGATGCCCGATGATCCGACCTGGGCCAAACTGCTGCGCCGCAACATGGTTGGCACCGATCATGGCAATTTCACCCTGCGGGTGAAAGGCTCTACCGATGCCTCCAGCCCGGCCGGATCGGGCAGCACGTTTCGCTATGTGCCGATCAGCAGCCAGGCCGGCTGGACCAACACGGTCAATCAGCCGGGCTGTGCCAACGGCTGCCACGAAGGCGCCAATCCCAACGTATCGGCATTCTGGGACACCGCGAGCCCGCGCCCATCAATGCCTCCGGCCTGTGCCAGCGGCGGTGTGAACAACTGCTACGTCGATCCGTTCTGATCAGTGCAGGCGGCGGTCGAGGCTGGCGATAGCCTCGTCGGTCAGCCGGGTCTGCAGGTCCTTGTCGGCGCGGGCGGCGATGATCGCGGCGGCGGCCTTGGTCACCTGCGCAGCGACTTCCGCCTTCAGTTCTGCCGTCGCGGTGCGTTCGGCAGCAGCAATGCGGCTGGTGGCAGCAGCGGTGCGGCGCGCAATGGCGTCGCTGGCAGCGGCTTCGCTGGCCTTCACCAGATCGGCGGCTTCGGTCTGCGCGCGCTGGCGGATGGCAGCGGCTTCCGATTCGGCGGCAGCTTTGGCGGCCTGCGCATCGGCCAGCAGCTTTTCGGCTTCAGCGCGCAACACGGCGGCTTCGTCGAGCTGCTTCTTCACGCCGGCAATGCGGTCGTCCAGCGCCTTGGCGATCAGCGACGGCGCCTTGAACACCACCACGGCCAGCACGATGAAGATGGCAACGCCGGTATAAACCCAGCCTTCGGCACCAACG
>JAIXPM010000302.1 GCA_027486275.1 Sphingomonadales bacterium | reverse complement strand
TAATGGGCAACCCGGCCGAAGCCTCCACCGCGCGGGCCATCTCTGCCCTTCGCGGGGAAAACTGCACCACCATCGCGGCCGCCGCCGGCGACATCCGCGAACAGTCGCTCGGCCGCCAGCCGCTGCTCGCTCGCACGCCCAACGCCGCCCAGCGCGAAATGCCGGGGACGTTCTGAGGCTTCACACCTTCAGCAACTGCTTGCCGAAATTCTTGCCCTCGAACAGGCGGCGCAGCGTGGCAGGGCAATTCTCGAAGCCGTGCGCCACATCTTCAGCGGTCTTCAGCTTGCCGGCCGCCATCAGCTTGGCCAGTTCGGCCACGCCCTCGCCATAACGCTTGGCGAAATCGAGGATGATGAACCCCTCCATCCGCCCACGCATCACGGTGAGGTTCATGTAGTTCCGCAGGCCCGGTTGGCGATCTTCGGCAGTATCATTGTAGCTGGAGATACCGCCGCACAGCACGACCCGCGCCCGCAAGGCCAGATTGGCCAGCGCCGCATCCAATATCTCGCCGCCAACATTTTCAAACACCACGTTCACGCCCTTGGGCGCATGTTCGCGGACCTGGCGCGCAACATTGCCGGCACGATAATCGATGCAGGCATCGGCGCCGGCCTGTTCGACCACCCAGCCGCACTTCTCTGCACCACCGGCAATGCCGATCACCTTGCAGCCCAGGGCCTTGGCCACCTGCACCACCACGCTGCCGGTGGCGCCCGCCGCGCCCGATACCAGCACCGTGTCGCCTGCCTTGGGCTGGCCGATTTCGGTGAGGCCGAACCAGGCGGTGAGACCCGTCACCCCGAACACGCCGAGCGCCTGTTCCGGCGTGATGCCGCCGCGCAACTTGGTCACCGGGCCGGTTTCGGTGGTGCCATCGCTCAGCGCATGTTCCTGCCAACCGAAGGTGCCCTGCACCACGTCACCGACCTCGAAGCCCGGGTGCTTGCTCGCCACCACTTCGCCAATGCCGCCGGCGCGCACCACGCCGCCGATCGGCACTGCCGGCAGATAGGTATCGCCGCCCAGCCAGCCGCGCTGGGTGGGATCGAAGGAGAAATGGGTGAGCTTCACCAGAAACTGCCCCTCGCCCACATCGGGCATCGGCACGCTGACAAGATCGAAATCGCTGTCTTTCAGCGGGCCATTCGGGCGGGATTTCAGCAACCAGCGGCGTGTCGTCGTCATTTGAACAGGCTCCCCAAAATCCCCCGCACCAGGCTCTTGCCCAGGCTGCCGGCCACTTGCCGGCCCAAGGTGCTGGCCGCCGCCGTCACGGCCGAGGCCACGGCCTTTTCCGTCGCACTGGGCTTGGCAGCGGCGCGGGCCTTGGCCGCCTCCAGCCGCGCTGCCTCGCGCTCACGGGTGGCCTGCTGTTTCGCCTCGTCCTTGGCGGCCTGCGCATCCAGCTTGGCCTGCACGGCCGCCGCCTTGTCAGCCTCGGCCTGCGCCGCGCTCTCCTCGCGCTTCATCACCAGCAATTCGGCGGCGGAATCGCGGTCGATGCGCTCCTCATATTTGCCGGCAAACGGCGAGGCGTTGATCACGTCCATACGCTCCCCCGGCGTCAGCGGCCCCACCCGGCTGCGCGGCGGCGCGATGCGGGTGCGCTCCACCGGCGATGGTGCACCATCGGGCATCAGCGTCGATACCAGCGCTTCGCCCACCTTCATCTCGGTAATCACCGCCGCCACATCCAGGCGCGGGTTGGGCCGGAAGGTCTCAGAGGCGCTCTTGATCGCCCGGGCATCGCGCGGCGTGAAGGCGCGCAGCGCATGCTGCACCCGGTTGCCCAACTGGCCGGCGACTTTCTCCGGAATATCAATCGGATTCTGCGTGACGAAATAGACGCCCACGCCCTTCGATCGGATCAGGCGCACCACCTGTTCCACCTTGTCCATCAGCGCGTCGGGCGCTTCATCGAACAGCAGATGGGCTTCATCGAAGAAGAACACCAGCTTGGGCCTGTCGGGATCACCCACTTCGGGGAGCGTTTCGAACAGTTCGGACAGCAGCCACAGCAGGAACGTCGCATACAGCCGCGGGCTGTTCATCAGCTTGTCGGCCGCCAGGATATTCACCCGGCCGCGGCCCTTGCCATCCAGCGCAATGAAATCGGTGATATCGAAGGCCGGCTCGCCAAAGAAGGCCGCGCCGCCCTGGCTGTCCAGCGTGAGCAGCTGGCGCTGGATCGAGCCGACGCTGGCCTTGGTGACATTGCCATATTTGCTCGACAGTTCGGCCGCGTTGTCGGCACACCAGGCCAGCATCGCCTGCAGATCCTCCAGATCCAGCAGCAGCAGATCATGCTCATCGGCATAGCGGAAGGCGATGGCGAGCACGCCTTCCTGCACCTCGTTCAGCCCCATCAGTCGCGCCAGCAGCAGCGGCCCCATTTCGGAAATGGTGGTGCGGATGGGGTGGCCCTGTTCGCCGAAAAGATCCCAGAACACCACTGGCATGGCTTCCCAGTCGTAATCAGCCATCTTCAGTTCCAGCGCGCGCTTGCCGGTCCACGCCGCCGCCTCGCTGCCGGCCTTGGCCATGCCGGCAATGTCGCCCTTCACGTCCGACAGGAACACCGGCACGCCGGCGCGGGAAAAGCCTTCGGCCAGGCCCTGCAATGTCACCGTCTTGCCGGTGCCGGTCGCGCCCGCAATCAGCCCGTGGCGGTTGGCGCGCTTCAGCACCAGCGATTGCGGCGCGTCCTGATCCGACAGGCCGATGAACAGGGAATCGGTCATGAGTAAATCTCCTCAAGACGCAGTTTCACCGGCTTGGGCGCGTCACGTCCAGCCTGAAGATGTCGGGCCGCGCATAATGGCCGGCGGCATCGAAATCGAAACGGGCGCGCACGATGTCGGCCAGATCGACCTCAGCCACCAACAGTCCTTCGTTGCCCCGCAATGGCCCGGCCAGCACTTCACCCATCGGCGAGACAATGATGCTGCCGCCGCCGATGATCGGCACATCTGCAGCCCGGTCAATCAAAGTGATCGGTTCGCCCAGCGCGGTCTGCGTCGGCCCCAGCCACTGGCAGGCCGATACCAGGAAACAGCGGCCTTCATGCGCAATGTGGCGCATGGCCACTTCCCACTGCGGCCGATCATCCACGGTGGGCGCCGCCCAGATCGTCACGCCCTGCCCGTACAGCGCCGCCCGGAACAGCGGCATGAAATTTTCCCAGCAGATCACCGGCGCAATGCGCCCCACCGGGCTGTCGAACACGCGCACATCGTCGGGGCCGCCCTGCCCCCAGATCAGCCGTTCAGCCGCTGTTGGCATCAGCTTGCCGCGATGCCCGGCAAGGCGGCCATCGGGGGTGAAATGCAGCGCAGAGCAATGCAGCGTTGCGCCGGCCCGCACGATCGCACCCACCACCATGGTACAACCCAGGTCAGCCGCCAACTCGCCCAGCGCCGCCACTTCCGGGCCGTCAATCTCGATCGCCTGTTCCCAATAGCGCCGGAAGGCATCACGGCCGGCGGGCGTGCGATAGCCCAGCCGCACGCCAAAGTCGGCGCCCTTGGGGTAGCCGCCCAGCAAAGCCTCCGGCAGCACCAGCAGATCCGGATTGGCCGCCTTCAACTCGTCCCGCCGTGCCATCAGCGCTTCCAGCGTTTCGGCGGTGGTCGCCCGGCTGCCGATCTGCAACGCTGCCAATCGCGCCTTGCCCGTGGGTATCGTCATGCCGCCTCCAATCGTGCCATCGCCCAGGCGGCGGCATCGGCCACCACCGGATCATCGCTGCCCACGTGCGCCTGCACCGCCGGGATCAACGCGCCCTGCCCGCTGTTGCCTGCCGCATAAAGGCAATTGCGGATGAAGCGATTGATCCCGATGCGTTTGATGGCCGAGCCGGAGAAGAGCGCCCGGAAGGCCGCATCGTCAAGGATGAGAAGTTCCGCCAGCTTTGGTGCCGTCAGCTCGGCGCGCGGCAAGAAGGCCGGTTCCTCGGTCGCCTGCGCAAAACGGTTCCATGGGCACACGGCAAGGCAATC
>JAIXPM010000081.1 GCA_027486275.1 Sphingomonadales bacterium | reverse complement strand
CGGGCTGTGCACCGATTGCGGTGTGTCGCGCACGTCCACCCCCACGGATTGCGGCACCGCCTGCCAGTTCATCAAGCCGGATTATGCCGCGATGGAAGCCGCCGTGCACGGCCGTGCCCGCGATGAATCTCGTCCTGACGAACTGTTCTTCGGCCCGTTCCAGCGCATGGCCAAAGCCCGGCTGAAGCAGCCCAGTGAAGGCGCGCAATGGACTGGCATCACGAGCCGGCTTGGCGAGCGGCTGCTGGAGACCGGCGCGGTCGAAGCCATCCTCACCATGGCGCCTGACCCCGACGACAAGTGGAAGCCGCGCCCCGTCATGGTGACCAAGGCCGAAGCCATGGCCCGCGTGCGCGGCATGCGCATGGGCTATGCGCCGCTGCTGGCGCTGCTGGAGCCGGCGCGTGCCGCTGGGTTCAAGCGCATCGGCATCATCGGCATTCCCTGCCAGATCCACGCGCTGCGCCGGCTGGAAGCCAAGCTGGGGTTTGAGCGCATTTACGTGATCGGCACGCCGTGCAGCGACAACACGACGACCGCGAATTTCCATGAATTCCTGGCGCTGCTTTCCGACAAGCCGGACAGCATCACCTATCTGGAATTCAAGGCGAATTATCATGTCGAGCTGCGGTTCGACGACGGCAAGCGCAAGGAAGTGCCGTTCCTGATGCTGCCGTTGTCTGATCTGCGGCCGGATTTCTTCCCGCTCACCTGCCGCACTTGCGTGGATTACACCAACAGCCTGGCGGATATCACCGTGGGCTATATGGGCGGCACCGGGGAGCAATGGCTGCTGATCCGCAATGATCGCGGCGCCGAACTGCTCGGCCTGCTGGGTGACGAAGTGGCGCTGACCGAGCCTGACGACAATGGCAAGCCGGACGGCAGCAAGCGTGCCGGGCCAGTAAAGGGCTTCATGGCCAACACCGAACGCGCCGCCGGCGGGCTCCCATTGCGCCGCATGCCGAAATGGGTGCGGCCGATCGTGGGCAAATTGATGCCGCTGGTCGGCCCCAAGGGCAAGGAATTCGCCCGCACGCGGGTGGAGATGAAGGCGATCGAGACCATCCTGCACCTGCGCCGCGAAGCGCCGGGCATGATGAAGAACATGATCCCGCCGCACGTGTGGAAATTGGTGGCGCGTTATGGGCTCGTGCCGGAGAAGGGCGAGACGAAGGAGGGGTGAGGGGCCGGCTCAGGCCAGCCCCACCGCCTTCAATGTCAGGTCCCACAGCCGTTCATTGCGGGCTTCGTTGGTGCCGCGCGCCGACAGCGGCTGCGCGAACGGCATGCGGCCTTGCTTCTGGCGGTTGCCCCAGCTCCAGTGCACGCCGGATTGGCTGGCGAAGGCCGGATCGGCGATCACCTGCGCGGTGCGGTCTCCGGCCAGCGGCTGGCTCACATAGCCCTTGGTGATGTTCTTCTGGAACCAGGGGAAGATTGTACGGAAGGCTTGCGGCGTGTCGCGGAACAGCGCGGTATCAGCGACGCAGCCGGGATAAAGCGTGTTGAACACGATGCCGGTATCGCCCCAGCGCTTGTGGAACTCGCGGTTCATGATCATGCACGCCAGCTTGCTGTCTTTATAAGCCTTGCCCGGCTTGAACGGCTTGCCGTCGATCATGGCGATGGGCGCCTTGAAACCGGCTTCCAGTCCAGCGAGATCGCCCAGTTCGGCGGGCGCCGGGATCGGCACCTTGCCGCCGAATTCCTCGCTATTGGCGGTGACAGTGCCCAGCGTGATCAGGCGAGGCGGCGAGGGCAGGCGGCCCTTGGCCTTTTTCAGATCATCCAGCAACAGATGCGCCAGCAGGAAGTGGCCGAAATAATTGGTGGCAACGCTGATTTCATACCCTTCGGGGGAACGCATCGGCGCTTCGAGGCGCGGCAGATAGACGGCGGCGTTGAGCAGCAGCGCATCGAGCGGCAGGCCAAGGCCGTGAAATTCATCGGCGAAGCGGCGCACACTGGCCTGATCGCCCAGATCAATATGCAGGATCCGGCGCGAATCAGCCGGGATGCCAACCTCAGCGGCTGCGGCTTCCGCCTTGGCCAGATCGCGGCATGCCATGATCACCAGCCAACCCCGATCCGCCAAGGACTTGGCAGCCCACAGGCCCACGCCAGAAGACGCGCCAGTGATGATCGCCGTTGGTTGAACAGCAGCTTGGACTGACATGGAAACTCCGTAATGCGGCCCCGATTGTGAGGGCTTTTGACTTAAACACCGGTGCACGGCAAGACGGCCACCATGCAGAGCAGAGATGATTTCCTGGCCAAGGTGAAGCCGCCGATCACGCCGGCACTGGTGGTGCGGCGCGCGGTGATGATGGACAATCTGGCCGCCATGCAGGCGGCCTGCACCGCCAAGGGTGTGCGGCTGCGCGCGCATGGCAAGATGCACAAGTGCAGCGCGATGGGCCTGGAACAGGTGCGGCAGGGCGCGGTGGGCCTGTGCTGCCAGACGGTGGGCGAAGCGGAAGCTTTTGTGCATGGCGGCATCCCCGATGTGCTGGTGACAGCGCCGGTGCCGCCGTGGGGCTGGCT
>JAIXPM010000455.1 GCA_027486275.1 Sphingomonadales bacterium | reverse complement strand
TTCCGCCGGCACCGGGCCTTCATACGGGCAGCCAAAGGCGGCGCTGATCGTCACCTGTGCAAACAGGCCGGCATCGCGGGCCTGTTTCAGCATCGCGCGGTTGGCAGCAATGCCGTCGGTCACGCTTTGCCCCTGGTTGATGATGCCGAAACTGTCGCTCGCCACCAGCACGCAGCCGGCTTCGTCCAGCGGGCGGGCGCTATCCAACGTGGCGATAGCGCGGGCAACGCCGCGCTCGTTCAGGCACAGGCCGATGAAGCGTACGCCGGGCGCTGGCGGCAGGCCGGCCACCACCGCTTCGGCATCAGCCATCTGCGGCACACGGCGCGGGTTGACGAAGCTTGCAACCTCGATCCGGCGTGCGCCCATGCCGATCAACTGGCCGATCAACGCCAGCTTGTCCGCCGTTTCGATGAAGCCGGCTTCATTCTGCAGGCCATCGCGTGGCGAGACCTCCACGATTGAAACCGCTTTGGCAGCGGTTGCTACAGGGCTGGGCGTGCTGTCGGCCATGCGCACTTATACACGGGGCTGCGGCCATTCCAGACAGGAAATTTGGTGATGGGTCCATGTCTGCGGGCCCCTGGTTTCACCTTCGGCGCCTGCAGTTTGACCATGGAAACCGGAATCAAGGGCAGCCTGATCGCGATCAGGCTGGTTTCGGTGCTTGCCAGCAATCTGCTCGTCAAATTCCGGCTGAACGCGGGGATCTCGACGCTTTCGCTCGGTAGATGGTTCATTTCATCCGGTCAACGCCGCATTATTGACGGTGAATTCAAGTTCAAGTTCTGATAGTGACCATGACTTGGGCCGCCTCCCCCCGGGGTTGGCCCACTTGGCGGGGAGGGCCCGCCCGGCCCGTCGCTCCACCCCCACCCAGGAGCGACGGGCCGCTTGATTCTTGGAGAATCAGGCGAAATTGAAGCTGATCGAGATGCGATCCACCTTGGCCGCGCTGGGCATCACCTCGTGGCGCAGCCAGCTTTCCCACAGCAGCAGATCGCCCGGCGCTGGTTCGACGTGGACGAAATTGCGGCTCTCGGCCGGCGCATCGGCGCTGCGCGGGGGGCTGTGCATCAGCATCGGCAGCCGCGGGTCTTCGAAGCGGATGCTGCCGGCGCCAGCGGGCACCTCCACATAGAGTGTGCCTGAAATGATGCTGTGCGGGTGGATGTGCCCGCTGTGGCCGCCGCCGGGTTTGAGGATATTGACCCACAGGCTGTCGAGCTTGGGCTTGCGCCCCGCAAGATCGAGATGCGCGGCCGCTGCAAAGCCACTGGCCTGTTTCACCAGCCAGCGCGCCAGATCACCAAAGGCCGGATCGCGCGCCGGCAGATCGTTGAGCGAGGCATAGCTGGTGTAGCCGCGATAGCGGTTGTCGCGGCTCCAGCGGCGGCCCGCGCTGTCGTCCTCGGCCAGCGTCCGGCAACTGTGGGCCAGATCGGCCAGCAGCGCGGCATCATCAAGCCGGCCCTGCCAGAGCGGGGTGGGGAACAGGAATGTGGTCGCCATGCCCCGCCCCATGGCGGCTTCGCGGCCGGCGGGCAAGCCCGAGGGCGATAACATCCGAAATGGATGCAGCGCGATTGCCGCACGCAAGCTCCACCACAGTGCAGCCGTTACCGGCCTTGGACAGGGTTTTCGCCAGCACGGCCGAACCGCTGCCAGCCGGGCGACCGATCATGGGCCGCCCGGCGGACAGCACGGGAGACACAGGAATGACGCCGATCCGATTGCGCCCGACGATGATGGCCGGCCTGGCCGTGATGGCCCTGGCCAATGCCGCCAGTGCGCAACAGGTGATCACCCTGACCCCAGCCAGCAATCAGACGGCCGTGTTGGCCAGCGTGCGGCCAGGCGACACGCTGCGCATCACCGGCACATTCGCCAACCCGCTGGTGCTGCGCAATCGTGATTTCGGCAATGTGCAGGTGGATGCCCGCGATGCCGTGTTCCAGAGCGGGCTGGTGCTGAACAACGTGCATAATCTGGCCTTTTCCGGCGGCACCTATGGCCGCGCCGATCTTGATATTCGGGCCTGGCACACGGTGCAGGTGCAGTTCAGCAGCAATATCAGCCTGGCGCAGGGCCTGTTTCTGGGCAACCGCGACAATCGTGGTTCCGGCCTGCTGGTGGTGCAATCCCACCAGGTGACGGTTCGGGATTCGCAGTTCACCGGCCATGGCACCGGCATGGGCGTGCGCAGTTCCACCGGCGTGCTGGTCACGCGCAACAGCATCACCGGCAGCTTTGCCGATGGCATCAACGTGGTGGATAGCCAGCGCGTGATCGTTTCGTCGAACAGCTGTTCGGCCTTCACGCCGGGCGTTGGTTCGCACCCCGATTGCATTCAGTTGTGGAGCCTGAATGGCCGGCCGCTGCAATCCGATATCGCCATTCTGAACAACAGCGCCATCGGCAACATGCAGGCGTTCGTGTCGTTCGATCCCCGCAACGGCAGCGGTGAACGGCTGATCTTTGCCGGCAATTATGCCGCCGTCACCTTCACCCATGGCGTGAGCTGCACCCGCTGCAACGACAGCATCTTCATCGACAACGTGCTGTCGAACCTGCCGGAAGCGCGCTGGGGCGCGTCCACGGTGCGTCTGACCGAAGGCTTGCGCAACATCGTGGCCAACAACCAGTCGTTTGATGTGCGCGGCCTCGCCGGCCAGCCCGGCTTTGCGCTGGCAACACCCACATGGTCCAGCTTCACGCCGGCCTGGGCAGACAGCGTTGGCAGCCAGATCAGCAGCCTGTTTGCCAGCGGATTCGGCAATCCGCCGGTCGCGGTGAGCAGCGTGCCCGAACCGGCAACCTGGCTGATGCTGGGGCTGGGCTTCATGGCGGTGGGACACCAGCTGCGCCAGCGGCATCGCCGACAACAGGGGCCGAAGTGGGTGATGGCCTGATCAGCTGATCAGGCTGCGCTGCATCATCACGATGTCGAGTGGCTTGCCGAATTTCTCGCCAATCTGTTTCAGCAGGCCGGCGCGTTCAAAGCCGCAGGATGCGTGCAAGCTGATCGAGGCACTATTGCCCGAATCGCCGATCACCGCGATCAGTTGCCGGAACCCCGCCGTGCGCGCCGCGCTGCTCACCGCCATCAGCAGCGCCTGGCCGATGCCGGTGCGCTGCGCATCGGGCGCCACATAGACGCTGGTTTCGCCGCAATAACGATAGGCGGGGCGATCGCGGAACTGGGTAACGTAGGCATAGCCATCCACCTTGCCCATCGTCACATGCACCAGCCACGGCCAGCCATGCGATTTCACCTTCATCAGTCGTTGCGCCATTTCGGCCGCCGATGGGGCCTCGATCTCGAAACTGGCGGTGCCGTTCAGCACAGCGGGCGCATAGATGGCGGCCAGGG
>JAIXPM010000102.1 GCA_027486275.1 Sphingomonadales bacterium | reverse complement strand
TGCACTTTTTCCGTCGCCTTGCCGCCCAGCACCTCGATCAGGTGTCCGGTGCCAAAGCGCTGCCCGGTGCGATACACCGCCGAAAGCAGCTTGCGCGCGGCCTCGGTGGCATCCAGCAGGGTGGGCGGATTCAGGCAATTGTCGCAATTCCCGCAACTGGCGGGCGCGGTTTCGCCGAAATAGCGCAGCAGCTCCTGCCGCCGGCAGCCAGCGGTTTCCAGAAAAGCGATCAGCGCGTTCATGCGGCGGGTTTCATTGGCCTTGTGGGCATCGCTGCCATCACCGGCCGCAATGAAGCCGCGCAGCCGGGCGACATCCTCGCCGCCCCACATCAGGTGCGCCACCGCCGGATCGCCATCGCGCCCAGCGCGGCCGGTTTCCTGATAATAGGACTCGATCGATTTGGGCAGGCCGGCATGCACCACGAACCGCACATCGGGTTTGTTGATGCCCATGCCAAAGGCGATGGTGGCAACCATCACCATGTCTTCGCTTTTCACGAAATCCGCCTGGTGCCGGCTGCGGATGCCCGCTTCCAACCCGGCATGGTAGGGCCGGGCGTGGATGCCGGCTTCCACCAGCCAGTCGCAGATCTTTTCGGTGGCGGCACGGGTGGGGGCATAGATGATGCCAGCGCGGCCGGCCTGCCCGGCCATGAAGGCCAGCAGCTGGCGATGCAGATTGTCGCGCCCCACCACGTCGTAACGGATGTTGGGCCGATCAAAACCTGAAAGCGTGATGCGATCGCTGGCAATGCCCAGCTGCAGTGCGATATCGGCGCGGGTATCGCGATCGGCGGTGGCGGTGAGCGCAATGCGCGGTACGCCGGGCAGGGAATCACAAAACGGCTTCAGGCGGCGATATTCGGGGCGGAAATCATGGCCCCACTGCGAAACGCAATGGGCTTCGTCGATGGCGATCAGCGCGATTTCCGTGCGCTGCACCATCTGGCCGAAACCATCCGAAAGCGCGCGTTCGGGCGAGACATAGAGAAGATCAAGCTGGCCATCGACAAAATCGCGCCACACCTGGCCGCCATCGGCCGATTGGCTGTTCAACGTGCCGGCGCGTACGCCCTGGGTGTGCAGCGCCTGCACCTGATCTTCCATCAGCGCGATCAACGGCGAGATCACCAGCGCCGTGCCCGGCCGCACCAGCGCCGGCACCTGATAGCACAGCGATTTGCCCGCCCCGGTGGGCATGATCGCCAGGCAGTCGCGGCCAGCAATCACGTCGCTGATGATCTGTTCCTGAGGGCCGCGGAATTCGGCGTGGCCGAACACACGGTGCAGGATTTCATGGGGGGTCATGGCGGCGTGGATAGCGAAGGCGTTCCCTGCCTGCTATGCTTTTTCCATGAGGCGCGTGGCGATTTCCCAAGCCGGCCAACATGCTGGGCTCGCCGCCCTGCTGGTGGCCGCCATCTGGATCTTGTGGACAGAGCTGCGCCCGCCGGCCACCGCCGCCAACCAGCCCCGGCACAGCATCGCCATCACCGCCGCACCGCTGGCCGGCACCGGCAGCAAGATCGGCCCGTTCCGCCTGACGAGCGCGGCTGTGCTGACCAGCCCGGAAACATCGTTCGGCGGCCTTTCGGGCCTCGCTGCGCTGCCGGATGGCCGGTTGCTGGCGGTGACCGATGCCGGGGATTGGCTGCTGTACCAGCCCGGCGCAAGCTCTGGCGAAATCGGCAGCATCACCATGCCGGGCAACGACAAGGTTGATCGCGATGCCGAAGCGATTGCCTTCACGCCGGATGGCCGCACGCTGATCAGCCTGGAACAGCAGCACCGCATCCTGGGCTTTGCCGGCCATGGCCCGCCGCTCACCCCGGTTGGCGCGCCGCTGTATCGCACCGATACCATGGGCTGGCCGCCCAACGGTGGCGGTGAATCGCTGGCCGTGCTTGGCGATGGCAGCCTGATCTGGATTGCCGAAAATGCGGCCACAGCCGATGGCGCGCTCACCGCGCTGCTGGTGGCGCCCGCCGGCCTGACGCGCCGGATCATGATCGATGCGGTTGATGGTTTTGCGCCCACCGATGCGGTGCTGCTCGATGAAACCCACCTGTTGGTGCTGCATCGCCGCTTTACTGGTGCCGAAACCGCCGCTGCGATCAGCATCGTCGATCTGGTGCCGGTGCTGGCCGGCGGCAGCGCCGCGCCCGGCCGGCTGCTGGCGCGCTGGGGGCGGGATGGCAAGTGGCCAGTGGACAATATGGAAGGCATCGCACTGGTGCGCCGCAAAACCGGGCCGCCGATTGTCTATCTGGTGTCCGACGATAATTTCTCGGCCGCGCAGCGCACGCTGCTGCTGCAACTGGAGATCATTGCGCCGCTGCGGTGACGCTGCCGGGGTGCCACATCGACCAGAAATTCGGCGCATCACCATGCTGCCATTCATTGCGCACGGCAAAGCCATGCGCCTGATAAAGGCCGACGTTGGATGGAGTGGCGGTTTCGAGATAGCAGGGCTGGCCCCCGGCGCGGGCCAGTCCGGCGCGCAGCAGGGCGCCGCCAATGCCC
>JAIXPM010000206.1 GCA_027486275.1 Sphingomonadales bacterium | reverse complement strand
TTGTCCGTCCACACGCTCAGGGCCTATGGCCTGACGCTGGAACGGTTCGACGATTTCCTGAGCACCCATCTGGGCGGCGCCGTGACCGGCGGGCGGCTGGCCACGTTGGCTGCCGCCGAACTGCGGGCCTTTCTAGCGCTGCGGCGCGGTGAGGGGCTGGCGGCGCCATCACTGGCGCGCGACGTATCGGCGTTGAAGGGCTTTTTCGCCTGGGCGCGGCGCAACGAGGGGCTGGCCTGCGATGCCATTGCCGCGCTGAAGGCCCCGAAACAGCCCCGCCGCCTGCCACGTGCCGTCTCACCGGGCGATGTGCGGCAACTGGTGGCGGTGGTGGGCGATGCAGCGGCGCAGCCCTGGCTCGCGGCGCGCGACACGGCGGTTTTGCTGCTGCTTTATGGCGCCGGCCTGCGCATTGGCGAAGCGCTGTCGCTCACCGGCGCGGCGCTGCCCTTGGGCGACGTGATCGCGGTGACCGGCAAGCGCGCCAAGACCCGCCAGGTGCCACTGCTGCCCCAGGTGCAGGCCGCGATCATGGATTATGTCGAAAAATGCCCGTTCGATCTGGCCCACGATTCCCCGCTGTTCCGCGGGGTGAAAGGCGGCGCGCTCGATCCCGGCACGGTGCGCCGCGCTGTGCAGGCTGCACGGACAGCGATGGGCTTGCCTGCCAGTGCCACGCCGCACGCGCTGCGCCACAGTTTCGCGACCCACTTGCTGGCGAGGGGCGCTGATCTGCGGCAGCTGCAGGAACTGCTCGGCCACGCCAGCCTGTCGTCAACGCAAATCTATACCAAGGTCGATGCGGCGCAATTGTTGGATGCGTGGGCGGCGGCGCATCCCCGCGCGGAGTAGCCGCGCAAAACGGGCAATGCGCGGAGTAGCCGCGCAAAATGGACAATGCGCGGAGGTGCCGCGCAAAACGGGCAATGTGCGGAGGTGCAGCGATCAGGCGGGGCGATAAGCCCGGCGGGTTTCGGACAGCGTGATCGGTTCCACTTCGATGAAGAACAGATCGAACTGCGGGTTCACCGTGACCGTGATGTCCACGAAATCCTGGCCATTGGCGGCACCGGGGGTGATGGTTGGCGCTGTCATCACGCTGCCCAGGCCAAAGCTGTTGGCGCGGATCGCCGTGCTGATCTGGGTGTTGTTGCGGCGCGGGAAGAGCGTGGCCACCCGGGCGCCTTCGCCAACACCATTGCGCAGGCCGGCATTGGCCCAGAACACGGCGCCGATACCGAAGAACACGAACACGAAGGCCAGGAACAGCGGCAGCGTCAGCGCGAATTCGGCCGCGGTGGCCCCGCTGCGGTTGCGGGCGACAGAGCGGAGCGCGCGGATCATTGCAGCCGCACCGAAGCGTCGCCGGTCAGCACATAGCCGCCGTTCTGGCCATCGCCGTGCAGAATGCCGCCAAAACTGTACTGCGGCACATATTCGGCCTGCACCCGCACCGAAACAAAGCGGGCAAACGTCTGCCCGGCCGGGCAGAAGCTGTTCCAGTTGTCCTGGCGCTGGCCGTTGCATTCCAGCCAGTTATCCACCGTCAGCGATTGCACCGGCTTGCCATACGCCGCCCGCACTTCCGGATCGAGGTGGCTGAACGAACCCGTGCCGATGGTGCCGGGCGCCACGGCGAGTTCGATGCCGCGCTGGGCCGCCTGTTCCAGTTGATGTTTTTCCCAGAAGGCCAGGCCCACATCCATCCCAACAAACAACAGGCCGGCCAGCGCCGGGGCGATCAGCACCATTTCGGCAGCGGCAGCGCCGCTACGGCAGCCGCGCAAGCGGGTGATGAGAGCGTGCTTCATCATCATGCCACCAGCTTGATCTGCGTGCCCTTGAAGGACGACGCGCCTGAATTGGCCGGGCAGACATTCTGAATCGCGGCGTTGCCGCGCCAATCAATGCGGCGCGCGACGATCTGGATGCAGCGGGTGTTCATGCCGCTGGTGCCGTTCATCTGCAGTTCCTGACGCGGGAAATACAGTGCCCCCTGCAGCAGGCTGCTGCTGTTGCCGTTGATGATGTTGGTGGCCATGTTGCTGGCGCGGCGATCCTGATAGAACAGGATGCCGGCATAGGTGCCGGTGCTGGGCGCCGTCATGCTGATCCGGGCGCCGCCGTTCATGCGCACCGTGGCAATGTTGCTGGTGTTGCTGGCCGCGTTGGTGGCGGTGAGGATGAACACCGCGCCATTTGACGTCACGTTGGCCTGACTGCCGAAATTCACACTGCCCGTCACATAATAGACGCCAGGATTGAAGGTGGCCGTGCCGCTGACATCGATATTGCGGTAGGTGCCCGCGCTGAACGTGCTGGAACGGTTCGGCTGCACCCGCAGATCGTTGTTGCTGCTGGAGATATTGATCGGATCCGGCAGGTTGCGATAGGGATCGCGCAGCGGCAGCGCATAGCTTTCGCGGACGGTGCCGGTGGTATAATTGCCTGGGGGCACAAGGCCCACTGCGGCCACCGGGCTGGCCGTCACGCTACTGGCACCATTGGCGATGATGCTCGTGTTGCTGGGCGCATTGCTCATCATGCCGCAGCCCAGGTTCACTGTGGCACTGCCGCCGATCGGGATGCCGGGGGTATTGGTGTTTTCCAGCGCCAGCACGCAATAATCGCCATTGCCCACCACTTCGGCCACGGCGCGGGCGCTGATGCGCATCGGGCCACGCATGATCAGGCCGGTGAACGGCAGGTTCATGTCTGTGGCCAGGATCACCTCCACAGCAGATGCGGCATCGCGGAAGCTGCCTGAAGTGGCGGGGCTGTTGATCACCGGGGTGATCGTCATGCGAAAACCGTCGTTGCGGTTGATGTCGCCCGTCGCGGCCGCGCGCACCACCGAAATGCTGCTGGATTGGCTCAACTGGAAAGCGCCGGCGATCGCGCCCGAATCGGCGGCGCGCTGCATCATGCGCTTGGTCAAGGTCCACTGGATCGTGTCGCTGGCCAGACCGGCGGAACCGATCAGCACCGGCATCATCAATGCCGTCAGTGTTGCGATATTTCCCCGCCGGCTTGCCTGAAGCCGGCGTACCCACAAGCAACTCATGACACTCACACCCTGCTTTTGCGCCGATTTGCGGCTTCTTAATCTGTTGCAGTTTTTAACATGTTAAATGTCAAATATACGTTAACTGCGCTACTTGGCTGTATTTTCGATCCTTTATGGCGACAGACTGATCGAATCAGGGACTATTGAACGAACGTTCCATCGGTTTGAATGGTGGTCAGTCGTGATTTGGTAATCACCCGGCGATGCCCGATTCTGGGGTGTTGCCCAGCGGTCCAGGGATCGACATGATGCTGAGAATTTGGTTCTGACATCGGGATGGGCATGGCCCGCAGAAGGTCAAATCGGCGACAAGGTCAGGACCCTCATCCCAAGGTGTTGCTGCCGTCGCCGTGGTCTGTGATGCAGCCATCGCAATGGACCACGCCGGCCATGCGCTCTTCCACCAGGCCGGCCGTGGCCTCGACACTGATCGGCACGCCGGCCGATGAGAACAGGCCGGCAAAGGGCAGGCGGGCAATGCTGGAAAGCCGCACGCGCACCACCAGCGGATCGCCAGCGAACGGCCCGGATGAGGGGCCCTGTTCGATGATCGGGGCGATGGCGAGGGCCGGCTGGCCTCCACT
>JAIXPM010000393.1 GCA_027486275.1 Sphingomonadales bacterium | reverse complement strand
TTTCCCCTTGAACGGTTGCGGGTCACTCCCCCGGCGACCACGAAAGGGATGCTAGGCCGTCATGAGTCTGTCACATTGTTGATAAGTGGTAATGGGCGCTGCGGCGGCTGGAATCGCCCCGTACTGTTACCAAATTGCATCGAAATTTGACGTAATGCTAACGTTCGGTAACAATCTGGCCGCTCAGCCATTGGTTCAACCGGCTGGCGGGATCGGCCAGCACGGCGGCGGCCGGCCCTTGTTCGACGATGCAGCCAGCATCGATGAAGGCGCAAGCATCGGCGATGCCGGCGGCTTCGGCGAGATCGTGGGTGACGATGATCATCGGGGCAGCGCTCTGGCGGCGGACTTTGGCCACGGCCGCAATCAGCGCGCGGCGCACCGGCGGATCGACGGCGGCGAACGGCTCATCCAGCAGCAGCACATCAGGATCGCGGGCCAGCGCCCGCGCCAGCGCCACGCGCATCTGTTCGCCGCCCGACAGGCCGGAGGGGCGGCGACCGAGCACCGGCCCGTCCATCTGCATTGCCGCCAGCAGCGCCAACGCGGCGTCACGGTCAGGCGTTGATTGCGCAATCATCACATTGCCCAGCGCATCAAGGTGCGGAAACAGGCCGCCGCCCTGCAGCACAAGGCCCACGCGGCGCTGCCAGGCCGGCAGGCCGTGGGGGCCCGTCTGCCAGTCCTGCCCGTCCACGCGCACCGTGCCGGTGGTGGGCGACAGCCCGGCGATGGCCTTCAGGATCGTCGATTTGCCGGCGCCCGATGGCCCAACCAGGGCCAGCGTCTGCCCCGGCGGCACGCTGAACGCGGCTTCCACTTCCAGCGGGCCAGCGCGGGTGAGTGAGATAGTGAGGCCCTCAGCCACGCTTGCGCCCCAACAGGAACAGCAGCGTGATGGCGATCAGGCTGATGCCGAGCAGCAGCAGCGCCAGCCGCGCCGCGCCCGCCATGTCAAAGGCCTGCACCCGGTCATAGATGGCCAGCGACAGCGTCGTGGTTTCGCCGGGGATGGCGCCGCCCACCATCAGCACAACGCCAAACTCACCCAGCGTGTGGGCAAAGGCCAGCACGGCGCCGGTGGCAAGGCCGGGCCAGGCCAGCGGCAGTTCCACCTTGGTGAACGCCCGAAGCGGGGACAGGCCGCAACTGGCGGCGGCGGCGCGCAGATCGTCGCCTACCGCCTCGAACGCGCGCTGTGCCGGCTGCACCATCAGCGGCAGGTTGACCAGCACGGAGGCAACCAGGATGCCGGCGAAACTGAACACCAGTTGGCCGCCCGTTATCGCCTGCCAGCAGCGCCCGATCGCGCTGCCCGGTCCCATGCCGATCAGCAGCGCCAGGCCCACCACGGTGGGCGGCAGCAGCAGCGGCAGCAGCAGCAACGCTTCCGCCAGCGCCCGGCCGCGCCAGCGCGTGGTGGCGAGCCAATGGCCAAGCAGCAGCGCCAGCGGCAGCAACAGCGCCACGGTCGCCGCTGCCAGCATGAGTGACAGCTGCAGCGCGGTCAGATCAGCGCCGTTCACGGCAGGCCGAACCCGGCCTTGGCCAGCGCGGCGCGGCCGTTCGGACCCGTCAGATGATCGGCCAGTCCACGCGCGGCCGAGCTGGCACCGGGCATCAGCACCAGAGTTTGCACCAGCGGCGGGTACAGCGCGGGCGACACCGGCACGACGATCAAGCCACCACCGGCAGCACGCGCCAGCGGCAGGGCCACCAGCCCGGCCTCTGCCGCGCCGGTGGACACGAAGCTCAGCGCCTGCGCCACATTCTCGCCCAGCACCAGCGGTGCCGTGATGCCCATCCCGGCCAGCACGGCGCGGGCGGCGACGCCGTAGGGCGCGTGCGCCGGATTGGCGATGGCAAGGTGGCGGATGCGGCCCGCGCGGATGGCGGCCTTCAGGCTGGCGAGATCGGTGATGCCGCTGGCCCTTGTGGCCACCAGCGCCAGCCGGCCCAGCGCGTAAGGCCGGCGCTCGGTGCCGGGCACCGCCGCGGCAAGGCGATCCGCGTGGCTGGCGTCCGCCAGCAGCAGCAATTGGAACGGTGCGCCATTCAGCGCCTGCTGCACCATCTGCCCTGACGAGCCGAAGCTGAGGCTGAAGCGCGCGCCCGTCTGCGCCTCGTGGCCGCGCACCAGCGGCGGCAGCGCCAGCCGCAGATCGGCGGCCGCCGCCACCGGCACCGGCACAGGGGCAGCGGCAAGCGCTGGCCAGGCGAGGCACAACAACAGCAGGAACAGACGGATCATCGCCCGCCTTGTGCCAGCCACACGCCACAGGTGCAACGCGCAGCGAAAGCCGCTATCGCGCCGTCATGCTGAACCGCCACGATCCTGTTGAACCCTTCCACGCCATCCGCCTGTCGCGCCTGGCCCGCCGGCTGGAGGCGGAGGGGCGCAGCATCATCCACATGGAATTCGGCCAACCCTCCACCGGCGCGCCCGCTGCCGCCATCGCCCGCGCGCACGCCGTGCTGGACAACGATCCCGGCAGTTATTGGGAATCGGAACCACTCAAAGCCCGCATCGCCGGCCTGTACCAGTCCCGCCACGGCGTGCACGTCGCCCCCGAACGCATCGTGCTGTCCTGCGGTGCGTCGCCGGCGCTGGTGAT
>JAIXPM010000459.1 GCA_027486275.1 Sphingomonadales bacterium | reverse complement strand
GTGATGTCGCCAGCGCCCAGGCAGATGACCTGGTCACCCGGCTGCACCACGCTGGCCAGTTTCACCGCCAGATTGTCGGCGCCTGTCACCGTGTCGGCAATCGGATGCCCGGCCGCGCCCAGCCCGGCGGCCAGGGCAGCGGCGTCCACCCCTTCGATGGGTGCTTCTCCGGCAGCATAGACGGGTGCGACATAGACCATGTCGGCATCGTTGAAGGCGGCGCAGAAGTCCGCCATCAGATCGCGCAATCGCGTGAAACGATGCGGCTGCACGACCGCAATCACGCGCCCGGTTGCGCCTTCGCGGGCGGCGGCGAGCACGGCGCGGATTTCCACCGGATGGTGGCCATAATCATCGATGATGGTGGTGCCGGCCACTTCGCCGACCTTGGTGAAGCGGCGCTTCACGCCGCCAAAGCGGGCCAGGCCGGCACGCAGGCCCGCATCATCCACGCCCAGTTCCAGCGCCACGGCAATGGCGGCAAGCGCGTTCTGCACATTGTGGCGGCCCGGCATCGGCAGCACCAGATCATCAATGCGGCGCTGGCCATCACGGGTGCGCACCAGAACCGAGAAGCGGTTACCGCCCGGCACCGGCGTCACGTCCAGCCCGCGCACATCGGCAGTGGCGGCAAAGCCATAGGTGATGATCCGCCGATCCGAAACGCGCGGGATCAGCGCCTGCACTTCCGGGTGATCGATGCACAGGATCGCCGCGCCATAGAAAGGCACGGCGTGGACGAAGCGTTCGAAGCCCTGCTTCACCGCTTCGAAATTGCCCCAGTGATCCAGATGTTCGGGATCGATGTTGGTGACGATGCCGAACGTGCCGGTCAGCCGCAGGAAGCTGCCGTCGCTTTCATCGGCTTCCACCACCATCCAGTCCGAAGCGCCAAGGCGGGCGTTGGAACCGATCGAATTGATGATGCCGCCGTTGATCACCGTGGGATCAAGCCCGCCGGCATCCAACAATGTGGCGACCATGGAAGTCGTGGTGGTCTTGCCGTGGGTGCCGGCAACCGCCACGCAGCTTTTCAGCCGCATCAGTTCGGCCAGCATTTCGGCGCGTCGCACCACCGGGATGCGCTTGGCACGCGCCGCCACCACTTCGGGATTGTCGGCCTTGATCGCGGTGGAGGTGACCAGCACGGCGGCATTGGCGACATTGTCCACCTTCTGGCCGATGAAGACCTTGATGCCCTTCTTGCGCAGGCCTTCGACGACATAACCTTCGGCAGAATCGCTGCCCTGCACGTCAAAGCCCAGATTGGCCATCACCTCGGCAATGCCGGACATGCCGATGCCGCCGATGCCGACGAAGTGGATGACGCCGATATCGGTGCGGAAACCGGGGCGGAGGCGGAGATTTTCGGGAGCGGGGTTCATGCGATCAATCCGGTGGCAATGACAAGATTGGCCAGGCGTATCGCGGCCTCCGGATGACCGGCGGCGCGCGCTGCGGCGGCGACTTCGGCCAAGCCCTTCCGGTCTGTCAGCCACCCCGTCAAGGCCTCTGCCAGTTGCTCTGGCGTAAAATCCTGTTGACGGATCATTTGCGCGCCGCCGGCTGCCACCAGGGCGGCGGCATTGTCGGCCTGATGATCGTCGGTGGCGATAGGCAGCGGCACCAATATCGAAGGCCGGCCCATCACGGCGAGCTCTGCCACCGTCGACGCGCCGGACCGGGCGATGACGATATGGCTTGAAGCCATTTCAGCGGGGAGGTCGGGGAAGTAAGCGGCGATGGTCGGCTCGATTCCGGCGGCGCGATAGGCCGCCAGCATCTCTGCCGCGTCCTCGTCGCGGCCCTGGTGGGTGATGTCCAGATTGGCGCGGACAGCGGCCGGCAGCAGCCGTACAGCGGCCGGCACCACCCGGTTCAGAACCGCCGCTCCCTGGCTGCCGCCGGTCACCAGAAGCTTCAAGCGGGCAGCATTTTCGTCGAATTTTATATCCCGGGCAGCCAGAACTTCGGGGCGCACCGGGTTGCCGACGAAATGCGCCCGGCGCTGCCAGCTGCCTTCCATCCGGCGCACCCGCGGGAAGCTGGTGGCGATGGCGCGCACCCGCGGCGCGAGGTAACGGTTGGTGCGGCCGAGCACGGCGTTCTGTTCGTGGATCAGGCAGGGCAGGTAGAGTGACAGGCCGGCGAGCAGGCCCGGCAGGGCGGGATAGCCACCAAAGCCGATGACGGCGCGGGGGCGCATCTCCTTGAAAAGCTTGCGTGCTGCGCTGCGGCCTTTCCAGATCGAGAGCGCCACCTGCGGCAGTGACCGCCAGCCGCTGCGACCGGTGGAAGCCGCCTCCACCTTGGTCACCGGCACGCCCGGAAACAGGCCAGGGAAGCGCAAGCCGCGTTCATCCGTCACCAGATGAACCTTGTGGCCCCGCGCCATCAGCTCCAGCGCCAGGCAATGCGCCGGCACCATGTGGCCGCCGGTGCCGCCAGCGCACAGCACATAAGTGCCGCCGGGGCCGGGAGTCATCTGGCGGGGATTGTCCGTCATGCCGCGCGCAGGCTGCCGGGCGGCCGCGCCCAGGGCTGGCCCTTCAGGAAGGGATTGCAACGGGTTAGCGCCAGCAGCAGCCCGGCACCAACACAGATGGCGAGGTACGAGGAGCCGCCGTGGCTGATGAACGGCAGGGTCATGCCCTTGGACGGCAGCAGTGCCAGATTGACCATCATGTTGATCGCCGCCTGGAAGCCGAATTGCGCGGCCAGGCCGGCGGTAGCGAGGAACACGAACGGATCTTCCTCGTCCATCGCCACCAGCAGGGCGCGCACCACCAAGCCCATGAACAGGCCGGCCAGCATGAAGCAGGCGATCAGGCCGAACTCCTCACCGATGACCGAGAAGATATAGTCGGTCTGGGCTTCAGGCAGGCGGAACTTCATGCGGCCTTCGCCTGGCCCGGTGCCCAGCCATCCGCCGGCGCGAAAGCAATCGAGCGCCTTGTCGATCTGGAAGGTGTCGCCGGTGCCCAAGATCCATTTGTCGATGCGGGCGGCGAAGTGATCGAGGGTGAAATAGGCCGCGACCAGCCCGACGATGCCCAGCCCCGCCAGCGCGCCGACGATGGTGAGCGACAGGCCGGCCAGCATGGCCTGGGTGAGCCAAACGGCTGAAATCAGAGCCGATTGGCCGACATCCGGCTGGGCGATCAGGCAGATCAGCGCCATGCCGAGCAGCCCCAGACTGATCTGCATAGTGGGCAGGCTGCGGTCTTCCACCTTAAGGCTGAGCAGCCAGGCTGTGGTGACGATGAAGCAGGGCTTGAAGAACTCTGACGGCTGGAACTGGAACCCTGGCAATTGGATCCAGCGCGCCGCGCCGTTGGCACCGCCGCCGATGAACGGCACCAGCAGCAGCGCGACCAGGCACCCCAGTGTGCCAATGACCGCCAGTCGCTTCAGCAGGCGCATGTCCAGCATCGAGGTGGCCAGCATCAGCGGCAGGCCCAGCGCCACCCAACCCAACTGGCGATAGAGGAAATAGAGATCGTCAAAGCGCAGCGCGGTGCCCGAAAGCCTGCGGGCAGCGGCCGGGGAAGCGGCCGCCACGGCAACGATGCCGGCGGCGACCAGCGCGAAGATGATGATCAGCAGCGTCTTATCGATCGTCCAGAACCAGCGGCCGATGGTGGAGCGGTCCCCGCGCGTGAGCGCGGCGGCAAGCGTGCGATTGGTGCTGCGGCTGGCCATCTGGTCCCCCCTCAAAGTGCCGCGACCGCTGCCCGGAAGGCAGCGCCGCGGTCCTCGAAATCCTTGTATTGATCGAAACTGGCGGCAGCGGGGCTGAACAGCACGACCTCGCCCGGTTTGGCGGCGGCGAGCACATCCGCCATGGCCTGCGCCAGCGTGCCCGACTGGGTGACCGGCACCTGGCCCTGCAATTGTTCGGCAAACATTGGCGCTGCTTCGCCAATCAGATAGGCGCCCACGACACCCCCCAGATGCGGCAGGATCGCCGATAGATCGGCCTTGCCGTTGGCATCCAGCTTGGGCCGGCCACCGGCAATCCAGTGGATGCGCGGATAGGCGGTCAGCGCTGGGGCGGTGCTGTCGGCGTTGGTGGCCTTGCTGTCATTCACCCACAGCAGGCCGCGCTTTTCACCCATCGGTTCCATGCGGTGCGCCAGCGCCTGATAGGTGGCCAGGCCACGCGCGATCACGTTGTCGGCGATACCGAGCGCGCGCGCCGCCGTGATGGCGGCGCGCGCGTTTTCCAGGTTGTGCGGTCCTTTCAGCGCCGGCCAGTCGCTTTGCGGAGAGGGCAGCGCCACATCCTCGATGAACAGCGCCGGCCCCGAAGCCACCGTCCACGCGGCCTGCGCGGCGCGGCCAACGATGGCGGTGCTGCCGGGCTTCTGCATGGCAAACAGCCGCGCCTTGGCGCCGGCATAACCGGCCATCGTACCGTGCCGTTCCAGATGGTCGGGCGTGATATTGGTGAGGATGGCGACGTCACAGGCCAGGCTATGGCTGATCTCCAGCTGATAGCTCGACAATTCCAGCACCCACACGCCGGCAGCCGGCAGGGGATCCTGTGCCATGATGGGCAGGCCGATATTGCCGCCCATGGCTGCGGGGATGCCGGCAGTGGTGCACAGATGATGCAGCAGCGCGGTGGTGGTCGATTTGCCGTTGGTGCCGGTGATGCCAACGATGCGCGCGGCTGGCTGGCTGAG
>JAIXPM010000390.1 GCA_027486275.1 Sphingomonadales bacterium | reverse complement strand
GCCTTGGCGGCGGCGGCATAGTTGGCGAGGATCTTGTTGGCGGTGGCGGCATCAAACGGCGCGACGCCCTTCAGCATGTCGCCGCCCATCTTGGTGTCGCGGCCATTGCCCTTCATGATCGCCTTGCGATCTTCGATCGGCCCAGCGGTGGCGACGGTGGCCGGCAGGATCACAGCGGTTGCCAGTACGGCAGCAAGAACAGCACGCATCATATTGGGCTCCCCATTTTCAGGCCACTACGGCTGACGTTCTTCATATCCCTTGCCGGCCGCCAACGCCAATGGCGCAATTGGCGCAGTGTATCAGGCTTTCAGATCGGGCGGGGTGGCGTCGGCGGTGATCAGCGCCACGGCGTCGGCCAGCGGCATCACCTTCTGCTCGCCGCCCTTCAGGCTGCGCAGCGCCACCGTGCCTTCTTCGGCCTCGCGGCGGCCGACGACCAGCATGTAGGGTGCCTTCTGCAGGCTGTGCTCGCGCACCTTCAGGTTGATCTTCTCGTTGCGAAGGTCCGTCTCCACCCGGATGCCGGCAGCCCGCAACTGGGCGGCGACCTCGCCGGCATAGTCATCCGCGTCGGAAACGATGGTGGCGACCACGGCCTGGCACGGCGCCAGCCAGGTTGGGAACCAGCCGGCGAAATGCTCGATCAGGATACCGATGAAGCGTTCATAGCTGCCCAATATGGCCCGGTGCAGCATCACCGGCCGGTGGCGGTTGCCGTCTTCACCCACATAGGAGGCGTCGAGCCGTTCCGGCAGCACCGTATCGGTCTGGATGGTGCCAACCTGCCAGGTGCGGCCGATGGCGTCGGTCAGGTGGAATTCCAGTTTGGGCGCATAGAAAGCGCCTTCGCCGGGAAGTTCTTCCCAGCCCCAATCGGCGTTGTCGCGGCCCGTGGCCTTCACGGCATCGCGCATCGACTGTTCGGACCAGTCCCACATCGCATCGCTGCCGAAGCGCTTCTCGGGGCGCAGCGCCAGCTTGATGGCATAGCTGAAGCCGCCGAGATCCTTGTAGACCACGTCGAGCAGATCGCAGAACGCCGCGATTTCGGCGACGATCTGATCCTGACGGCAGAAGATATGGCCGTCGTCCTGGGTGAACTGGCGCACGCGCATCAGGCCGTGCAGGGCGCCGTGCGGCTCGTTGCGGTGGCAGCAGCCCATTTCGGCCATGCGCAGCGGCAGATCGCGGTAGGACTTGATGCCCTGGCGGAAGATCAGCACGTGTGCCGGGCAGTTCATCGGCTTCAGCGCCATCCACTTCGCGTCGTTGCTCACCACCGGGCCTTCATCCTCGGTGTTGGGCACTTCATCGGGGATGACGAACATGTTCTCGCGATACTTGCCCCAGTGGCCGGATTGTTCCCACTGGCGCGCGTCCATGATCTGCGGGGTTTTCACCTCCTGGTATCCGGCCGGGCCCAGCCGGCGGCGCATATAGGCCTCCAACTCGCGGTAGATGACGAAGCCGCGCGGGTGCCAGAACACGCTGCCGTGTGCTTCTTCCTGCAGGTGGAACAGGTCCATCTCGCGGCCCAGCTTGCGGTGGTCGCGCTTGGCGGCTTCCTCCAGCCGCAACAGATGCGCATCGAGCTGCTTCTTGTTCAGCCACGCGGTGCCATAGACGCGGCTGAGCATGGCGTTCTTTTGATCGCCGCGCCAATAGGCGCCCGAAACCCGCGTCAGCTTGAAGGCCTGGGGATCAAGCTTGCCGGTGGAAGGCAGGTGCGGCCCGCGGCACATATCCAGCCAGTCATCGCCGGACCAATAGACGGTCAGATCCTCGGAGCCATCGTCATTGGGGGCAAGCTCGGCCGCCCATTCGGCCTTGAAATTCTCGCCTTGCTGCTTCCAGCGGCTGATCAGTTGGCTGCGGCTCCACACTTCGCGGCGCAGCGGCTTGTCGGCCCGGATGATGGCGCGCATCGCCTCCTCGATCGCCGGCAGATCATCTTCGGTGAACGGGCCGCGACCGGGGGCGGGGGCGAAGTCGTAGTAGAAGCCATCGTCCGTCGACGGGCCAAAGGTGATCTGCGTGCCGGGGAACAGGCCCTGCACCGCTTCGGCCAGCACGTGCGCGAAATCGTGGCGCGCCAGTTCCAGCGCATCGGCTTCATCGCGCGACGTCACCAGCGCGAGCGACGCATCGGCTTGAATCGGGCGCGACAGATCGACCAGTTCGCCATCAACCTTGGCGGCGAGCGCTGCCTTGGCCAAGCCCGGTCCGATGCTCGCCGCCACGTCCGCACCGGTAGTCCCACGCGCGACTTCGCGCTGCGAACCATCGGGAAGCGTGAGGATGATGAGATCGGACATTGGTGGCCTTTGATTGCGAACAGTGCCGCCCAAGCAGCGGCCCGCCGCGCTTAGCCAAAAAAGCCGGCTCCCGCCACCCTTCAGCGCGCCAGGCCTGCAAGGCGCGGCGGCAAGGCGACTTGCAGTCAGGGCCGTGTCTTGGCAGGGTTCGTGCCAATGTCAGCCCCGCCCACCCGCCGCAGTGCCAAGAGCCGGCCCCTTTCGGGCCTGTTGCTGTGCGATGGCCGTCGTGACGAGGTGGTGGTGACGGCGCATGAAACGCGGCTGGTGATCAATGTGGAGGCGAATATC
>JAIXPM010000284.1 GCA_027486275.1 Sphingomonadales bacterium | reverse complement strand
CGTGTACGCCATCATCGAGAATGAGGCGGCCGGCGGCGTCTATGCCAGCAACGACGGCGGCAAGACCTGGGAAAAGCGCAACGACAGCCGGGACCTGCGCCAGCGCGCCTTCTACTATACCCGCATCGTGGCGGACCCGAAGGACAAGGAGCGCGTCTATGTGCTCAACGTCAATTTCCACCGCTCCGATGACGGCGGCAAGACATTCCCCAAGAAGATCCGCGTGCCGCACGGCGACAATCATGATCTGTGGATCGCGGCTGACGACAACAACCGCATGGTGCAGGCCAATGATGGCGGCGCCAATGTGTCCGTGAACGGCGGCACCAGTTGGACAAAGCAGAATTTCCCGACGGCGCAGATTTACCGTCTCAGCCTGACCGCCCACAAACCTTATTATGCCTGCGGCGGCCAGCAGGACAATTCGACCATCTGCGTGCCGTCGCGCGGCTGGGGCAACCAGAATGTGCTGGGCGGCCTCTATGGTATCGCCGTGGGTGGCGGCGAGAGCGGCTATGTCGCGCCCGATCCGCGCAATCCCGATATCTATTATGCCGGCAGCTATGGCGGCCTGCTCACCCGTTACGACCATCGCACCGGACAGAGCCGCACCATCACCGTTCGGCCGAACAACCCCATGGGCGCGTCGGCCAGCGACATTGCCGAGCGCTTCCAGTGGACCTTCCCGATCCTGTTCGATCCGCATGATGCCGGCACGCTCTATGTCACCTCGCAGCATGTCTGGAAGAGCCGCAATGAAGGTCAGAGCTGGGAAAAGATCAGCCCGGATCTGACCGCGCATGATCCTGCCACGCTGGGCCCATCGGGCGGTCCGATCACGCGCGATCAGACCGGGGTGGAAACCTATGCCACCGTGTTTGCGCTCGCCCCGTCGCGGCTGGAGAAGGGCGTGATCTGGGCCGGGTCTGACGATGGTCTGGTGCACATCACCCGAGATGGCGGCGCCAACTGGGCCAACATCACCCCGCCCAAGCTGCCGAAATTCACCAAGATCACCACCGTGGAAGACAGCCCCCACAGCCCCGGTACCGCCTATGTGGTTGGCCATCGCTTCCTGTTGGATGATTTCAAGCCCATCGCCTGGAAGACCAGCGACTACGGCAAGACGTGGGTGGAAATTGCCACCAGCCTGCCTGCTGACGAAATGGCGCGATCGATCCGGGAGGATGTGAAGCGCCCCGGCCTGCTCTATCTTGGCACCGAACGCGGGGTGTGGGCCAGCTTTGATGGCGGCAGCGCCTGGCACAAACTGCAGGCCAATCTGCCCGTGGTGCAGGTTTCGGATTTGGCGGTGACCGATCATGATCTGGTGATCTCCACGCACGGCCGCAGTTTCTGGGTGATGGATAACATCGACGTGCTGCGCCAGGTGGAGGCCGCTGCCACGCCGGAAACCCGGCTGTTTGCGCCGGCGCCGGCGGTGCGCGCAGTCGATTCCGGCGTTGCCATCGATTATTATCTGAAGGCCGCGCCCAAATCGCTGGGTATCGCGATCTTCGGGCCTGATGGCGCCTTGATCCAACGCTTCGAAGGCAAGACCGAAGAGCCCAAGAAGGACGACAAGCCGGCTGGCGGCGATGATGACGAGGATGGCGGCGACGCGCCCAAGGGGCCGCCAACGGCAGCGATGAAGCCGGGGATGAACCGCTTCACTTGGAACATGCGCCACTCCGGTTTCACCGATTTCGATGGCATGATCCTGTGGACCAGCCGTGGCCGCGGCGTGCTGGCGTTGCCCGGTGCCTACAAGGCGCAGTTGATCGTGGACGGCAAGATTCAGGAGCAAGGCTTTGCTATCATGCGCGATCCGCGTGTCACGGGCGTGAGCGACGACGACCTGAAGTCGCGCTATGATCTGGCTCAGGCTGTTACCGCCAAGGTGACCGAGGCCAACAAGGCCGTGCTGCAGGTGCGGGGCTTGCGCGCGCAGGCCGAGGCGCAAGCCAAGGTCAAACCGCTGCCGGCACCGGTGACCGCGCTGCTGGCGAAGCTGGCGGCGGTGGAAGCCGAAATCTACCAGGTGAAGAACGAGAGCCGGCAGGACCCGCTGAATTATCCGATCAAGCTTAACGACAAGCTGGCCGGCCTGATCGGCGTGATTGACAGCGCCGATGCTGTCCCCACCGATGGCGCGCGGGCGGTGTTTGCTGATCTGTCGGGCCAGCTGGCGCGGCAGTTGCAGGCGCTGGAAACGGCATTGACCGAATTGCCAGCCGTCAATGCCGCACTGCAGGCCGCGGGGCTTAAGCCGCTGGACCGGGTGAAATAGCCGGCGGGGTATTGCTTACTGAGGCGGAGGTCGCACACTGGCCGCCGTACCTTACCCTTGCTTTCCGTCATCGTTAGGCTCTGGCTTAACTGAACGCTCCGAAATGGCATGGGTGACAAGTCTTGGAGCCGCTATCTGATCTGCGGCTGAGAAATTACAGCTTGGCAGCCAGTTCTGGTTGCCACCCTGGGTCAGCCGGCGGCTACCACCGCTTGCTCGATGGCGCCAAAAATGCTGCGGTGCTGCTCGTCTAGCATCTCGATGCGTACCACGTCGCCGGGGCTAAGCCATGGCGTTGCCGGTGAGCCCGACAGGATGGTTTCGGTCATGCGCTGTTCGGCAATGCAGGCATAGCCATGGCCACCGTACGCGCAGGGCTTGCTGGGGCCGCCATCGGCATCGCGGTTGGAAACCGTGCCCGAACCGATGATGCTGCCGGCACCGATGGCCCGGGTTTTGGCGAGATGGGCGATCAGCGTGCCGAAATCGAAGGTCATGTCGATATGGGTTTCGACGCGACCGAACGGCTGGCCGTTGAGATCAACATTAAGCGTGCCGATCAGCTTGCCATCCTGCCAGCGTTCACCCAGCGCCGCCGGCGTCACCAGCACGGGCGACAAGGCCGAAGCGGGCTTGGACTGAACGAAGCCGAAGCCCTTGGCCAGTTCATCGGGGATCAGGCCACGCAGCGAAATATCGTTGACCAGGCCGACCAGGCGAATGGCCTCCAGTGCTTCCTCGCGGCTGGCGCCCTGGCGCACGTCGCCGGTGACGACGACGACTTCGGCTTCGAGATCGAGGCCCCAAACGGGATCGTGGAAGGCGATGGGTTCGCGTGGGCACAGGAACTGGTCGCTGCCGCCCTGATACATCAACGGATCCTGCCAGAAACTTTCCGGCAGTTCGGCGCCGCGTGCCCGGCGGACCAGTTCGACATGGTTCACATAGGCCGATCCGTCGGCCCATTGGAACGCGCGTGGCAAGGGTGCCGCGGCGGCGCGTTCGTGGAACCGCGCATGTGGAACGGCATCGTG
>JAIXPM010000082.1 GCA_027486275.1 Sphingomonadales bacterium | reverse complement strand
CCGCCATGCCGGCGCGGGCATCGGCGAAGGGCTGGCGCTTGTCTTCCTGGCTTTGCGGATCATGGCCGGAAGAGAGAATGGTGATCAGGCCGGCGCGGATGCCCTCGATCGCCGCCAGCCGGTCGCGCTCATCGCGCAACGGTGGGGACAGGCGGGCAAAGCTGCGGAAGCCGGAAACAGCCATATCGTTGAGGAACAGGTGGGCAGGCGTAATACCGGCCGTCACATCCACGCCGCGCGCGCGTGCAGCGGCGAGCACAGCGAGCCCTTCGGCCGTGGTGATCTGGCGGATATGCAGCGCGGCGCCCGTCGCTTCGGCGAGACGGCAATCGCGGCTGATGGCCAGGCTTTCCGCAAAGGCCGGCGCGGCGGCAAGGCCCAGCCGGGTCGCATATTCGCCCGCCGTGGCGACGGCACCGGCGGTGAGCGCTGGTTCCTCGGCATGGCTCACCACGGTCAAGCCGTGGCCGTGGGCATAGGCAAGCAGCCGGTGCATGACTCGGGCATCGGCGATGGCGTGGCGGCCGGTGGCGACACCCACGGCGCCGGCGGCCTTGGCCAGGCCGATTTCAGCCAGTTCCGCGCCGTTCAGCCCGCGGGTGGCAGCGGCAAGCGGGTGCACCCACACATCGGGCTTGCCCGATCCTTGGGCGTAAGCGACCAGCGCCGGCTCATCCAGGGGTGGCGACTGATCGGGCATCAGCACCATCCGGGTGATGCCGCCCGCGTTGGCCGCAGCGGTATCGGCCTTGAACACGCCAGCATCGATGATCCCCGGCGCGACCACCAATCCACGCGCATCGATCACCGTGGCATCCGATGGCGGTTCGGCATGACCGATACCGGCAACCTTGCGATCCTTCAGCATGATGGTGGCAATGCCGTCATGGCCCGTGGCGGGACAGATCACACGGGCGCCGGTCAGCGCGATGGGGGCGGTGGCCATCATGCCCAGCCCTCGATCCCACGCCGCTTGCGGGTCAGCACATCCAGGCAAGCCATGCGCACCGCAACGCCCATTTCCACCTGTTCGGTGACAGCGCTGCGGGCGATATCGTCGGCGATGGCCCCGTCGATCTCCACACCGCGGTTCATCGGGCCGGGGTGCATCACCAGCACATCGGGCGCGGCCTTGGCCAGCCGCGCTTCGGTGAGGCCGTAGAAGCGGAAATATTCGCGCGGACTGGGCACATAGGCGCCTTCCATCCGCTCGGTCTGCAGGCGCAGCATCATCACCACGTCGGCGCCGGCAAGGCCGGCATCCATCTCGGTAAAGCTTTGCACGGCATAGCCATCAAGGCCGTCGGGCAGCAGGGTGGACGGGGCCACGGCGCGCACTTCGGCGCCCAGGCTGGCCAGCAGCTGGAAATTGGAACGGGCAACGCGGCTGTGCAGGATATCGCCGCAGATCGCGACGCGCAGCCCGGCGATGCGCCCCTTTCGGCGGCGGATGGTGAGCGCGTCGAGCAGCGCCTGCGTGGGGTGTTCGTGGCGGCCATCGCCGGCATTCAAGACCGGGCAATCGACCTTTTCCGAAATCAGCTGCACCGCGCCCGACGATCCGTGGCGGATCACGATCATGTCAGGGTGCATGGCGTTCAGCGTCAGCGCGGTGTCGAGCAGGGTCTCGCCCTTCTTCACGCTGGAGCCGGAGACGCCGAGATTGACCACGTCTGCCCCCAGCCGCTTGCCGGCGATTTCGAAGCTGAGCAGCGTGCGGGTGGAGTTTTCGAAAAAGGCGTTGATCTGGGTGAGGCCGGCCAGACGATCATCCCGCTTGGCCGTGCGGGCGCGGTTCATCTCCACCCATTGTTCGGCTTCATCGAGCAGGAAGGCGATTTCCCACGGTTTCAGGTGCGCGATGCCGAGCAGATGTTCATGCGGAAACGGGTGCGCGCCGTCTGCAAGAGCCGGATGGGAGGGGGTGCGCGCCATGGGGTCCACCCCTAATGGCACGGGGCCTGCCAATCAACCCGTGTGGCCATCAATCGCCCCGTCAATCACTGCGCCAGCGCAGGACGGGCAGCACCGAGGCGAAATCATCGCTCCACGGCGCCAGCCCCGGTTGGTTGCGGGGTGGACGCCAACCGCCGCCGGCCGCCGCCAGCGCATCAAGCCGGGTGGGGTCGCGAGACAGCGCCACCCAAGTCGATCCAGCCGTGACCCAGCCCCGCACGTCCTTGCGCGGTGCCGGCAGCGCCAGCACCTGCACCTGCCAGCCGCCGCTGGCCGCCAGCGCCGACAGCACCGGTTCCAGATCGAGGAAACGGTTGGAGATGTGGACGAGCAGCAGGCCATCGCGGGCCAGCGCCCGGCCATAAAGGCCGAACACTTCAGCCGTAATCAGGTGCAGCGGAATGGCGTCGGATGAAAAGGCATCGATGGCGAGGAGATCGAGCCCGGCCGGCGGCGCCTGTGCCAGCGTGAGCCGCGCATCACCGACAACGACGGCGAGATCGGGTTTGCAGCGGCTGATGTAGCTGAAATCGCGGCGGGCGATGGTGACGATCAGCGGATCAATCTCCCACGCGGTCCAGCGCTGGCCGGGCTTGGCGTGGCAGACGAGCGTGCCAGTGCCCAGGCCGACGACGCCGATGCGGGCATTGCTTTCCATCTGCGCCAGCGCCCGGCCGATGCCGGATTCGCTGAGATAATAGGTCATCGGCGTGGTGGCCAACGCCGGTTGCAGCGATTGGGCGCCGTGCATGGTGGTGCCGTGCAGCAGCGCGACATAGCCGGCGGCCGGGCGCTGCGAGACGGTATACACCCCGAAAAAGCTGCGCTGGCGCTGGCCCGACAGGCTGGTTTCCAGCTGGATGGCGCCGCCCAATGCCGCCATCAGGCAGGCCAGCGCCGCCGTGAAGGCCCAGCGCCGGCCTTGCAATAGCAGCGCCAACACGCCAGCCACGCCCACGCAGGCCATGCTGGTCCACGGCCAGGCCTGGCTGCGATCCAGGCCAACGCTGCCCAGCCGCGTCGCCGCCCCCCAGCAGAGCAGGGCGATAAGCGGCAGCAGCAGCCACCAGCGGCCTTTCAGCCACAAACGGCCGGGCAGCAGCGCGGCCGCCGCCAGCAGCAGCAGCGGATGTTCCCACGGCCAATCCAGGGTGAGCGGTGCCAGCAGCGCGCAGAACAGCCCGCCCAGTGCGCCGCCGATCGACATCCACAGATAGAAACTGGTGAGGCCGGCGGCTTCGGGGCGGTCTGCCGCCAGCGCGCCATGCAGGGCGACGGTGATCAGCAGCAAAAGGGCCAGACCGGCAAGCGCAAACAGCGTCGCTACGCCGGGGCCGCTGCCGGCCAGGCACACCCAACTGCCCAGCAACACCAGCGCCAGCGGCGTGGCCCGTTGCGCCAGGCCGGCGAGGCGCGGCCCGGCGGCAGAGAACACGATGACGAAGCTGAGCAGATAGAGCGCCAGCGGCACCACCCACAGCAGCGGCATCGCCATGATATCGGTGGTGAGATGGGTAGTGGTGGACAGCAACAGTGCCGACGCCACCGCCGCTAGCAGCGCCCAGCGCAGCCGCCGCCGCAGCGGGATGAACGGACGCGGCACCGGCACTGCCGCCGCACCATCGCCCGCAGCAAGCCCGCACAGCGCCACCAGCACCGCCAAGGTGACAAAGCCGGCCGACCAGCCGATGCGCTGCGCTTCCAGCCCGGCCAGCGGCTCCACCAGCAGCGGATAGGCAATCAACGCGGCAAAGCTGCCGAGATTGGAGGCGGCGTAGAGGAAATAGGGGTTGGCGGCATCACCATCATCGGTGCGGGCAAACCAGGCCTGCATCAGCGGCGCCTGTGCCGATACCGCCAGGAACACCGGGCCGATGGAGGCCGCCAGCAAGCCGATCAGCCACAGCGACGGATCGCCCGCGCCCGCCGCCGGGAACCAGCCCGCCATGCCGATCGGCAAGGTGAGCGCTGCGGCGACAAACAGGCCAAGGTGCAGCAGCAACTGCCGCCGCACGGTGAGCCGCTGCAACCAATCGGCATAGACATAGCCGGCCAGCAACGCCGCCTGATAGAACAGCATTGCCGTGTTCCACACCGACGGCGATCCACCCAGCACCGGCAGCACGATGCGGCCGAACAGCGGTTGCACCAGGAACAGCAGGAAACTGCCCGAAAACAAGGTGGTGATGAACAATGGCCGCAGCGGCAGGCGGCGGGCAGCAGCAGCGATCATGGCAGCAGCCCCGGCACCACCAAAGCATAGCCCAGCAGCATCGCCAGCGCCGCCAGCGCCAGCGACAGGCCTGCTCGCCAGCCGGCGCGCCCGGCGGTGACCAGCACCACACCCAGTTTCAGCAGCGTGTTGAGCAGCACCGGCAACGCCAGGATGGTGCCGGCCAGGCCAGGGGTTATGCTGCCGCGCGGCAGGCCGCGCAGGGCGACGATGGCAGCATCGACATCCATCGCGCCGGCCAGCGCCAGCGTGATGGCCACCCCGCTGCCACCAAATCGCGCCTGCATCCATTGGACGACCAGTTGCACCAGCGCCACCAGCACCGCAAAGCCGAGCGCCGGCAGCAGGGCAAAGGGGTTGCCCGTTGGTGCGTCGCCGGCAGGGGCCACGGCGGCGCGGCGGGCGAGCAACCACGCCAGCAGCAACGCCACCAGCGCCGCCGGCCCCACCACGCGTGCAAAGCCGATCAGCGCAAAGGGCACCAGCAGGCCCACCAGCAGCCCGGTGCGCAGGAACATCACCGTCGATGCGATGGCGATGCCGGCGGCCAGGCGTGGGCGGGATTCAGGTTCCGTCTTGATCCGCTGCGCCAGCGCGGCGGTAACGGCCGTGCTGCTGTAGATCGCCCCCACCGCCGCCATCGCCAACACGCCGCGCTCCGGCCCCAGCCGCCGCCCCAAGACATAGCCGGCAAAGCTGATCGCGCACACCACCACCACCACCAGCCACAATTCGCGCGGGTTCCAGGCGTTCATCGGGCCCATGGCGCGATCCGGCAGCACCGGCCACAGCGCACCGGCAATCACCGCGAACAGCACCACGGCATGGAAATCGGCTTCGGAAAGCCCCTCAATCCAGGCGTGCAGCCGCTGCCGCTGCGCCAGCAAAAAGGCGGTCACCACGGCCAACGCCAGCGCCGGCACCGGCAGGCCATGCCCGGCCAGCCAGCCCAGGCCCAGCGTGACCAGCGCGGCGGCTTCGGTAGTGGCACTGGGGGATTTGTCCCGCCGATAGCCGATGATCACCAGTGCACAGCCCGCCAGCAGCAGCACGGCAGACACCGCCCAACCTTGCGTCATGCCAGCGGCAAAGCCCGCCAGCCCGCCAAT
>JAIXPM010000216.1 GCA_027486275.1 Sphingomonadales bacterium | reverse complement strand
TGTCAATCTGCAATGGCCGTGCTGGCCTTGTCGCCCTGCACGATGAGCAGATACATCACCGGCGTGACAACGCGGGAGAGGACGGTGGACGATACCAGCCCGCCGATGATCACCCAGGCCAACGGCGAATAGAGGCCGGAGCCGGACAAGGCCAGCGGCAGCAGGCCGCCGATCGCCGTCACGCTGGTCAACAACACGGGCAGGAAACGCACTTCGCCGGCTTCCTCGATGGCTTCGCGCAGCGGCCGACCGGCTTCGCGCAGCTGGGTGGTGAAATCGACCAGCAGCAGGCTGTTCTTAATCTCGATGCCGATCAGCGCGACGAAACCGATGACGGCGGTGTAGCTGAGGCTGTTGCCGGTGACGAACAGGGCCACCAAACCGCCGAACAAGCCGAGCGGGATGACGCCGGCCACCACCAGGGTTTCGCGGAAGCGGCCGAACTCGATCACCAGCACCGCCAATATCCCGAACACCGCCAGCGCGATGATGGACCCCAGCCCCCCAAAGCTCTTGGCCGCGGTTTCCGCCTCACCGCCGACTTCGAGGCGATAGCCTTCCGGCATCTTCACCTGGCCCTGCACCGCCTGCACCACCGCATCGTTGACCTTGGCGATGAGATAGCCATCCAGCACCTGGGCATCGACATAGACAACCCGGCTCTGACGTGAACGGTTGATGCGCGGCGGGGCCGAATCAAGATAGGGGGTGGCGATTTCCCGCAGCGGCACCGCACCCTGGCTGCCCGGCAGATAGATATCGTCCAGCACCCTGATATCGTGGCGTTCGGCCAGCGGCAGCCGCACCACGACATTATAGCTGTCGCCCTCCACGTCGCGGAAGCGCCCGGCATTTTCCCCGGCCAGTGCCAGCCGCAGCGCCCGGCGGGGGGCGCCCGGCGCCACTCCCAGCAATGCGGCCTTGTCGCTGTCCAACCCCAGATTCAGGCGCGGCGTGTCCACGGCCACCGGGTTGCGCACGTCGCGGGTGCCCGGCACCTTGCGCATCACGGCTTCCACTTCGCTGGCCAGCCGTTTCAGCATATCCAGTTCAGGCCCGATAACGCGCAGCTGGATCGGCGCATCGATGGGCGGGCCGTTCTGGAAAATCTTCACCACGAACTGCGCATCGGGCACAGTGGCGAGTTTTGTGCGCAGCCGCTCCACCATCTCCGGGCTGCCCGGCTTGTCCCAGGCTTTCAGCGTCACCAGCACTTCACCGATGTTGCTGCGCTGATCATTATTGACCTGATTGTAAAAGATGCGCGGGTTGGCGCGGCCGATGTTGCTGGCAATGCCGGTCACATTGGGTTCGCCTTTCAGCGACTCCTCCACCGCCCGAACGGCGCGGGCGGTGGCGGGAATGGCGGTGCCTTCGCTCGCCGTGACCTGCACGGTGAAATAGGGGGTTTCAGCGGGTGGAAACAGGCTAGAGCCAATCAGCGGCACCAGGCCAAAGCCCGAAAAGATCAGCAGGGTGGCAACGCCCATTGCCCGCCACGGGTGGGTGAGGCTCCAGTGCAGCACCGGCTGGTAAAATCGGTGGATGCCGCTGTTGACCAGTTGCAGGAACCGGTTGCCATGCTCGCCTTCCTCGCGCGGCAGGATGCGGCTGGCGAGGAACGGCACGATGGTAAGGGAAACCAGCAGCGACGCCGCCACCGTGCCCAGCACGGCAACGGGCAGGCTGCGGGTGAACTTGCCGGCGCCTTCAGGCAGCATCGTCAACGGCAGGAAGGCAAACAACAGCACGAACGTGCAGCCGATAACGGCGACCGCGATCTGGCTGGTGCCATCAATGGCGGCCTGTTCACGCTTTTTGCCCATGCGCAGGTGGCGCGCGATGTTTTCGGTCACCACGATGCTGTCGTCCACCAGCAGGCCGAGCGCGATGATGAAGCCCGAAATTGCCAGCTGGTTGAGCGTGAATCCGCTCCAGCTCAGCACAGCGACGCCCATCGCGAGTGACAGCGGCACCGAAACCATGACCACGATGCTGGCCCGCCAGCCCAGCGGCAGAAGGGTGATCAGCACCAGCCCCAGCGCGATGCCGAAATCCCGCCCCAACTGCCCCAGTTTGCGGGCGATATCGTCGCTTTGATCAAAGGCGACATGCAGTTGCACATCGGGCGGAAGCAATTTGCGATATTCATCTGCCGCCGCCACCGCGCCGTTGCGGATATCGAGCACGTTGAGCCCGTCCTTCTGGGTCATCGTCACCCACACCGCGCGCTTGCCGTTGTAACGGGCGAAATGGGGCTGTTCCTCATAAGCCCAGCCAACGCTGGCAATATCCTTCACCCGCACGATCCGGCCATCGCGGGCTCGCACGGGCTCATCGCCCACGTCGGCGACACTCTTGTATGCACCGCCGGCCTGCACGTTCAGCCGGGCTTCGCCGGCTTGCACGGCGCCCGGTGGCAGATCCTGGCCACCACCGCGTAGTGCATCCGTGACAGCGGTGACCGGGATGCCGATTTGCGCCATGCGGCCGGTGTCGAGCGCCACCCGCATTTCCGGCGTGGGCAAGGCAAATACCCGCGCGGCCCGCACGCCCGGCACCCGGATCAGCCGCTCGCGCAGGTCCTTGGCGACCTTTTCCAGCCGGCGGTAACTCGCCGTGTCTGATACGAGTGCGAATTGCAGCACTGCCGCTTCGGTGGTCCGCGATTTCTGGAATTCCAGCCGGGTCAGCGCGCTTGGCAGATTCTGCCGAATGGCGTTCACTTCCCGCACAATCTCGTCGTAGTTTTTTTCCGGATCGCCATCCCAGCTGAATTCGCCGGTGATGATGGCGGTGGAATCCGTCGATCGCGATTCCACCTTCACGATGCCATCCAGGCCCTGGATCACATCCTCGATCGGTTTGGCGATGGTGGTTTCCATATCGGCGGGTTCCGCGCCCGGCACGTTGGCGATCACGCTGATGAACGGCGACGGGAAATGCGGATCAACCGATCGCGGAATGGTGAAAAACGCCGAAAGCCCCAGCGCCGCCAGCGCCAGAAACACCACCAGCGTGATCTGCCAGCGCTGAATGGCAAAGCGGATTATGCCATTCACTTCCCCGCCTGCCTCCCGGCAGGCACTGAATTTGGCGCGACCTCGATCACCTGGCCTTCACGCAGCCGGTCGATGCCGGTGGTCGCCACCTTGTCACCGGCCTTCAACCCGGCTGTCACCACCACGCCCTGCGGCCCGACTGTACCCAGCGTCACCAACCGCTGCCGCACGCGCCGGGTCACCGGTTCCAGCACATACACAAAGCCTTCATCAGCCCGCGCCGAAAACACGGCCGTGGCCGGCACCAGCAAGGGCGCCCCCGGTTCTGCCGGACCCAGCACCAGCCGCGCGCTGCCGATCTGGCCCGAAGCCAGCCGCGCATTGGCCGGCAGCTTCACCTCCACGCGGAAAGTGCCGGTACCGTCATCGCCGCGCGCACCCACTTCGCTCACCGTGCCGGCCAGCGTGCCAGCTCCCAGCGCCGGGATGCGCACTGTGGCCGGCTGGCCCTGCCGCACCCGCGCCGCATCACGGTCGGCCAGCGGCAAGCGCAGCACAAAGCCTTGATTCATCTCGCCAATCGTCAATATCGCCTGGCCTGGCTGGGCAATCTGGCCCGGTTCCCCCGGCCGCGCCAGCACCACGCCGCTGGCGGGCGCGCGCAAAGTGGCCAATGTCACGTCAAACCCGGCCGCCCGCGCCCGCGCCTGCGCCGCCGCCATCGTTGCCCGCGCCTGCTCCACCCGCGGCGCCGTCACCCAGCCCTTGGCAAACAGATCCTCGGCGCGCTTCATATCGGCCCGTGCCCGCACCACTTCAGCCGCCGCAGAGGCCTGATTGGCACCCAGCGCCGTGGTGTCGAGCCGCGCCAGCAATTGCCCGGCCTGCACCCGATCACCTTCGCGCACCAGGATCGCCGCGATGCGCCCCGACGTGTTGAAGGCCAGCGGCGTTTCGCGCTTCAGCCGCACGGTGCCGGCCACATCAAGCTCGGTCACGCCGCTCACCGGCGCCACGCTCACCACCCGCACCGGCACGGCCGGCGCAGGGGCTGGCGGCGGCGCCGCGGTTTCGCCACAGGCCGCCAGCGTTGCGGCCATGCCCAGAATCAAAAGTGGAGATGCGCTGGCACGTGGCGCTGGCCGAACGGCCCGGGTGACCCTGTTGGTGACCATGTGCGTGCCTGCCGACCCTGTTGCTGCCAGTGGCGACCGGCAGTTTTGATTGCGACTCACATCCTGCCCACGTCGGCTCGGGCTGGCAAGTGTTTTTGAGCAGCGCTCAAGTTTGTCGCAGTGGGGCTGTCCGCCGCCAGCCAGCACTCCCCCCGGGTGCTGGCGCGACAGGCGATCGCCCGTTTGGTTCAGTCGCTGATCACCAGGGCACAGATGGTCATTGCCACGCCCTCGTCATCGGCGGTGCCGGGTTTCACCAAGGCTTCGGCCAGGATCTGCCCGGCAATGGTGATGGTTTCGTGGGCCAGGCGTTCACTCAGCGCGGCCAGCGCGGCGGCTGCACCAACCCCATCCAGCCGCACATCGAGTTCATGGCGCGTGCCGGTCAACGTCAGGCTCGCCCAATCGCGAGCGCGCAGTTCCTCGATCACCACCCGCGCCCCGAACGGTGCCGCGATGGCAGCGACCGCGCGCAGGATGGCAGCCTGGGCACGATCAGT
>JAIXPM010000406.1 GCA_027486275.1 Sphingomonadales bacterium | reverse complement strand
GTCTTGATGCTCCACGGATCGGCAAGGCCGGCGGCTTCGAACATGGTCAGCAGCTTGGTGCGGGCGGCGCCCTCGTTCCAGCCGCGATCGGCCTTGATGATGGCCAGCAGATGCTCGGCAGCGGCATCGCGTTCACCGCGGGCAGCCAGCGCGCCGGCCAGCTCGAATCGGGCGGCGTGGTCATCCGGGTGATTGGTCACCTGGGCGACGAGATGGGTCAGCTCGTCATCCGCCGGGGCTTCGGCCGCCAGCGCCAGCGCGGCGCGGGCGCGGACAACAAGTTCATCCTTCGAATCGGCAGGCACCGTTTCGAGCGCGGCTGCTGCCGGCTGCGGTTTGCCACCCGCCAGCAACGCCAGGGCATAACGCGCCACCAGATCATGGCGATCCGGCATCTCGCTGGACACCGCTGCCAGCATGGCGATGGCGTCTTCATGGGCGCCGGCCGCAGTTGCTTCTTCTGCCGCTGCGATCAGCTGGCCGATCTGCTCCTCCAGCGCGGCCTCGTCATCGCTGGCCGGGACGCCCGCCAGCAGCTTGTCAATGAATTGCGCCAGCTGCGTTTCCGGCAGGGCGCCCTGGAAGCCATCAACCGGGCGGCCATCAAGGAAGGCATAGACGGTGGGGATGGACTGGATGCGGAACTGGGCGGCCAGCGCCTGGTTCTTGTCCACATCGATCTTGACCAGAGCCACCTTGGGTGCACGGGCTGCAACCAGCCGTTCCAGCGCCGGCCCCAGCGTCTTGCACGGGCCGCACCACTCCGCCCAGAAATCGACCAGCACCAATGCCGTCTTCGACGCCTCGATCACGTCGCGCCGGAAGGCTTCGATGCTGGCCTTTTCGGCGGCGGGATTGGGAATGCTGGCCAAGGGGTGATGCTCCCATGTGTTGTCGTGCGTGCCATATGGGGGCGGGGGAGGCGGTTTGCCAAGACGGCGCTTGCGCACAGGGCCCAAGAAACCTCGGGCGAAAAAGGGGCTTGCAAGTCCAAAGCCCCCGGTGCTAGACGCCCCATCCTCAATGACCGGCGAGCGGGTGTAGCTCAGGGGTAGAGCGCAACCTTGCCAAGGTTGAAGTCGAGAGTTCGAATCTCTTCACCCGCTCCAGTCGTTGCTTGAAAAGGCGGTCCGTTAGGGCCGCCTTTTTCGTTGCGGTGCCTCGCCCCGCGACCCATAAAGCCGCCATGCACAGTCACGCCCACAGCCATCCGCTGGGCGGCCATGATCATCATGGCCACGGGCACAGCCACGCGCCGCCCGATTTCGGGCGCGCCTTTGCCATCGGCGTCGTGCTCAACCTCACCTATGTCGGCATCGAGACCGCGGCCGGTCTGTGGATCGATTCGATGGCGCTGCTCGCTGATGCCGGCCACAATCTGTCGGATGTGGCGGGGCTGCTGATTGCCTGGGGCGGCCTCACGCTGGCCAGACGGGCGCCGAGCGCGCGTTTCACGTGGGGTCTGCAGCGCTCGCCGATTCTGGCGGCGCTGGCGAACGCGCTCATCCTCGTGGCGGCGTGCGGGGGCATCGTCTTCGAATCGGTACACCGTCTGCTCGATCCGCTTCCGGTCGCCGGCAATGTCGTGATGCTGGTGGCGGCGGTGGGCGTTGCCATCAACACCGGCACCGCCCTGATGTTCATGCGCGGCCGCAAGGGCGATGTGAACGTGCGCGGCGCGTATTTGCACATGCTGGCCGATGCCGGGGTGTCGGCGGCGGTGGTGCTCGGCGGGCTGGTGATCAGCCAGACCGGCTGGGCCTGGGTTGATCCGGTGCTGGGCCTCGCAGTAGCGGCCGTGATCCTGCGCGGCACCTGGGGGCTCCTGCGCGAATCGCTGGCGCTGGCGCTGGATGCGGTGCCGCCGGGCATCGAACCGGCCGCCGTTAACGACTGGCTGACCGGTCTGGACGGTGTGGCAGCGGTGCATGATCTTCACATCTGGCCGCAGGGCACCACCGGCGCGGTGCTGACCGCGCATCTGGTGATGCCGGCTGGCCACCCGGGTGACGAGGCGCTGGCCAACATCGCCCATGCGCTTCACCACCGTTTTTCCATCGGCCATGCCACGCTGCAGGTCGAAACCGGCGCGGATCACTGCCGGCAGGCGCTGCCCGAAGGCTGGGGCGGCGACCACATGCACTGATGCAACTGTGGGTGGCACCGGTCGGCTCGCCGGAGTAGGAAACCATTCATGCGCATCATCGACCATCACATCGCCGGATCGCCCGTGGCCGCCGGCAGCCGCACCAGCCCGGTGTATGATCCCAACTCAGGCCAGGTGCAGGCAGAAGTGCGATTGGCGGGCGCTGATCTGCTCGAACAGGCCGTGGCCGCCGCCCGCGCTGCGCAGCCGGCCTGGGCCGCCACCAACCCGCAGCGCCGTGCACGGGTGATGTTCAAGTTCAAGGAACTGGTCGAAGCCCGCATGGATGAACTGGCCCGCGTGCTCAGTTCCGAACATGGCAAGGTGCTGGCCGACAGCCGTGGCGACATTCAGCGCGGGCTGGAGGTGATCGAATTCTGCTGCGGCATCCCGCACGTGCTGAAGGGCGAGTTCACCCACGGCGCCGGCCCCGGCATCGATATTTGGGCTTTCCGTCAGCCCGTAGGCATCGGTGCTGGCATCACCCCGTTCAATTTCCCGGCGATGATCCCGATGTGGATGGCCGGCGTCGCCATCGCGACTGGCAACGCCTTCATCCTGAAGCCGTCGGAACGCGATCCCACCCTGCCGCACCTGCTGGGCGACATTTTCCGCGATGCCGGCCTGCCCGAGGGCATTTTCAGCGTCGTCAACGGCGACAAGGAAATGGTCGACGCCATCATCGCCCATCCTGATATCGCCGCGATCAGCTTCGTCGGCTCGTCCGACGTGGCCGAATATATCCATGCGCAGGGCTGTGCGCGCGGCAAGCGAGTGCAGGCAATGGGCGGCGCCAAGAATCACGCGGTGGTGATGCCCGATGCCGATCTCGATCAGGTTGTGCGCGATCTGGCCGGCGCTGCCTTTGGCTCAGCCGGCGAACGCTGCATGGCGCTTCCGGTGGTGGTGCCGGTGGGTGAGGACACCGCCAACGCCCTGCGCGCCAAATTGCTGCCGGCGATCGGCAAACTGCGTATCGGCGTCTCCACCGATCCGGAGGCCGATTACGGCCCGGTCGTCACCGCCGCCCACAAGGCACGGATCGAAAGCTACATCCAGATGGGTGTCGATGAAGGCGCGGAGCTGGTCGTCGATGGCCGCGGCTTCTCCCTGCAGGGCCATGAAGGCGGCTTCTTCGTCGGGCCGACCCTGTTCGATCATGTCACACCCGATATGCAGAGCTACCGCGAGGAAATCTTCGGCCCCGTATTGCAGATCATGCGCGCGCCGGATTTCGAGGCTGCACTCAAACTCCCCAGCCAGCATCAATATGGCAACGGCGTCGCCATCTTCACGCGGAATGGCCACGCCGCGCGCGAGTTTGCGGCGCGAGTCAATGTCGGCATGGTCGGCGTCAACGTACCGATCCCGGTGCCGGTGGCCTATCACAGCTTTGGCGGCTGGAAGCGCAGCGCCTTTGGCGACATCGGCCAGCACGGCATGGAAGGCGTGCAGTTCTGGACCAAGCGCAAGACGGTCACTGGCCGCTGGCCGGATGGCGGCATGGATGGCGGCTCGGCGTTCGTCATTCCGACGATGGGGTAAGTGAAATGAGCTTTGAAACCATCCTTGTCGAACAGCGCGGCGCCGTCTCGCTCGTCCGTCTCAATCGCCCGCAGGCGCTGAACGCGCTCAATTCCCAGGTGCTAGCCGATCTGATCGCCGCCTTTGCCGCCTATGATGAAGATGCTTCACAGCGCTGCCTTGTCATCACCGGATCGGAAAAGGCCTTCGCCGCCGGTGCCGACATCAAGGAAATGAGCGGGCAGTCGTTCGCCCAAATGTACGGCGGCAATTTCTTTGCCGGCTATGACCATGTCACCGCCACCCGCAAGCCGTGGATCGCGGCCGTTTCCGGCTTTGCGCTCGGCGGCGGCTGTGAGCTGGCGATGATGGCGGACATCATCATTGCGGCCGAGAACGCAAAATTCGGCCAGCCCGAAATCAAGCTGGGCGTGACGCCCGGCATGGGCGGATCGCAGCGGCTGGTGCGCGCCATCGGCAAGGCCAAGGCCATGGAAATGTGCCTGACCGGCCGGATGATGGACGCGGCCGAAGCCGAACGCTCCGGCCTCGTCGCCCGCGTCGTTCCCACCGAAACACTGCTCGATGAAGCGCTGAAGCTTGCCGAAACCATCGCCGGCATGGCGCCCCTGGCCAGCATCGCGGTGAAGGAAGAAATCGACGCCGCCTTCGAAATGAGCCTGAAGGAAGGCGTCCGCTTCGAGCGCCGGCTGTTCCACGGCCTGTTCGGCAGCGCCGATCAGAAGGAAGGCATGGCCGCCTTCGTGGAAAAGCGGCCCGGCAACTGGACGGGGCAGTAACATGGCCATCATCGCCTTCATCGGGGTCGGCAACATGGGGGGCGGCATGGCCCTCAACCTGGTCAAGGCCGGCCACGAAGTGTGGGCGTTCGACCTGTCCGCCGATGCGCTGGCGCGGGTCGTGGCGGGCGGTGCAACGGCGGCCACCAGTGCGGCCGATGCCGCCGCTGGCGCTGATGTGATCATCACCATGCTGCCGGCGGGCAGCCATGTGCGCGCTGCCTATGAAGGCGATCTGTTTGCCGTCGCCCAGCCGCACGCCATCCTGATCGATTGTTCCACCATCGATGTCGCCACGGCCAAGGCGATGGGCGAAGCGGCCGCCAGCAAGGGCCTGGCGATGGTCGATGCGCCAGTATCGGGCGGCACGGCCGCGGCCGATGGCGGCACGCTCACCTTCATGGTCGGCGGGCCCGATGCGGCCTTTGCCATGGCGCAGCCGATCCTGGAAAAGATGGGCAAGGCGGTGATCCACGCCGGCGGGCCGGGCATGGGGCAGGCCGCCAAGATCTGCAACAACATGATCCTGGGCGCCACCATGATCGCCACGGCCGAAGCCTTTGTGCTGGCCGAAAAGCTGGGGCTGGAGGCGCAGACCTTCTTCGACATCAGCAGCAAGGCCAGCGGGCAAAGCTGGTCCATGACCAGCTATTGCCCCGTCCCCGGCCCAGTGCCCACCGCGCCGTCTAACCGCGATTATGCCGGTGGGTTTGCAGCAGCGTTGATGCTGAAGGATCTGAAACTGGCGTGCCAGGCCGCGCAGGGTGCCGGTGCCAGCGTGCCGATGGGGGCGGAAGCGGAAGCGCTTTACCAGCTGTTCGTCAACAACGGCGGTGCTGCCACCGATTTTTCCGGCATTATTCGGTTGCTGCGCGGCTGATCTGCCGCGTTGGCATTTCGCTGCCATCCGCGCTATGCCGCGCAGCATCATGTCCACGACGCTGATCATCGCGCTCCCCAAGGGCCGCATCCTGATGGAGGCGCTGCCGCTGTTGGCGCGCATCGGCATCGTGCCGGAAGCGGATTTCACAGACCAAAACAGCCGCAAGCTGACCTTTGCCACCTCCCGCGACGATGTGCGGGTGATCCGCGTGCGCAGTTTCGATGTGGCGACCTTCGTGGCGTTTGGCGCGGCGCAGCTGGGCATTGCCGGCAACGATGTGCTGATGGAGTTCGATTTTTCCGAAATCTATGCCCCCGTCGATCTCGGGATCGGTCATTGCCGGCTCAGCGTGGCGCAGCCGGCGGCACTTGATCCCGATTTGTCGCGCCTTTCGCACGTGCGGGTGGCGACCAAATATCCCGGCCTCACCCGCCGGCACTTCGCGGCGCGCGGCCTGCAGGCCGAGGTGATCAAGCTGAACGGTGCGATGGAGCTGGCGCCATTGGTTGGCCTGTCCAGCCGCATCGTCGATCTGGTTTCCACCGGCAAGACGCTGGCCGAAAATGGCCTGGTAGAAGTGGAAGTGATCGCCAACATCACCAGCCGCCTGATCGCCAATCGCGCCGCCTTCAAGACGGATAGCCGTGTCGTCGCCATCATCGATGCCATGCGGGATCTGACGGAAAAATCCGATGCCGCAACGGCTTGACGCAAGCGACGCTGGTTTTGCCTCTGCTTTCGCCGCGCTGGTTGATGCCAAGCGCGACGATGCCGCCGATGTGTCGGCCACCGTTGCCGCCATCATCTCGGGCGTGAAAGCGCGCGGCGATGCCGCTGTGGCCGAACTCACTGCCAAGTTTGATCGCGTCGATCTGAACGCCGCTGGCTGGGAGATTCCCGCCGTCGATCTTGATGTGGCGCTGGCGAGTTTGGCCCCAGAGTTGCGCGCTGCGCTTGATCTCGCCGCCGCCCGCATCCGTGCCTTCCACGAACGCCAGAAGCCGCAAGGCAATGACGCGGTGGACGATGCCGGCGTGCGCACCGGCGTGCGCTGGTCGCCTGTCGACGCGGCTGGCCTTTATGTGCCAGGTGGGCGGGCCGCCTATCCCTCATCGGTTCTGATGAACGCTGTTCCCGCCGTGGTGGCCGGCGTGCGTGATCTGATCATGGTGACGCCCACCCCCGATGGCATGGTCAACCCGCTGGTGCTGGCCGCGGCGCGCGTGGCCGGTGTGAGCCGTGTGTTCCGTATCGGCGGCGCGCAGGCGGTGGCGGCCCTGGCCTTTGGCACCGAACACATCCCGCGGGTCGATGTGATCACTGGCCCCGGCAATGCCTTTGTCGCCGAAGCCAAGCGCCAGCTGTATGGCATGGTCGGCATCGACATGGTGGCCGGACCATCCGAAGTGGTGATCGTGTCCGACGGCAAGTCCAACCCTGACTGGATCGCGGCTGACCTGCTGGCCCAGGCTGAACATGATCCGGTGGC
>JAIXPM010000385.1 GCA_027486275.1 Sphingomonadales bacterium | reverse complement strand
TCGGCGATCTTCTTTGCGGTCGCCACGCTCACCCGGTCGATGATGTACTCCTATGTGGGCGTGGTGGTGTTCCTGGTGCTTTATCTGGTGCTGAACGGCTTCCTGCGCACCAAGCCGGAACTGCGGGAGACGGCCGCGCTGATCGAACCCTTTGGCTTTGCCGCCATCGGCAATGCCACCCGCTACTGGACAGCGGCTGAACGCAACGGCCTCACCCCGCCGCTGACCGGGGCCTTGCTGGCCAATCGGGCGATCTGGCTGGGCGTGGCGCTGGCAGCGCTGGGCTTTGCTGGTTGGCGCTTCCGTTTTGCCGAAGGCGGGCTTTCAGCGCGTGCTGCGGCGCGCGCCGCCAAGAAAGAGGCCAAGGCCGCTGCCGTCCTGCCGCAAACCGTGGCCGTTTTACCGGCGCCGCGCCAGGCCGCGGCCGCCGGTGCCCGGCTGTGGGCGCGCACCCGCTTCGAAATGGGCCTGGTGTTCAAGAGCCCAGCCTATCTGGTGCTGCTGCTCATTGGACTGTTCAACGCCAGCGGCGCCCTCATTTTCGCCAACGAGATTTACGGCACGCCGGCCCGCCCACTCACCTTCGCGCTGATCGAGCAACTGGCTGGCAGCTTCACCATCTTCCCGATCATCATTGCGATCTACTACGCCGGCGAAGTGGTGTGGCGTGATCGGGACCGCCGCTTCCACGAGATCGTGGACAGCACGTCGCTGCCCAATTGGGCCTATCTGGTGCCCAAGGTGCTGGCGGTGGCCGGCGTGCTGTTTACCAGCCTGATCGTGTCAGTACTGGCGGCGATGCTGGTGCAGCTGTGGCGCGGGGTGACGGCGCTGGAGCCGCTGCAGTATCTGGTCTGGTATGTGCTGCCCAGCGGCATCTTCGTGGTGCAGCTGGCAGTGCTGTCGGTGTTCGTGCAGGCGCTCAGCCCCAACAAATATGTCGGCTGGGCGGTGATGGTGGTCTACCTCGTCGCCTCGATCACGCTGGGCAACATCGGCTTCGAACATCCTCTGTATAATTACGGCGGCACGCCGCCGTCGCGCTTCTCCGATCTCAATGGCAACCAGATCGGGGCGCTGGGCGGGCTGTGGCTGCAGATCTACTGGAGCTTTGTGGCGCTGTTGCTGGCGGTGCTGGCGCATCTGTTGTGGCGGCGCGGCACCGATGTGTCGCTGTGGCCGCGGCTGCGGGCCTTGCCGCGCCGGCTGGCCGGCGTGCCGCTGGTTCTGATCCTGATCAGCCTGGCTGGCAGCGCCGCCAGTGGCGCCTTCATCTGGCACAACACCAACGTGCTGAACGACTATCGCACCCGCGACGACAATGAGGCGCGGCAGGCCGAATATGAAAAACGCTATGCGCGCTATCTTGGCCTGAAACAGCCCTCCACCACCGATGTGAAGTTGCGGGTTGATCTGTGGCCGGAACAGCGGCGGATGCAGGCGCAGGGGCAGATGAACCTGGTGAACGACACCGGCGCGCCGCTGGCGGAACTGCATGTGCGGCTGGGATCGATCAAGAGTGAGATCGCGCGCATCACCGTGCCCGGCGCGCGCCTGGCGATGGACGATGGCGAGAACAAATATCGCATCTACCGCTTTGATCGGCCGTTGGCGCCGGGTGCCCGGTTGGCGGTGGATTTCGCCATCACCCGTGAACAGGCCGGCTTTCCGGCGCGTGGTGAGGACACCAATCTCATCGCCAACGGCAGCTTCATGAACAACGGCGATTTCATGCCGCAGATCGGCATGAGCCAGGATGGCTTTCTGCAGGATCGCGCCAAGCGCCGCAAATATGGCCTGGTCCCCGAACGCCGCCTGCCACCGCTGGGCGACAAGGCGGCGTTGGAGCGCAACTATCTGGGCAATGCCGATTGGGTGAACAGCGACATCACGCTGGCCACCAGCGCAGGGCAAACGCCGATCGCGCCGGGCCGCAAGGTGGAAGATCGGGTGGAAGGCGACCGCCGCATTGCGCGCTTCGTCTCGCCGCAACCGATCCTGTCGTTCTTCTCGGTGCAATCGGCAGCCTATGCCGAAAAATCCGCCGATGCCGATGGTGTGAGGCTCACCGTCTATCACCACCCGTCCCACGCCTATAACGTGGACACTATGCTGGCTTCGATGCAGACCAGCCTTGCCTATTTCCGCAAAAACTTCGGGCCCTACCAGTTCGATTATGCCCGCATCATCGAGTTCCCGGGTTACGAGAATTTCGCGCAGGCCTTTGCCGGCACGATCCCGTTTTCGGAGAGCATCGGCTTCCTCGCTGCAAATGATGATCCCGAGAAGATCGATTACGTCACCTATGTCACCGCGCACGAGGTCGCCCACCAATATTGGGGCCATCAGATCATCAGCGCAGAGATGCAGGGCGGCACGTTGTTCGTGGAGACCATGGCGCAATATTCGGCGCTGATGGTAATGAAGCAGCTCTATGGCGAGGACAAGATCCGCCGCTTCCTGAAGTATGAGCTGGACAATTATCTGCGCAACCGCGGCGGCGAGATCATCGAGGAACTGCCGCTGAATCGGGTCGAGAACCAGGGCTATATCCATTACCGCAAGGGCAGCCTGGTCATGTATCTGCTCGCCGACCGGCTGGGCGAAGATCGGGTCAACGCCATGCTGTCCGGCCTGCTCGCCACCCACAAGTTCAAGAGCCAGCCTTATCTCACCTCCACCACGCTGGTGGACGGCTACAAGTCGCTGGCCCGCAATGAGGCCGAACGGCAGCTGGTGAGCGACCTGTTCGAGCGCATCACCCTCTATGATCTGAAGGCGACGGCGGCGACGACCCGGAAACTGGCCGATGGCCGCTGGGAAACGCGACTGACGGTGGATGCCGCCAAGCTCTATGCCGATGGCAAGGGCGTGGAAAAGGCGGCGCCGCTGGCCGACACGATCGATGTGGGCCTGTTCACCGCCAAGCCGGGGCAGGGGGCGTTCAGCCGCACCGATGTGCTGGCGATGACGCGGCTGCCGGTGACATCGGGCAAACAGGTGCTGGTGCTGATCAGCAAGGCCAAGCCCACGGTGGCCGGGATCGACCCCTACAACAAATATGTCGACCGCAATTCGGACGACAATCTGGTGGATGTCAGCTGAGCCGTTCTTCCCACAGCGGGTAGAGCGGCCCGGCTGCAAAGCCGGCACGATCGATGCTGTAGAAGAGGTGGATGACCGGCCCGGTGGACAGCTGGGCGGTCATCTGCCGGTCGGTCAGCGTCGCACCGATGCGGGTGATGGCGGTGCGACTGCGAATGTTGGTTTCGCCGATCAGGAAGATCACGCGTTCCACGCTCTGCAGCGCGTGGCCGACCATCAGCGCCTTCATGATGTGGTTGGTGCGGCTGCCCCAGTGGCGGCGCACCAGGAAGGTCCAGCCCACTTCGACTTCGCCGGGTTCGGCGCGGCTGAAATCAAACCGGGAGGAACCGATGAGTGCGCCGGTCGCCGGTTCTTCGGCGACCAGCATGCCGCCGCTGGCCAGGCCATCGTCGAAGAAGGCGCGGAACACCGATTCCTGCCAGCGATCATGTGCCGGGTGGCCTTCCCAGATGCCGGGATCATGGGCGGCGGCAAACAGCGCCGGCCAATCGGCCCCGGTGGCGGCGCGCAACGTGACGGCGGGATGGGCGAGGGTGGGCTGGCGATCAAGCATCGGGCACTCAGTGTGGCAGGAAGACAAAGTGCGCGCTCGCATAGATGACCACGCCGATGCAACCGCCGATCAACGTGCCGTTGATGCGGATGAACTGCAGATCGCGGCCAACCGCCTGTTCCACCTTGTCGGTGACGGTATCGGCATCCCAGCTGCGCACGGTTTCGGAAACCAGCTTCACGATCTCGTCGCCATGGGTCTTGGCGAGGCCAGCAACGGCGCGGCGCAGGGCGGTGTTCAGCCCCGCCTTCAACGCGTCGTCACCTTCGATGCGGTTGCCAAGCGCTACCAGCGCGCCGCCTAGCCGGTTCTTGCCGGGTTGTTTCAGGCTGGTAGCCAGCGCGCAGCGCGCCGCATCCCACAGGCCCTGCACCCAGCTGCCCATCGCCGGATTGGCGAGCAGATCATCCTTGAAGCCTTCCACCCGCGCCTGGCTTTCGGGGAAGTGGCGCAAATCGAATGTCCACTGCTTGAAGGCATCGACCAGGCGCTGCCGCACCGGGTGCCAGGGATCATGCTTGATCTCTACCAACAGGCGCTGCACCGAACTGATCATCGTATCCGACAGGCTTTCATCGGCGCCGGCGAGGCGCAGCAGCCAGTTGGTGCGCTCCGTCACCTTGCCGCGGATGTTGGGGGCTTCATCGACGAT
>JAIXPM010000127.1 GCA_027486275.1 Sphingomonadales bacterium | reverse complement strand
GCCATATCGCAATTTGGCCGCAGCGTAAAACAGCTTGCGCCGCCACGGTTGCGCAGCGACACCGGGGCTTCTGATCGGGGGGTGTGATGGCGTCTGTCTTGTCCAACCGCAATCTGGCCATTGCCACCGCGGCACTGTTGGCGGTGGTGCTGGTGGCCGTGGTGCGCGGTGCCAGCCAGTTTCCGGGCCTGCCGCTGCTGGTGCAGATCCACCTGGCCAGCATGATCATCATCATGGCGATCACTGTGCCGATGCTGTTGGGGCCAAAGGGCACAGCGCGCCATCGCCTGCTGGGTCGCATCTGGGCGGCGCTGATGCTGGGCAACGCGCTGCTCACCCTGTGTTTCAACGCGGGCTCCCGGCAGTTGGGCGGGGTGTTCGTGGGCGATTTATCGCCCATCCATGCCATCAGCCTGTTTGTGGCCATTTCGGTTCCGCAGGCGGTGCTGAAGGCGCGCCGGCATGATCGGGCCGGGCATGAAGGCAATATCCGCGGCCTGGTGATCGGCAGCCTGTTGATCGCCGGCCTGTTCACCTTGCCGTTCGGGCGCACGCTGGGCGAATGGCTGATGGGCCGCTGAATCAGCCCTGCTGGTGCAGGCCTTGTACGCGGGCGCCAGCGGTGCGCAACCGTTCGGCGCCGGCTCGCCGCATCATCTGGCGCGGACTGTTGAAATAGGCCAGCGGCGTCATGCCCATATAGGCCCTGAATTCCCGGATGAAGTGCGACTGGTCATAATAACCGCCGTCGAGCAACGTCGCCAACGGCTGGTCGAGCCTGTCGCCGATCTGGGCCAGCGTGCGCAGGAAGCGCTGGCGGCGCAGCAACTGCTTGGGCGAAAAGCCGAAAGCGCGTTGGCACAGGCGCGCCAGGGTGCGCTCCGTCATGGCCAGTTCGTGGGCGAAATCCTGCACCGTATCGATGTTGCCACTCACCAGCGCCTGCTCAACCCGTTCGATCAACGGTTCAGGCGGCGGTGCGGCAACAGCCAGTTCGCCGAAAAACCGATCGAACAGCGCGCAGCAGCCTTCCCAATCACTGGTGCACAGATCGGCCCACAAGCGCTCGGCACTGGGCCCGTAGATATTGGCCAGATCGTGGATGCGGTTGGCATGTTCATGCGCTGACCGCTGTACCAGCGTCGCCCAGCCCATCGCCGTGAGTCCCGCACCCACTGTGCGGCCCGGACCAGCCGAACGGACAATGGCGGTGCGATCTGTGGGCCCAAACAGGGCGCCGCGCGTTCCGGTGGGATCGGTGGAGCCGGGCCGTTCCACCGTCCATTCGCCGGTGATGGTGAAACGGATATTGCCCCATTCGGGATGGAGATGATCTTCCAGCGCGACCGGCGTTGAAACGCCATAATAAGTGGTGATCAGTGGCCCCAATTGTGGCGCCGGAAGCGCAAAATGCACGTCTGGCAACACGTTGCGAGTCTGCATGTCATTGGCACTGAACACGCCACCCCCAAGCCCTGATCCCCTTCCTGCATTAACGGCCGGCCGTTCAACCGCAAGCCATTACCATTACTTTACCAATAGTTCATTTTGCGTCAGGCCTGCCGGTTCCCGGCCAGTGCCTCACATCGCGCTGATGCCGCCATCCACGTACAGGCCATGGCCAGTCACCATCTTGGCTTCGTCGCTGGCCAGATAGACGGCAGCCCAGGCGATATCATCGGGTTCCCCCACCGCGCCGAGCGGGATCTGCCGGCCCAGTTTCTCCAGCCCCGCCTCGCGGCCCATGGCGTTGGTGATGCCCTTCAGGATCGGCGTGTCGATGAACACCGGGTGGATGCTGTTGCAGGTGATGCGATATTTCTGCTTGGCACAGTGCAGCGCCACGCTCTTGGTCAGGTGGCGCACGGCGGCCTTGGCGCTGTTGTAGGCGGCGCTGTTGTGGGCGGCGATCACGCCGGCGATGCTGGAAAGATTGATGATGCTGCCGCGCACATCGGTTTCGCGCACGGTGCGCGCCATGGTCGGCAGGCTCAGCTTGCAGCCCAGGAACACGCTGTCGAGATCGATCGAATGCACGCGCTTCCACGTGTCGAAATCGGTGGCCTCTACCGTTGAACCTGCCGCGATGCCGGCATTGTTGACCAGCACGTGGAATCCGCCGAACTTTTCCTCGGCAAAGGCAACAGCAGCGGCCCAGTCTTCGGGGCTGGTCACATCATGGCGGCAGGCCACCGCGGCATCACCGATGCTGGCCGCCACGGCCTTCACGCCGGCTTCGTTGATGTCGGTCAGCACCACGCGGGCGCCTTCTTCCACCATGCGGCGGGCCATCGCCTCGCCCAGGCCCTGCGCTGCGCCAGTGATCAGTGCCACCTTGCCTGCCAGTCGGTTCATGTCATCTTCCCCTTGGTTTTCGTGGTCAACACCACCTTGCCCGCACCGCGCCCGGCTGAAAAGCTGTGACTCATGGGTGTGCCCGTGAATTGCCGCAGCCCTTGACGCCCCGCCGCCTGCACCATACGTGCCGCCCATGGCCATCCTCCCCATCATCGAAACGCCCGACGCCCGGCTGAAGCAGATCAGCACGCCCGTGGACGCCGTCACCGACGCGCACCGCACGCTGATCGCCGACATGTTCGAGACCATGTATGACGCGCCGGGCATCGGCCTGGCCGCCATCCAGGTGGGCGTGGCGGAACGCATCCTGGTGATCGATCTGCAGCGCGAAGCCGATGACACGCCGGAAGACGCTGATCCCGAAAAGATCGTGCGCGTGAAAGAGCCGCGCGTGTTCATCAACCCGGAGATCATTTGGGAATCCGACGAGCTGTCGGTCTATCAGGAAGGCTGCCTGTCGGTCCCGGAAATGTATGCCGATGTGCAGCGCCCGGCCGAAATCCAGGTCAAATGGCTCGACGAGCAGGGCAAGGCCCACGACGAGAAGCTTGATGGACTGCTCGCCACCTGCCTGCAGCACGAGATGGACCATCTGAACGGCGTGCTGTTCATCGATCACCTCAGCAAGCTGAAGCGCGACATGCTGCTGAAGAAACTGGAAAAACTGCGCAAGACCAGCCGCGCAGCCTGAGTGGCGCGGGTCAGCCCAGTCGATCGAGGATCAGCCGCGCCGCATCTTCCGGCGGCTTCAGCCTTGCCGGATCTTCCCCCGGATAGGCACGGGCGCGCATCACGGTGCGGGTGGCGCCGGGGTCAATGATGTGCGTGCGGATCGGGGAAACGTTCTTCACCTCTTCCCCATAGGTTGCCACCAGATTTTCCAGCGCCGCCTTGGTCGCGGCATAGCCGCCCCAATAGGCGCGTGGGCTGGCGGCCACCGACGATGTGACGGCCACGACATGGCCCGCCGCCGATTGGCGCAGCCAGGGATCAAGCGCCCGGATCAGCCGCATGTTGGCGGTGAGATTGAGCGCAATCAGCTTGTCCCATTCCTTCAGATCAAGATGCGGCACCGGCGCCAGCGTGCCCAGCTGCGCCGCATTGAGGATCAGCGCATCCAGCCGGCCCCAGCGCGCGCCGATGGCACTGCCCAGCCGGTCGATGGCGTCATAATCGGCCAGATCGAACGGCGCGATGGTGGCGCTGCCGCCGGCCTTGTGGATGCGGTCGTCCAGCTCGGCCAGCCCGGCTTCGGTGCGGGCGGTGATGATCACATGCCAGCCTTCGCGGGCCAGCATTTCGGCCGTGGCCGCGCCAATGCCGCGGCTGGCGCCGGTAACAAGGGCGAGTTTTTTGGCAGAAATCTCGGTCATCGGGGTGCCTTAAGGGGGCGGGGATGACAGGGCAAGGGGTTGCCATGTTCCGTGTCCCTTCGCGTACGGAAGCTGTCCAGAGAACATGGCACCCAGCCGGTCCATTCTTGCAGCCGTGTTGCCCCGCGCTGGCTCAGGCATGTCCCGGATAGGCACATGCAAAAGGCCCCATTATCCTGAACGGCATGTTTCGAGCCCTTAAGGTGACCCGCTATGACACGCTGGAGAATATTGTTGGCGGCAGTTGCAATGTGTCATGCCGCATCTGCCTGGGCACAGTTCGTTATCGCCATCGATTTTGATCGCAATGACAGTGTCGGCATCAACGGCCCGCAAGGCCCGGTAATTCTGAGAAATGTGCGCAAGAGCACGCTAACGCCGGCAGAGCGGGCCGCCTTGGTGGCCGACGTGCAGCGCAATTATGATAGCGGTGTCGGGCCGGGAAAAGTGAAGGTGATCGACGGCAAAGCGGGGGATCACGTCGTGATTGTCGACGGCAATCCTGACAATGGCGGTCAATTCGTCGACGGCGGCAAACGCGCCGCCGGCGCACATGTAGAAGGCTACAGTCTTAGCGAGGGTGGCGTAACGATCGCCAAAAAAATTTCCATCGTTTATGAAGGATCCTACAAGAATTTCGCAGATATTCCTTCAAATGAGAAGGTGAACGCGCTTGGCAAGCATGCTGGCCACGAAACAGGTCATGGCTTTGGCCTTCAGCACAACAGAAATTCTCCACCCAACAAAATGTCAGAAGGCGTAACCCGCATTCAAAATAGGACAAGTGTCTGGAATTTTGGTCTCACAGATGCTGGTATAATGAATAATAATTTTTCCAATATTTCAACGTTTACTCCAGAATACATCTGGAACGAAGATCGCCTTGGCGTGTACAAGAAGTCTACCAGTTTTTCAGATCCTGACGTGTTGTCTTCGGCTGCAATGCTTGCAAATCTCGCCTATGCGGGGCCAATTGGATTGTTTTTTGGCGTTGTGGGTGCCGACGGAGATTTTCGCGCCGGCCTCACTTTTACGGGCACCAGTGAGAGTGCGGCTTTTTCGTTTCTGTCATTTGGTGGCTACGACCTTGCGTTCAGCAATGGCAACAGCATTTGGCGGCTGTCGGAATTCGGCCAGATCAGCCTTTCAGATCCGGGCAACCACCCTCACCTGTTCAGGCGGGCCGATCTTCGCTTCGACCTGCCAGTTGGACTGGCGTCCATCACGCTGAGCGTGAATCCGTTCGAAACCCGCGGTGGATTTTCGCTTGGCAACCCGTCCGCCATCCCAGAACCGCATGCGTGGCTTATGCTGGTTCTGGGGTTTGGCAGCGTCGGCGCTTTGGCGCGACGCAAGCGCCATAATGATGATGCCGCTCGGCCGCATTGCGCGCGGCGTCGTATCGTCGCCACCTGACAAGCTCTGTGTTTCTGACTGCCATAAGACAGCCTCGAGGGGAAGCTGTGCGCGCTAGATCACCCGCTCGGCCAGCAGGCTCAGCTGGTCCGGCACTTCCACTTCTTCCTGGTCGGTCAGCCGCGTCGGGTAATCGCCGGTGAAGCAGGCGTCGCAATATTGCGGCGCGTGCTCGTCGCGGGTGGGTTCACCCACGGCGCGATAGAGGCCGTCGATCGACAGGAACGACAGGCTGTCCACCTTGATATAATCGCGCATCCGCTCGACATCCATCTGGGCGGCCAGCAGCTTGGATCGTTCCGGCGTGTCGACGCCATAGAAGCAGCTGTGCCGTGTCGGCGGGCTGGCGATGCGCATATGCACTTCTTCGGCGCCGGCTTCGCGCAGCATCTGCACGATCTTGACCGATGTGGTGCCGCGCACGATCGAATCG